>JAJRTE010000197.1 GCA_024278455.1 Myxococcota bacterium
GGGGCTTGGGCGAGCGGACGTATTGATAGTGCCATCTGAGGCTGGGACCCCTGGTGTTGTGCTTGAGTTGAAGGTGGCGCGGCGGAAGCGCAAGACGCTGGAGCAGGCGCTGGAGGAGGGGTTGTCGCAGTTGCGTTCCCGGGACTACGGAGCGGAACTGCGGGCGTCCGGGGCGGAGCCTGTGCACCAGTTCGCGGTGGCGTTCGACGGCAAGACGGTGTTGGTGGCGTCTCTCGAGGAAGCGGACCGGGGGATGGTTGGCGGCGAGACGGGGTAGACCCTGCCCGTTGTTCCCTCGTGTGGCGTGCACGAGAGCCGGTGGTGGCGGCGAGAAGCACGAGACACCGCGCAGAGGAATTCTCGGTATTCCGGGGGGCGAGAACAATGGGGTTCGTGGAGGGAATCCTTGTCTGGACAGCGAGTACTGCTTATCAATCCTCCTCTCGGAGGCTACTACCGGAAGTTGAGAGTGCGTGGAGCCATCTCGGCCAGTCCACCTCTGAACCTGGCCACGCTTGCCGGCGCGCTCTTGCGCCACGGGCATGCGGTGCGCATCGTCGATCTGGCCTCACGTCCTGACTACGAACGCTCGCTTGGTCGCCTCGTGGAAAGCCTGCGTCCCGATCTGGTCGGTATCACGGTGAGAACGCCCCTCTTGCCCGGTGCTCTCAGGATTGCTCGCCGCCTCCGGCGCTTGTTGCCAGGCTTGCGTCTCGTCGCCGGGGGACCGCACCCCACGTCGCGTCCCATGGATCTGCTCGAGGGCCCGTTCCACGCTGTTGTCTTGGGCGAGGGAGAGGCCGCGCTTTGCGAACTGGCCGCCGGGAAGCAGCCGGGCGAGGTCCCGGGCGTGGCCTATCTCGACGCGAGTGAGCGGGTACACGTCTCGCGGCGTCCTCGACTCGCCAATGTCGATGCACTTCCCTTTCCGGCATGGCACCTGTTCGAACTGGAAGACTATCGACGCCGGTCCCTGGTCGCCTCCCATCCTCCCGTCGCCGACCTCGAGAGTTCGAGAGGATGCACAGCAGCCTGTGTCTACTGCACGCACGCAGTCCACGGCCGGCGATTCAGACCGAAATCGGCAGAGCGTTTCGTCGGCGATATCGAACAGGCGGCCAGCGCGGGCTTCAGGTCGTTCAACCTGGTGGACGACAACTTCACCGCGGACCTCGACCGGGCCAAGGCGATTTGTGAGACGATGATTCGTCGTGGCATCCGTGTTCCCTGGACATTGACCAACGGTATCCGTGTTTCGGATTGTGACCGGGACTTCTTCGCCCTTGCGGCTCGATCCGGCCTGCGCCTCGTGGCCTTCGGCCTGGAATCGGGTGCCCAGCGGTTGCTCGACCTGGCAGGCAAGGGCACGCGGCTGGAGCACGCGAGGTCTGCCGTTGCCGCTGCTCGAGCGGCCGGGATCACGACGCTCGGCTACTTCATGGTGGGACTGCCGGGCGAGACGCCGGACACGCTCGCTGCGACGGTCGCGTTTGCGAAGGAACTCGATCTGGACTTCGCCAAGTTCTCGATCACGTTGCCCCTGCCCGGAACGAAGCTGTACGAAGCCTGGCGTCCGTTTGTCAACGAAGCTCGTCTGTCCGACCTGAACATTCACCGAGAGAACCGTTCGTGGTTGACGCATCCCACGTGTCGATGGTCCGAACTCGAGGCCTTCCTCTCCGCGGCTTACCGGGCGTTCTACTTTCGTCCAGATTACCTTCTCAAGCGATGCGTCCGGGATGTGAAACGTGGAGATCTCTTCTTCGACCTGGCGACGGCGGTGGCCACACGCTGGTAGCCGACACTCCCGCCTCATGGCCGTCATCGAAAATCGTCCGGACTCAGGCCGTGCTTGTGGAGCATTGCATAGAGGTCCGCGCGGTAGCGTCCGGCCATCCGCGCGGCCTCGCTGATGTTCCCTCGAGTCAACGTGAGGAGCCGCGTCAGGTATTCTCTCTCGAAGGCTGCTCGAGCCTCCCGGAAAGAAGGGAGGTTGCTCGACCCGGTGCGGTGTCGCCACGAGGAACGACGCGCATCCATGCCGGGGCTATCCAGGTCCTCCCCGAACAGGTCCTGCGGGTAGATCACCTGGAAAGGGGCCAGGACCACGGCCCGCTTGACACGATTCTCCAGCTCTCTCACGTTGCCGGGCCACGTATGCGCCTCGAGGCGCCGGATCGCCGACTGGTGAAACCCCACCATCTCTCTCCCTTCTTCCAGGGCGTAGCGTCGGAGGAAGTGTTCCGCCAGCAGCATGATGTCGCCCCTGCGCTCCCGGAGCGGAGCGAGAAAGATGGGCAGCACATGGACACGGAAGAAGAGATCCTTCCGAAACGTGCCATCCTCACACGCTTTCCTCAGATCGCACGCGGACGCCACGATCACCCGCACGTTCGAGCGTTTCGATGATTCCGCCCCCACGGGTCGTATGCGGCGCTCCTGGAGAAAACGCAGCAGGGCCACCTGGAAAGGCGGCGATGTGTTGTCGATCTCGTCAAGAAACACGGTCCCGCCTTCCGCTTCGCGGAACAGGCCTGGCCGTGCCTCGGTGGCCCCGGTGAATGCACCTCTGACGTGACCGAACAGCTCACTCTCGAGCAGCGTGTCCGGGATCGCACCACAGCTCACCGCCACGAACGGATGGGACCCGCGAGGACTCAATGTGTGGATGGCTCGAGCCACACACTCCTTCCCCGTGCCAGACTCGCCGTACACCGTCACCGTTGCATCGGTCGGCGCCACCCGCACGATGGAACGGTAGACCGCCTGCATCACCGGGCTGCGCCCGACCAATTGAAGCCCCGGCGTGTGGTCATCCCGGCGGAACGCCAGGTTCAGCATGGAGATCTCCTCTACGAGTCCCCGCCTCTCCAGGGCACGTTCCACCTCGCGCAGGAGTACCTCCAGGTCGATCGGCTTGGTCAGGTAGCCATACGCTCCGCGGCGGACCGCACTGATCGCCGTGCGAATGCTCGCATGCGCCGTCAGGATGATCACCGGCAACAGGTTGTCTCGAGCGAGCAGTTGCTCCATCAGCGCCAGGCCGTTCTCCGCACCCAGCATCATGTCGACGATGGCCACGTCCACGGGATACGAGTCGAGTGCGTTGAATGCCTGACGGCCGTTGCGCGCTTCGAGAACCCGGTACCCGGGCCCCTCGAGCGCTTGTCTCAGGGCGGAACGCATGCCGTCTTCGTCGTCCACGACAAGGACGCAGGCGGACACCTTGCCGGGGTCGGACCTTGTTGGATGATCGAGAGGATACGGGTCCTTCATCATGGGCCTCCTGCGACCAAGACGGCCAGGGCGACCACGGGAACCACGTGATTTCGAGATCTTCCATGTCCCGGAGTCGGCAAGAACCCGGCCGTCACGTGGCACGGTACACGCCGGAAACGGGGGTGCAGGCTGTGTAGCAGTTCAAGCAGGCTCCGTTGAGATGGAGATATCCACCGGCGACCCGCATGCCGCGAGGCTTTCGGCCAGCCGGACACGCACCGTCTCCACCGGCATGCCTTCGACCCGAAACACTTTCCTGCGGGAACGCGCACCCTTCGCAAGAACGACCTGGGTCGTCGGGCAATGAAGGACCTGGCGGGCGAGCAACTTGCGACACCGCTCGTTGGCCGCTCCGTCGATCGGTGGAGCCTTGACCGCCATCTTCAGTACCCCATCGAACACGCCGGACAAGCTATCTCTCGATGCCCCGGGCTGCAGGTGGACCGGGATCAACGTGGCGCCTTCCTGGACCGACAGGCGCAGCGATTGCCTCGCCATGGTCAACGCCCCTGCTCGGCCTTGGCGACTCGAGGCGGCTGGAGGTAGGTGAGCTTCTCTTCTACCGAGTCTTTCCGAACGGCCTGCTGCTCGGTGATGTCCAACAACTTGCTGTGGGTCTCGAGCGTCGCCCGCAGCGACGCCAGCAACTGCGTGCGCTGACTCTTCAATTCCCGGATCTCGTCGAGCAGCTCGGTCAGACGGGTGTGGGCGGAAGCAATGATCTGTTCGCTCTGGAGACGGGCCTCGCTCAGTACGATCTCGGCCTCCTTCATGGCGCCCGACTTGATCTCCTCGGTCATCTTCTGCGCCATGACGAGCGTGTCCTTCAGCGCCTTCTCCCGCTCGCGGAAGTCCTCGAGACCCGCTTCCGCCTTTCTCAGGGACTCCTTCAGGCTGGCGTTCTCGCGGAGCAGCGCCTCCATCTGGCTGCGGACGGCATCGAGGAAGTTCTTCACCTCCTCCGGATTGTAGCCGCGCCACCCGGACTGAAAGTGCTTCTGCTGGATATCGAGCGGTGTTATCTTCATGGTGACTCCATGTTGAACACAAATTCAAAGTCACTATAGCGCTGCGTCAACGCGATAGCAACAGGTTTCCCCTGTCCATTCGGCCTTCTTGACACGCACCGACGGACCCGGCTATGATCGCCGGCACCATGACGCCGACCCACGTCTCTTCCGCCAGGATGGCCAGGACCCTCCTCCATTTCCGACTCCGCGCGGTGCACCACCGGCTTCGCGTCCTGGACCTGCCTGCCTTGCTGCGGTTGATCGTCGTGGCCGGACTCGTGGGATTCGTGCTGGTCACGTGGGCGTTCGGCCGGATGGATGGGCCGTTGGCACATGCCGCGGGCGCGCGGGAAGCGATCCGAATGGAGGCCTACCGCCTTGGAGCGTTTCTGGCCGCCGCGACGGGGTTTCTGACGTTCGGCACGCTCTGGCGCAATCGCGATATCGAGGTACTCAACCTGTTTCCCGTTCCGCCGAAGGCCCTGTTTCGCTACCGGCTGCTGGAGATGTCGGCCAGGAATCTCCCGTTGCTCACGGTGGGACTGCTGGCCGGGGGGTCCCTGGCGTGGCGCGGGCACCCGGTGCTCGCGCTCGAGACCTGCTGCTACCTCGCCGTGCTCTACGTCACGACCATTGCCTGGAGCATCTACTGGCATGCGTTTGCGGGGAACTCCGTCGGAACGCCCTCTTTCGAATGGCTCAAGATTCACCTTGCGGGTGCGATGGTGCTCAAGGACCGGACCTTGTTGCTCTACAGCCCGTTCCTCGGCGCGGTTTCCGGGTTCGCGTGGGGCTTGGTGGCCTATATCGGGCTGACGGCGGTTTCCCGGGGCGATCTGACCACGGGATTGGCTCTCTTGCTGGCCGTGGTCCCTCCCGTGCTGTGGGCCTGCCGGGAGGCGGAAGCCCTGCTCGAGAAAGGCTATTACCAGGCCTTGGCAGCGCTGGCCGAGGGAGAACAGTCGGGTGAACTCGGCGAGTCGGCGCCCCGTCCCGGTTTCCTGGGTGAATGGTATGCGGTGCGCATGCCTCCGGCCGTGCGTCCTTTCGTCGTGAAGGACCTGCGGCAGGCGTGGCGCCGGAATCGGTTGGACTACGTAGTGTTGTTGACATCGGCCGGTGTGTTGTTGATACTGGCCGCAGGCAGGGGGCGGGAGATGCTCGAGGCCGGATGGGCGTGGCCGGCCACCTGGGTCGTCCTCGCTCTTGCCGCGGGGCAGGCTTTCGGCATGACAAGGCCCGGCAGCGACGCACCCTGGCAATGGTTATCGCTACCCGCCCCGATGTCCCGGCACTATGCCGGGCGACTGCTTTCGACCGGATTCTTCGTGGCCTTGGTGGCGCCGTGGCTGGCCCTTGCCCTGTGCTGGGCTGGGGAGCCGTGGGAGCGGGCATTTCTCGGGGTCCTCGCCATCGGTCTTTCAGCCTGCGTCACGGCTGCCAACATCGCGGTGGCCTTGTTCGGCAACCCGCTATCGGGGCGGGTCCTGTTCGCCTCGAGCCTGCTGGGGGCCTACGCGTTTTCGGGGGGACGTCCGATCCTGGGCGCGGCATTGTTGGCAGCACTGGCCGTTGTGACCCTGGCGTTGTTGGCCCGGCTTCCCGCCCGCTTGGCCCTGCTCGAGCAAGAGCGCCGCGGAGGTCGCCCTGGATGACCGGGAGGTAGCAATGGGGAGAAGTGGCGCACGACGGGCCACCTGCGGCGCGGCCGTACTTTGCCGTGCTGGAACGACCTGGAGCCGCTCGATAGGGGACGCATGAGCCTCGAGTTTCGACAAGTCAGCAAATCCTACGGATCGCACCCTGCGGTCAGGGAACTCTCGCTGGTCGTTGGACGCGGCGATTTCGTCGGGCTGATCGGCCCGAATGGGGCGGGCAAGACCACGACCTTGCGCATGGCCGCCGGCCACCTGGCCCCTACGGAAGGGACGGTCCTCCTGTTCGGGAAGTCTGTCATGGACCACCCGCTCGAGGCGAGACGGCGAATCGGCTATGTCCCAGAGTACATCGCGTTGTATGATTACCTCACCGGCGCCGAGTACCTCGAGTTTGCCGGTGAACTCAAGGGGCTGGACCAGCCGGAACGGACTCGCGATATTGTGACCTTGTTGGATATCCTGGAACTCGGCGAGGAACGCGGACGCCTGATCCGGACCTACTCGCAGGGCATGAGGCGCAAGGTGGCATTGGCCGGGGCGCTCCTGGGTCGCCCCCCCGTTTTGCTCCTCGATGAAGCATTGAACGGTCTCGACCCGACGACGTTGCACCGCCTGAAGGCTTTCCTGAAGGACCTCGCCGGGCAGGGCGCGGCCATCTTGATTTCCAGCCACGTCCTCGAGGTCCTGGAGCGGCTGTGCAACCGCATCGCGGTGATGAATGCCGGCAGGCTCGTGGAGATCATGGACGCGGAGGAACTCGAGCGCATTCGAGCCGCGGAGGGAGGTCTCGAGCAGCGTTTCGTGACCCTCGTCGCACCGGGGGCAGGTCCCGTGACGGAACAGGCCGCGACGGTATCGGACGGGAAGGGAGGAGACTCGTGAGCAGGGCTCTGGCGCGTTGCGGGGCATGGTGGGGATGGGGCGTCCTGGCGCTCGTCGTGGTGCACACGACCGCAGGGGCATACGGTGATGTGGTGGCCCAGGCCGCTCCAACCGCGGTTCAACGACAGCGCGCGCTGGATGGCACATGGTACGAAGTCGTCCTCGATTGTCCCTTCTGCCTTCGCTTCGAGGAGCACACGATTTCGCTCGACAACAAGGACACGCTCCTGGAGTTCTCCGACCGGCTCGAGGTCGCGACGGGCGAAGGCGTCGCGGGATTCTTCACCAGGCGGGGGTCGGAGTGGCTCCACCAGCCCGCGGTGTTGACCAGGCACAGGAGGGAAGGAGACCTGGTGCTGGTGCACTACCCGGTTCACGAAGGCGAGCGGGCGTCCGATGTGTATGCCCGTATCTGGGTTCTCACCCCCATGGCCGGCGGAAAGGTCCTCTTCGGCCCCCGCTACGTCGTCAGCGTCTTCTCCGGGGACGCCTTCCAGCAAGTCGAGGGCGGCTTCCGGGCGCGCGAGGACTATCTTTCGCGAGCCACACTGGTGGCGAACCTCGACGACGTTCGTGTGTACAGTCTCAACGATACCCGGCGGATGTACCAGCCGAGCCCCCAGGTGCGTATCAGCCTGGACGGCGTGGCGTGCTACATCCGGGAGACGACCGGGGAAGCCGACATCGCTCGAGCCTACGAAGAGGCGCGCCAGCAGGCGGACCGGCGGGAAAAGCGCGTCGCGCTGTTCCGGACCCTCGTGCGGCAGGGGGACGACGCCTACCACGCCGCCGACTACGAAGATGCCCTCAATCGCTACAAGGCCGCCAGCGCCATCATGCCGGAACTACCCATCGTCCACGCCGACCTGGGAGCCGTGTACCAGGTCCAGAATCGGCTCATGGAGGCCGAGTCGGCCTACCGCCTGGCCATCGAACTCGATCCTTCCGACGCCGACAGCCGTTTCAACCTCGCGCAGGTCCTCGAGCAGCAAGGGAGGATCGAGGACGCCCTGGTGTGGTACCGAGCCGTGCTGGCCATGAGGCCCGACGACAAGGAGGCCCACGAGCGCGTGGTCAAACTCCGGCGCAAGCTCGGCGGTCAACCGTAGGCTACCGCACCGTGAACTCGTTGGTCAGGGTATGGTGCCAGACCCATTTCGGCACCGCCGGGTCCGGCTGCACCTGGTAGCGAACCAGGAGCCGGTACACGCCCGGAGGCACGGGCCGCCGCTCCGCCGTGCCCTTCGTGAAGAACACCGGCTTCCATCGGAACGACCGGGTTTCCCCCGGGTCGAGCGGGTAGGGGCTGTCGATCACGTAGGTGCAGTGGGGAGGGGTGCACAACACCTCTTCGCGTTGCCACGACCCGTCACTGAACTTGCGCTCGGCATGGTCGATCGCCGCGATCGGCGTTGCACTTCCCACGTGCGTCCGCACCGGGACCTCGAGCAGGTTCGACACGGATACGCCGATGTCCTCCCCGGAGAGATAGTCCGTGGCGTCTGTGCGCACATCGACTTCTCCGGTGTGGATGGATACCTCAGGCTCGAGCCACCCGGACAGCGCGTCCCCGAGCGACCGGAGCACCGCACCGTTAGTGAACGCCACGACGATCCACCCTGCGGTGAGGAGAATCAACAACAGCAACAGCAGCTTCTTGCCCATCACCCTTTCTCCGGCGTTCTCATCCCCTCGGGTGCCGGCCTTCGCCAACCGGCACCGAGTTCTCTCGGCGAACGCTCACTCCCTTGGCGCAACCGTGGCAGGTCCTGTCGCGTCGATCTGGCCGGCCAGGCCCGCGTTCACCACGTCAGGCCATCGCGAACGATCGACACCGTACTGGCTCAGGAACGCGAAGACCCACCGCTCGATCCCGAACGCCGTGCACCCGGTGTGAACCGGGCTCCCATCGAGCATGACATCGAACGATCGTCCGAAAAAGTCCTCGTGGTAGTTGAAGGAAGCGGCGGCGAGCGCTCCGTTCGTGTATGGCAGCGACAACTTCAACTCGAACTTCGCCTCGGTCAGCAATTGGTAGTACTTCCTTGCGACAAACGTGTTCACGAAGAACGGGTCGTTGGCCACTTCCATCCAGCCGTTCAGGCGTAGCGACTTCACGAACTGGACGACTTCGTCCATGCTGCGCCTGCGCTGCTCCCGTACCCATTCTTCGGTACCCACGAACACGATCTCCCGCATGGTGAAATCCCACAGCCGCTCAAGCGTCGTCATGGTTTCGGCCTCGTAGCGAAAGCACCGGGCGGAGGTGGTGATCACCGTGGGGGAAACCAGGTCTCGGCCGGAGAGGTCGAGGTACACGTGGAAGCATGCGGCTGGGACGCCGACGTATTCGGGGTCGTGCAGGCCTCGAGCGAACGGGAACGGTTCTCCATGTTCCTGGGCGTGGGAGAATGCGGCGAGCAGGTCGATGTCTTCGCGCAAGTGGGTGCAGAACGTGACGTGGTGTGGGAAAGAATCGAAGTACTGGCAGCGGTTGAGGGCCTCCACGCTGATCATCTGGGGGTATCGCACCCGTTTGGCGCCGAACGCCATGGCGAAGCGGACGAACGTGCGGTCGAAGAAGTCGAACAGGTCGAGTCCCAGGCCCGACAGGGCGACCTGCCCGGGTGCGACCTCGGAGACGATGCCGGCGTCTTTCATCTCCGTCCAGGTGTTACCGTCGTGGTGAGGCACCACGGAGCGCATGTCGGCGATCACCTTGGGCGGAAGAGACCGCCACCCTCGAGTCATTTTGTCGATGAGTCTCGACACCTTTCGCAAGATCGTGTCGGCGGCGGCGGCGTCGGCGACATCGAACCTTACCACGGCCGGCCGTTCGGGGTCGACGTGGAAGTTGGCTGCGCCTTCTGCAGCGTAGGGCAAGGCCGAAGAGAGTTCGTCGACAAGGTCGGCGGGTATTGGCCTTTCCAGCTCGAGTTCGAGTCGTCTCATGTGCCCTCCAGCGCGAGCGGTCTGCCCAACCGGGCCTCGAGGCCGTCGCAGACGGCTGCGATCTTCTCAAGGACCTCGCCGGGGTGGTAGAGCTTGCCCATCACCAGGAGCTTCTCCCACCGGGAGAAGAAGATTTCTTCCGGTTGCTCGAGCAGTTCCGGGTACTGCCGCCGCACCGAATCCATGATGGTGTTCTTGTAGATGGATGCTGCCTTGAAGTAGAGGATGTTCACCGGATCCTTGAACAGTTCCCGGCAGAGTGCGCGGTAGGCGTCCCACTCGTCCGCGTCCATTTCGGTGATGGTGCAGGGATGGCCCGAAGTCTCGAGGGCGTTCCAGAAGATATCGATGAGTGCGGTGGGTTCGGTGCGTTCCAGGTCCCCGTCGAGGGTCGGCACGGGCATGAAGGGGTAGACGCGGCAGACCAGGGGGCGGTAGCGGTGGTCGGAACACGTTCCGTCGAGGGTGCACACCGCCCGGTAGAGAGGCATGGTGCGGCCGTTGGGCAACCGCAGTCGATGCCGTGTGAAGGTATCGGCGAAGCCGGCCTGGAGGTGTCCTGTCGTCTCGAGATAGTGATACTCGCCCGGAAGGTGGGGCAGATCGACGCCTCGAGACCGGAGGAAGAGGAAGTGTTGCGTGACTCGAGTCGGCTTGCAGCAAAAGCTGTCGCAGGTTTTCCAGCAGTGCGGCCGCCTCACGAATTCGCCGCGGAAGATCGCGTCCCAGTCCGTCTCTCCGGCCGGTGGCCTGCCTGCGCTCGGGTGGTGTCCCGGCAGTGTCGGTCCGTTCATTTGCGACCTCGCAAGGAGCGCACCAGGTCGGCGATGGTTGCGATGCTTTCGAAATCGTCGGGAGTGACGTCGAACGGGACGATCTCCACGCCGAACGTGTCTTCGAGGAATCCCACGAGGCTGATCAACTGCATGGACGGGATGTAGCCCCGGTCCATCAAGCGATCTTCGAAGCCCAGGTCGGTCCCCGGGTCGAGGTGTTCCAGGATGAACGCCCGGATCCTGGTCTCGATCTCGGTTGAAGCCTCCTTCATCCTCAGGTCCCTTTCTGCGAGTCGTTCTCGATCCTCGAGCCGCCTGGGGTGGGCAGGGCTTTCGGGGGGCTGCTTGGGCGCAAGCGGTTCGAGCCCGTGGCATGCCCTGCCTCGTCTTGCGCCCGGAAGTGTCGAGCGAATACGCGGGCTCGAGTACTTCGGTAGAAGGCGTGCATGGCGTCACGGCCCTTGTCGCAGCAGCACGAAACAGTCGATCTTGGCGAACGGGATGAACATCTCCTTCGCTGGGAGGTCACCGGTGTATGTGAGACCGTCGATGGGGTCACCTTCGACGCCGAGGCCCTGGAGCTTGAGCCAGACGCCCGGCCCCTTCTCCTTCACGATCGTCCCTCGAACCTGGACGACGCCTCGAGGCATTTTCTTGCCGTCAGCGCGCGAGAAGGCGAACAGGGGACTTTTCAAGAGCAGTACGACCGAACGACCAACCATGCATGCACCTCGTCGCTGTCACCGGGTTTGCGAGAGACCGATTGTAGCACGATCGCCTGTGAGCCACAATGCGCGGATGTCGCAGGGAATCGCTTTCCATCCCCCGGCCGCTGAGGCATACTATTCTCTCGCTGCTCGATGCGGCCCCCTGGCGGGGAGGCGTCGTATGGGCCTCGGGCTGGTCCGGGGCGCCGGCGTCGGTGCGGCGAAGAGGGGAGGCGCCCCTCGAGGCCTGGCATTCAACCCATCGACGAGACGGAATCCATGCACAGAAGTCGGAAACAGCGAGACGAACTTCGGGATGTCCTTATCGAGCACGGCATACCCGTGGATGACCTCATGCCACACGACCTGGATTTCAAGGAGTTGATGCGGGTCAGGGTCAGCAACATTCTCCTGGTATCCAGCCGCTACGACTTCTACACGCTGGTCGACGACGGCCAGCTCTCGGAGGCCATCTTCAGCGAATACCAGGACCTCAACCTCCACTACGCTCCGTCGATCACGCGCGTCCACTCCGGCGAGGCGGCGCTCGAGGAACTTCGTGAAGGGAATTTCGACCTGGTCATCACGATGATGCGACTGGGTGACATGAAGCTCGATTCCTTTTGCAACACGGTCAAGAAGCGCTATCCGAACATCACCGTGACCCTCCTGGCGAACCAGGGTCGCGCACTCGAAACACTGTACAACGAAGGGAACATTCGAGCGTTCGACCAGGTCTTCACGTGGTCCGGTGATCGGCGCATCTTCCTCGCGCTCATCAAGCTTCTCGAGGACTGGATGAATGCCCCGGTGGATTGCCTCGAGTGGGGGGTTCGCGCCATCATCCTGGTGGAGGATTCGCCGCAGTTCTACTCGGCCTTTCTCCCGATGATCTACACGGAGTTGATCAAGCAGAGCCAGATGCTGATCGAGGAAGGAAAGAACTTCGGAGACAAGCTGTTGCGGCAGCGGGCGAGACCGAAGATTCTTCATGCCAGGAACTATGAGGAGGCGTGGCGGTACTACCGCAAGTACCGCAAGGTCCTGCTGGGAATCATCACGGACTTGAAGTTCCCCATCGGCGGCGTCGTCGACGAGCGGGCGGGGCTGACCTACATCAGGAAGGTCCGGGAGATGGACCCGGAGTTGCCCATCCTCGCCCAGTCTTCCAAGGAGGAGTTCCGAAAGCTGGTGACCGCGCAGAACGTCGCCTTTGCCAACAAGAATTCGAGGACGTTGCTCCAGGAACTCAGGCAGTTCATGATGGAGAACTTCGGATTCGGCGATTTCATTTTCAGGCTACCCAACGGCCAGGAGATCGCCCGGGCCAGGAACCTGGACGAATTCCGGGAGCAGCTTGCCCTCGTACCGGACAAGTGCCTGGTCTACCATGCGTCCCGCCATCACTTTTCCAACTGGCTCATGGCCAGGACGAAGTTCCGGTTGGCGGCCGAGTTCAAACCCATCAAGGTGTCGGACTTCGGTTCGGTGGAGGACCTGCGGGAGTACACCCTGGAACGTCTCAGCGAACTGGCCAGCAGCGACGAGCGGGGGCTTATCGCCGACTTCTCCCGGGACGACTACAAGGCCCATGCCACGTTCCTCCGTGTCGGCGGTGGTTCCCTTGGTGGCAAGGCTCGAGGCCTGGCCTTCTTCGACACCATTCTGAAGAACTACATCAAGCCAAGCTATTTCCCGCGCATGAGCATCGCGATTCCGCGTTCGATCATCCTGTGTACCGACGTGTTTGCGGAATTCATGGCCATCAACCAGCTCTTCCCGGTGGTCGTGGAGAACCTCTCCGACGAGGAGTTGCTTCAGCGGTTTCTCGACGCAAGGTTCCCGGTCAGCGTGGAGGAGGATCTCAGAACCATCGTCGTACGGAACCCCGTCCCGCTGGCCATCCGCTCCTCGAGCCTTCTCGAGGACACGTTGTACCAGCCCTTCGCCGGCATCTACGCGACGATCATGGTTCCCAACAGCAATCCGGACCCGGAGGTCAGGTTCAGGGAACTCAAGCACGCCATCAAGTATGTGTATGCGTCCACCTACATGAGGGGGGCGAGGAACTACATCGAGGCCACCGGGCACCGGCTGGAAGAGGAGCAGATGGCGGTGGTCATCCAGCATGTTGCCGGCCGGGTCCACGGTCGATACTACTATCCGGACTACTCGGGTGTCGCCCGTTCGTTCAACTACTATCCCTTCGGCGACGCGAAGCAGTCCGACGGCATCGTCAACCTGGCGCTTGGACTGGGAAAGACCATCGTGGATGGCGGGGTCTGCGCCCAGTTCTGTCCCGCGTTTCCCTCGGTCATGCCGCAGTTCATGTCCAGGAAGGACTACTACGCCAACTCGCAGCGGCGGTTCTACGCCCTGGACCTCGAGTCCGACTTCCTGAGTCAACAGGCGAGCGAGGAGGTCAATCTCGCGCACCTGGACATCAAGGAGGCGGACCGGCACGGGACCTTGAACCAGGTCGCGTCGACCTACTCCACCGAAGACGACGCGCTGTACGAAGGCACTTTCCGCGACGGACTGCGCGTGGTGAATTTCGCTCCGATCCTCCAGTCGGAGCTGGTGCCGCTGGCCAAGGTCTTGAAACTGCTCATGCAGTTGTGCAAGACAGCCATGAACTGCGACGTGGAGATCGAGTTTGCGGGGACCCTGGGGAGTGGTCCCGCCGACGAGGCCGGGTTCCACTTCCTCCAGGTGCGGCCCATGGTCAAGGAGGAAGGGACGGTGGACCTCCACCTGGACCGCCTGAGCCGCGACGACTTCCTGCTGCGGAGCACCCAGGTGCTGGGCAACGGCGTCTATCACGTGGAAGATGTCGTCTATGTCAAGTCGGAGACGTTCGACGGCTCGCGAACTCGAGAAATGGCCAGGGACGTGGCCGTTGCGAACGCCAGGCTGCGGGAGGAGCAACGTCCGTATCTTCTCATCGGCCCGGGCAGATGGGGGTCGGCAGACCCGTTCCTCGGTATCCCGGTCCGGTTCACAGCCATCTCAGGCGCTTGCGCCGTCGTCGAGACATCGTTGCCAAGCATGCTTCCAGACCCCTCCCAGGGATCGCATTTCTTCCAGAATCTGACCTCGTTCCAGATCGCCTACTTCACCGCTCGCCACTACCGGGAGGACGAACGCATCGACTGGGACTGGTTGGACGCTCAGCCTGTCGTCTGGGAGACGGCGTTCGTGCGGCACGTCCGGGGTCCGGAGCCGTTGGAGATTCGTGTTGACGGCCAGACGGGGGCGGGCGTTGTCTTGAAGCGGCGAAAGGCGGTCGTCCGGGAAGGGTAGGGTGGGAGCGAGGCGCGGGCAGCTACACGATCCCTTGTGCCAGCATGGCGTCGGCTACCTTGACGAACCCCGCGATGTTGGCCCCCGCCACGTAGTTCCCTCTCAGGCCGTACCGTTCGGCCGCGCCCAGGCAGGTCTTGTGGATATTCGTCATGATACGCCTCAGGTGGCCGTCCACCTCCTCCCGTGACCAGCTCATGCGCATCGAGTTCTGGCTCATTTCCAGGCCGGAAACTGCTACCCCGCCGGCGTTGGCCGCCTTCGCAGGACCGTAGAGAATGTCGGAATCGAGGAACAGCTTCGCCCCCTCCAGCGTCGTCGGCATGTTGGCTCCCTCGCAGACACACAGGCAACCACTGGCGAGCAGGTGCCTCGCATCTTCCTCGTCCAGTTCGTTCTGGGTCGCGCAGGGGAGAGCGACATCACACTTCACTTCCCAGGGGCGCCGGCCGGGGATGAACTCGACATCGTACCTTTCGGCGTAGGGCTCCACGACGTCCATGTTGCTGGCGCGGAGTTCGAGCATGTAGTCGACCTTTTCGCCGGTCACGCCGTCGGGGTCGTGGATGTAGCCGTCTGGTCCGGACAGGGTGACCACCTTGCCGCCGAGTTCGTTGACTTTCAGGACGGCGCCCCACGCCACGTTGCCGAACCCGGATACGGCTACCGTCTTCCCCTCGAGCGTGTGTCCCCGGGTGGCCAGCATCTCGGACGTGAAGTAGACCACGCCGAACCCGGTGGCCTCGGGGCGAATGAGGCTTCCGCCCCAGGTCAGCCCCTTTCCGGTCAGCACGCCCTCGTAGACATTCTTGAGGCGTTTGTACTGGCCGAAGAGGAAGCCGATTTCCTGGCCGCCGACGCCGATGTCACCCGCGGGGACATCCGTGTTTGCCCCGATGTGCCGGTACAACTCGGTCATGAAGCTCTGGCAGAACCGCATGATCTCGTTCTTGGACTTGTACTTGGGATTGAAATCCGACCCGCCCTTCCCGCCGCCCATGGGGAGCGTGGTCAGGCTGTTCTTGAATATCTGCTCGAACCCCAGGAACTTGAGGATGCTCAGGGTCACGCTGGGGTGGAACCGGAGGCCCCCCTTGTAGGGCCCGATGGCACTGTTGAACTCGATGCGGTACCCGCGATTGACCCGAACGTCGCCGTTGTCGGCAACCCAGGGGACGCGGAACGTGATCGTCCGTTCCGGCTCCACGATACGCTCGAGAATCCCCGCCTTGCGATACTCGGGGTGCTTCTCCAGCATGGGTTCCAGCGATTCCAGCACCTCCTCCACCGCCTGGAGAAACTCCGTCTCACCCGGATTCTTGTTCCTGGTTTCTTCCAGGAAATCCTTCAACGTCTGATTCATGATAGTTCCTTCCCTATGCGCCGGTTTCGCACGATTCGACGTACTCGAAAACGTGGACCACAGTTACACAAAAGTTCCGGGAAAGGACAGAAAAATGTGCGCGGCGAAGGACAAAATACCACTTCCGCTGGATGATGACGATTTGGGGCTCGAGGCCGGCGTGCGGCGGTGAAGCGTGAACGGCGCTTCGGGCGTCTCTCTATGTTCGTTTGAAGAGCTTCTCGATGTCGCGCCGCGTGGAGCGCACCACGAGCGGTCGCCCATGGGGACAGGCGTAGTTATAGTCCGTCCCGTCCAGGAGCTTCAACAGTTCCTCCATCTCGGCGTGGGCCATGCGGCGGTTGGCGCGGATGGACCCGTGGCAGGCCATCGTGGCGAGCAGCGCGTCGGTGCGTTCTTGCAACGGGCGGCGAGCGAGGTCTCCCGACATCTCCGTCGCCAGGTCTGCCAGGAGTTGGGCCGGATCCTCTTCCTGGAGTGCCACCGGGAGCGCCTTCACAGCGAAGGTGCGCCCGCCGAACGGTTCCACCTCGAGACCCAGCCGGGCCAATTCTTCCACGAGGCCAGCAAGCAGTTCGGCCTCCCGCCTCGGGACCTCCACGATGGCCGGTGTCAGCAGAAGCTGGCTTCGTGCCTCGCTGCCGCTGCTGGCGGCCCGCAGTTTTTCGAACGTGACCCGTTCGTGCGCAGCATGTTGGTCGATGATCACCAGGTCGTCACCGTCCTGGCAGAGGATGAAGCAGTTGGCATACTGCCCGATGACCCGCATCCTCGAGAAGCTGGCATTCGCCATTCCGGGGAGCAGGCCCGGCGCCTCCCCACGGGGGGCGGGGGGGGCGTCTCGGTACGGCTGTGTGCCCGTCCGCCGGCCGTTGCCAGGGACGTCGTATGGTGCGGGGGGCTGGTCAGCGGCCGGGGAGGCCACGTCTCCCGCCGGTCCTGCGCCGGGCTCCGCCGCCGGGGGCACGGACGACATCTCAGCCTCGAGGTGCGGGCTTCGAACGGTCCGGACGTCGGGTCCGAACGCCTCGGAGGGGCGCTGGGCCGGCGATTTCCGCGCCGGTCGAGCGGCCCGGGCCGGTTCGCCTTCCAGGGCGACGAGGCTTTCCAGGCGCTCGCGCTCCTCGTCAGGGGGGGGCGGTGGCGTGCGCCCGGAGGCGATTGTGCCGTCTCGAGCGCCCGTGGTGAGGGTCTCCTTGCGTCGCTCGAGGGCTATCTGCTCGCGCAACTGTTCGGCAGCTTCGATCTGTCGTGGTGTCTCGAGGCCGGGGTCCCAGTCGACGAGGTAGGGTCCGGGAGTGGCCCCGCGGGTTCGCCAAGGGGCCTTGACCAGTGTGGCCCGCATGGCTTCCACGATGAGTTGAGCAATGTGCTTGGGGCGTGGGAACCGCACTTCGATCTTGCTAGGATGCACGTTGACGTCGACATCGCCGGGCGGGACCTCGAGGAACACGACCGCGACAGGGTGGCGCCCCTTGGGAACCGTGCCGCGGTAGGCCTCTGCCACCGCCCGCGTGATCGCACGATCGCGGAGGAACCGCCGGTTGACGAAGGCGTAGAGCCCGGACCAGGTGGAACGGGTCAGGTCGGGGGAACTGAGGAAACCGGAGACTCGAGCCCCCCCCCGCTCACCGGCGAACGGGTAGAGTCGATCCACCAGGTCGTCGCCGAGGATGTCGCGGATCCGCTCCTGGCCGGTGGACTCAGCGCTCACCCGCAGCAGCATCTCCGTCCCGCGAACGAGCTGAAACGCCACGCCGTCGTGGGACATGGCGAGCCGGCTGACCAGGTCCGCCACGTGGCTCATCTCGATCTTGGCGCTCTTCATGAACTTCTGCCGTGCGGGGGTGTTGTAGAACAGCCGTCTTACCAGCATGGACGTCCCGACGGGCGCCTGTACCGAGTCCACGGCCTTGACGAGACCGCCCTCGACCCGCACCCGCACCGCGGATTCGGCATCGGGCGTGCGCGTGACGATTTCGAGGTTGGATACCCCCCCGATGGCCGCGAGCGCTTCGCCGCGGAACCCCAGCGTGTGGATGGCGTACAGGTCCTCCGTGGTCGATATCTTCGATGTCGCATGGCGTTCGATGGCAAGGAGGGCTTCGTCCCGTGTCATGCCGGACCCGTTGTCGATCACCTGGATGTGGGACCGCCCCCCGCCCCGGACGTCCACGATGACGTCGGTGGCGCCGGCATCGATCGCGTTCTCGACCAGTTCCTTGACGACCGACGAGGGGCGTTCCACCACTTCTCCGGCCGCAATCTTGCTGACCAGGTCTTCGGGCAGCACCCTGATCCGAATGCCCATGCCGCTTCTCCTTGGCGCAAGTGACGATTTCGGATAACACAACGCGCACCGGTTGTCAAAGTGGAACAGGCTCTACAGCCTGTTGTGGGGCAGGCTTCTCTGCCTGCCTCGACCTGCTTCAGCCCCTGGGCCGCCGGGCCGATAGGACTGGACAAGGGGGCACGCTTTGTGGAAGATTCTGGAATGGAATGCCGGGAGTCCCGGCACCGACGAACCTGCCGGATTGGCCGTCTCCACCCATCTCGAGGAACGGCCAGAGGCGCCTGGTGGATTGAGGTATCGTGTTGACAACAGGTGATGTGTGGACCAGGCGGCGAAGCCGGTGCGCGGTGGCGCCGGCCCTCGTGTCGTTGCTGGCGATCGCGTTCGCGGGGTCTGTCCTGGCCGGGCCGGTCCCCTATTTTCAGAATCTCGAGGGAGACGTTGTCGACGAAATCGTGCTCGAGCCCCAGGTGGACAATCCGGGGATCTTGCTCATCGTTCTCGACACGATGCGACCGGATTTCCTCGGCGCCTATGGCTCCGAGCGCCCCACGAGCCCTTTCATCGACAGCCTGGCCGCCGATGGAGTGTTGTTCGCCAACCATTTCTCCAACTCCACATGGACCAAGCCTTCGGTGGCGTCCATTCTGACCGGCAGGTATCCGCAACGGCATGGTGTGCTCCGGGTTACGGCGAAGCTCGCCTGGGACATTCCGACAGTGGCGGAGATGTTCAAGGAGGCCGGCTTTCGGACCGGGGGCGTGGTGGGCAACAAGTTTGCGGGCCGGCGCTATCGACTTCACAAGGGGTTCGACAGGTACATCGATCCTTCGACCCACTTCAAGGGGCCATTCCCGACCGCTGAGGAACTGCTGCGCATCGCCCGACGCTGGATCGCGCAGGACAAGGACCGCCCATTCTTCTACGTGATCATGCTGGTCGATTCCCACGATCCTTATGACCCCAGCCCCTACTACAAGGAGAAGTTCTGCCCGAGCTGCCAGGCGCCGGAGGTGTCCGCTCCTCGCCGGGAGTACCACGGAAGAGGACCGACGCCCAGGCAGATCGAGGACATGAAGGGGCTCTACTCGGGCGAGATACGATACATCGACGACCAGTTGAAAGTGTTCTTCGACGCCTTGTCGCGCATGGACCTCGCCGGCCGGTTGACCACCGTGCTCATGGGGGACCATGGGGAGGCGTTCGGAGAGCACGGCGTATTCGAACACGCCTACCACTGTTGGGACGAGGTGACACGCACGCCCCTCATTATCAACAGCCCTCGTATCCTCGATCGTGGCATCTACACTGGGCTGACACAACACGTGGACATCGCCCCGACGCTGCTGGCGCTCGCCGGTATCGAGCGGTCCAAGGGGTTGCAAGGAAGGTCGCTCGTCCGGTCGCCGGACCAGCCCCCTCTCTCCGCGGACAGGCTGGTCCTGAGCGAAGTGCAGATGTACGGTATCCACCGGACGATTCTGAGGAACGGCCGATACAAGCTCATTCAGCACGATCCGCTCGACGAAGGTGAGTTCTTTCAGTACTACAAGGACGTGCGGATCTATCCTTCCGTGGCTCTCGGGAGCGGGCGAACCGAACTATACGACATCGCGCTCGACCCCTATGAAACCGAGGATATCTACGACCCCGACACGGAGGTCGTTGTCGATTTCGAGCGCACGCTTGCGCACTATTTCCGGACAGGTGAGATCGAGGATCAATCCCTGTCCGACACCCCTTCCGACGAGGTCATCCAGGATCTGAGGAGTCTGGGGTACTTGCAATGAACTTGTGCCGGTCGGTCCGGGCTGCTGCTGCCCTGGCGTTGCTGCTGAGTGGTGTAGGTGCGGCTCCCGTCGCGTGGGGGGACAACGCGATACCGCGCGAAGGTATCTCGAACCATCCCGGTGTCCCTCGCCAGGTGGCTCGAGGGTCCGGGGTGCATTGGACCGCCCCTGCGCCCATCGCCGATGGCGAACTGAACGAGTATCCGGACGTCGCGGTGGATGGTCGAGGTACCGCGTGGGTGACCTGGGTCGGCATGGTGTCCGGCGTCGAGCACGTGTTCGTCCGCGGCTACCACGGCGTGGAGCCCGGCCGGCCCATCGATGTGGGTTTCGCCGGTGGGCTGCAGTTTTCACCACGAATCGTGGCGTCCGGCAATCGCGTGTGGGTCGCCTGGAGTTGCAAGCGGCCCGGCGAATCCCGCTCCCGCTGGAAAGTGGTCGCTCGGGAGATCCAGTCGGGAATACCGGGGAGTGTCGCCACCCTGTCCGGGCCCTCCGAGGATGCCCTGCGGCCTGCCCTGGGGCTCGACCTCGAGGGGCGACCTTGGGTGGCCTGGGAGTCGCGGGTGGGGTCGCGGTTTCGTGTGGTCGCCCGGCCGGTGGAGACGCCTGGTGCACTGGCGCGAACATGGATCGTTTCCAGCGGGGGAGAACTCGACCTGCGGCCCGCCGTGGTGCCTGCCGGGAAGAGGAGCGTGTATGTCGTGTGGGACAGCTACGCCGATGGCGAGTACCAGGTCATGCTTCGCCGCGTGGGTCCAGATGGCATCGAGCCCGCCATCCGCGTGAGTACGGAAAGGGCGTTCAATATCGGCGCCGCGGCGGCAGTGGACCGGGACGGCAACGTCTACGTGGCCTATGCCAGCAATGCAGACGCTGCCGGACGCCAGCGGGTTGGCAAGTCTCTCCGGGTGCGCGTCTTGCACCGTGGCGCCGTGGTGGATCTTGCCGGTGGGCAGCCGCCCCGCATCGCCACCGCGCCGGGAAGGCTCGACGCCATCGAGTTCCCGACGATCCACCTGGACCCTGCTGGCAGGCTGTGGGTTTTCGCGCGGCGAGGTCAAGGGTTCATCGCCTTCCGGTATGAAGGTGAACGATGGTTTCCACCCCTCGACCTGTCGGTCCGGGGGTGGGGAGGGCGAGGCAAGGACCTGCGGGCCGCGTGGAGTCCGCAGGGATTCCATCTTGTCGCCCGCCGCCTGCATATTCTGGCGCACCAGCTCTTCATTCCACCGGCCGGGACCGCCCCTCCGATGTCGTTTGCACCGGCGGTGGAACTGGTCACCGCGGGGGTTGACGCCCGGGACTCCGTCCGGTTGGCGGGAGCTGCGGCTCCCCGCATCGAGCCCCGGGCCGAGATCGTGGAACAGACCGTCCTGGCCTCCATCCATTTCTCCGACACCTTCTTGTGGCGGCCGGATCAGCCGTGGGCCTGGGCTGCGGCGGACGGCCGTCCGGACGTCTCCCGTTTTTTCGGCACCGGATCCAGCCTCGAGCCGGGGCAGTCCGGGGGGATGGCTGCGTTTCCGTTCCGCCGGCCAGGCGTCGCGGTACCAGCGGGCATGGCCGTGCGTGCCGAGGGCGCGAGCATACCGCCGGGGCCGCCCCGGGTGCTCGCCGACGGCGTGGGACCGCCTCGAGCCAGACTACCCAGCAGCATCTATGACTACAAGGAGGACCTCGACCAGGTGGCACTGCCGCGACCACGCGCGGCAGGGTTCTATTTCGGCGACCTCCACACCCATAGCTGGATGTCCGATGGCGCGGGAGACCCCGACGAGGTATACACCCGCTCGAGGGACCGGTACCGCTTCGACTTAGTGGCCCTTACGGACCATGGGAACGAGAATGGCAACCTGCTTCTTCCGTCGGAGTGGGAATATCTCCAACTCATGGCGGACTTCTTCTATCGACCCGGGAAATTCGTCACGTTCGTCGCCTACGAGTGGACGTCCAACGTGTATCCCAGGGGCGGTGGTCATCGCAACGTGTACTATCCCGGCGACCGGGGCAACCTCCTCGACGCCGTCTACGCCGCCGACAACACGATGACGTTGTTCGAATTGTTGAAAACCCAGGGTGCCATCGCCGTGCCTCACCACATCGGTTGGACGGGGACGGACTGGGAGCACCATGACCCGGATGTACAGCGGTTGGCGGAAATCATAAGTGTCCACGGCGCGTTCGAAAAGCCGGGCAACCGTCCCATCCTGCCCAGGCACGAAATGGCAGGGATGTTCATCCGGGACGGACTGTCTCGAGGCCTGCGTTTCGGTCTTGTCGGAGGGTCGGACGGCCACGGCTATCCCTGGCACTACGGGGTCAGTCGAAAAGAAGACATCTGGCGGACAGGGCTCACCGGGATCGTCGCCCCAGCCCTGACGCGCCTCAGCCTGTTCAACGCCCTGCACAACAGGCTCACGGTGGCGACATCCGGGGCACCGATTTCCATCTGGATGACCGTCAACGGCGCCCCCATGGGCAGTGAACTGGTCCTGCACCGACCGCCAAGGTTCGACATCCGGGTCGAGGGTTCGGCACCCATCCGGGTCCTGGTGGTGGTTCGCGACGGCGAAGACGTTCAGCGGTTTCGTGGCGACGGCAAGGTGCTGTCCCTGACGCTCGTCGACCGGCCGCCGCCCGGGCAGCACTACTACTATCTGCGTGTTGTCCAGGAAGATAATGAAGTTGCCTGGGCGTCTCCGGTATGGGTCGAGATGAAGGGTAGAATGCTCATCGGCCCCCCCGACCCGTGAGCCCCTGCTGGCAGGAGCACCCGGGCGGGACTGACCGATTTGGCTGGACAACCGCTGGTGCTTGCGTGCAACCTGTTTCAGCACATGCAGGATGCCGGCCGTGCGTGCCGTTCGGCGGTGAGCACCTGGTATCGGTCTGTTGCCGGCGGTCATCAGCCTCATGCGGTCGACAGGGCCTGACCGGTATCAGGCCCTCCACCGTCGCTGGTGACGGACCTTCGTCAGGGCCGATGGAGGAGTGAACGGGTGGAAGGCTATCCTATCATTCTCGGTAACTACGAGATCATCAAGCCGCTCGCGGAGGGGGGGTTCGGCCAGGTCTACCTGGCCAGGATGGGTGGCGCGGCGGGGTTTTCCCGGACCGTGGCCGTGAAGCGTATCCGGCCCGAATACACGTCCTCCCCGGCGTTCGTCAGCGATTTCATCAAGGAAGCCCGGATCGGCGGGCTGCTCACCCATCACAACGTCGTCCAGGTCCTGGGTTTCGAGGAGATCCAGGGCCAGTACTTCCTCATCATGGAATACGTCGATGGAGTCGGGCTCGACTACGTCATCCGGTTTACCCGAAAACGGGGGGAGACCCTGCCGTTGTCCGTTGTGGCCGAGATCATCGCCCAGGCCGCGGAAGGGCTCCATTACGTTCACGCACTGAAAGACGCCGGTGGCGCGTCGCTGAAACTCGTGCACCGCGATCTCAAGCCTTCCAATCTCATGATCAGCCGGATAGGTCTCGTCAAGGTGACCGACTTCGGCGTGGCTCGAGCTGCCATCGAAGTGGGGATGAAGACCCAGGCCGGCCTCATCAAGGGTACGCTGGCCTACCTTTCCCCGGAACAGGCGCGAGACGAGGAACTCGACCACCGCTCGGACCTGTACAGCTTGGGGGCGATTCTCTACGAACTCTTGGCATTGAAGCGTCTCTTTCCCAACGAGTCCGTTTTTACTACCATCGAGGCGTTGGGGCACAACGCCGTGGAGGAGCCGCTGGAGAAACTCCCGGCGGACGCGTCGATCTTCCTGCCGTTGCTGAAGGACCTCCTGACCGAGAGGCCGGAAGATCGGATTCCCAATGGCAGCGAAGTGGCACGCCGCGTCAGGGAACTCCAGTTGCAGCTCACCACGGCGAAGGTGTCGCTGGCGCCCTTTGCGGAGCAGTGGATCGAATCCCGGCAGGCCGAATTGACACTCAGGCGGCTCCGCAAGCACGGTCATGGCGCCGGGGCGGGGAGCGCTGTGGCGAGCCAGGAGGGGGCACCGCCGCTCGAGGAGCGATCGCCAGCCTCCTCTCCAGTGCCGGAAGAGGGCGCCAGAGCGTCGTCACCGGCGGAGATGCGGACGGTCCGACTGGATCAACATCGTCCTGAAAGGCACGATCCTTCGCCTGGCGCGATCGCGCCGGATCCGCCACAGGAAGGCACCCCAACGGAATTGGCCAGGCTTTCGGATGAACTCGAGTTGGTATCGGTCGAACTGGCCCAGGCAGCGGAGGAGCCTGTGGCGTCGCCGTCGTACCGGGAAACGGCTCCCGCGCAGCAGGCCCAAAAGGGTCGATTCCGCCGGCGGCCGGTCGTGTTGGCCGGCGCCGTCCTGTTCCTTGCGGTGGCGCTGGCCGCGGGCCTGGTCATCCGCCGATCGGGCGATGGACGGCAAGCCGCACTCCTCGACGCCGTGCACACCCCGGGCACCGGGCCGGGCTCGGTGCTCATGTCGCCGCGTCCGGTCGCTTCCCTGGTGCCGGGCGCGGAAGAGAGGGCGCCGGCGCCGGCCGGTGAAGGGGAGGAGGCCGCTCCCACACCGGCAACGGACGCGAGGGCGAGGGAGCCCAGCACGCATGCGGTCCGGCAGAAGCCCGCGGCTCGGCCGGGCGCGCCGCGCGTGCGAGCTGGCGCCAGGAAGGGGGAGGCCGGCAGTGGCGAAGGTGTGGAAGGCAAGCAACGCGGGCCGGGGGACGACACGGGGGGGCACGCGGCCGAGGATACCGGATGGTTGTCCGAAGTGAAGGGGTCTGGTGCGACCCTGCCTGGTGACGCGGGCGTCGTGGCGTCGATTCCGGTTTCCGTGCCGGACGCATCCCGATCCACGGTGACCGGGGCCGGGCAGGCGGCTTCTCCGCCGGGCGGTGAAGCCACGGACAAGGCAGGGGCGCCGGGAGGCACGGACCAGGAGGAGAAGGCCACCGTGGCGTCGCCGCGAACCGGGACGCGGGAGCATTCGGCCGAGCCCACGGGTTCGACCGCCACGCCGGACAAGGGCTCGACACCGGTGCGTCGAAATAGCCCGTCGTCGCCGGGGGCTGGCGACGCCGGCGAGCCGGCCGTGGCAGCGGTGCCGGCGCCGGAACCACCGGGCAGGATCACCGTGACTTCACGACCATCCGCGATAGTCTACCTGGATGGCAAAACGCTCGGCGAAACGCCTTTGCGTTCGCGGGCGACGGCCCCGGGCACCTACACGCTGCGCCTCTCCCGCCCGGACCTCGAGTTTCGCCAGGAGACCAGGGTGACGATAGAACCAGGCAAGGACGTCAAGGTCATCTGTACGAGCAGCGGTTGTGACGTCTATGCGCCGTAGGATCCCGTGGGATATTCGGGAGGAGAAATCCGGGAGGACCCATGACGAACTGCTGGACACGAGTTGTAGCCGTTGTGGCATTGGCCATCATGGCGCGGCCGCTGCACGCCGCGGACTGCGTGGACATGTCTCCCACGGATGCCCAGAAGGCCGTGGAAGACGCCCGCCGGGCGGTGCTCACGCTCGAGTACGAGGCGACGCTGCAGAAGTTGATAGAGGTGCGCAAATCATTGCCCTGCCTGACCGGCACGATTCCGGCGGAGACGCTGGGCACGCTCTATTTCTACCAGGGGCTCATGCTGATGAACCTCGAGAGCGACGGTGCCGATGACGCTTTTCGGGATGCGGCGGCTGTTGCCCCCCTTCTTCAGGAAGACCGGGAACACGAGACTCGAGTCAGGGAGGCATGGGCCGCGGCCAGGGATCAGGTCACGCGGATGACCGGGGAACTCGTTGTGCCCAACCTTCCGGCGGACGCGACGGTCTACCTCAACGGGCGGCCCACGGAGGTCGGCACCGAGCCGATATCGGTGTATCCGGGCGTCCACCTTTTGCAGATTGCGACCGAAGACCACCGCCTGTTCGGCACGTTGCTTCGCGTGCGGCCCGGCGAGACCACGCTCGTTCCCGCGGAGTTCATCGCATCGTTGACACCTCGAGGCGAGTTGATCCTCGACGTGTTGCCGAAGCGGTCGCACGTGGTGGTGCGGCAGGGCAGGGAGGTGGCGTTCGACATCGCGCGTTCGGCCCGCAGGCAGGTGACTCCGGATGTCAAGGAAGGTGCCTACATCGTGGAGGTGGAACGGCCTGGATACTATCCCTTTTCCCAGTCGAAGGTGGCGGTGGAAGGGGATGACCAGACGGTCATCACGGTGCGACTGGCGCGGCGGCCGTCGATCGGGCTTCTGGTGCGGGGCGGGGTGCTTTGGGTGAGCGCGAAGCAACGGACCCTGCAGCCGACCGTATCGTTCGAGTTGGTGGCGAGGGCGGCCAACCACTGGGCGTTCCATGTCGAGTACCTGCACCTGATGGGCTTGACCCAGGATCCCTGGGTGGAGGCCCCGGCCTACACGGACAACGAGGACTTCCTCGAGGACGAATACGGCAACTGGCTGGCTGGTCCCCCGGCCTTCCCGAACGCGACCACTGCCGAATTGCCTTTCGGGGCTCGAGTCTACCTGGGAACGACCCGGCAGTTTTCGGTCGAGGGGGTGGACTTCGCCGTGGGTCCCAAGGTGGCGTTGGACCTTTACCGGGCGTCGGCCTTCGCCGAATTCTCCCTCGAGTATGACCCGATACCCTGGGTGGGGGTCAACCTGCGGGCAGGTGTCGGGGCGATGGGACACATGAGCGACTATGTGCGGGACAAGATGAAGGAGGACCCCATGTCCCAGTACCTCGAGGTGGGGCTGCTCGGACGCCTGAGTCTTGGTATCAAGGGCGGATTCTAGCCTGAATCCGCCGTCTCACAGCAGTTCGTCGTCTTTTCCTTCGCCGCCCTCCTCCTGGATCGAGGGGACGCGAAACGTCCGCCGGCCTGTTCAGGGCTCGACGTGCGGTGGCTCGAACGGGTCGCCCCCATAGTACAGGTAGACCCTTCCCACGTTCTGCCGGGCATCGATGTCGGCCCCGAAAGCGCCCACGGCGAGATCCATGTAGCCATCGCCATTGATATCGCCCCGCCCTGCCAGGGCGAACCCGGCGAAATCCTCGGGCGACTCCCCGTAGAAGATGAAATCCGCCTGGCTGCCGCTCGCGACGAGTGCCCAGGAAGCAGGGGATCTTCCCGAATAGAGGAAGGCACCGCCCGCGTCTGCGCCGGTCGGCTCGAAGGCACCTGCCGAGTCCGCGAGGCAGTCTCCGAGGAGGACTTCGTCGATACCGTTGCCATCGACGTCGCCTATGCCCAACCCGGGACGGCCGGCGTAGTCCCTCCCGAACGTGATGGTGGCCATCGCTCGACTCAACGGGAACGCCACGCTCTCGTCAGGGTTCTCCGGGTATTCCGCACTCCCTTCGACGAGGTAGAACCGGCCCAAGCCGTGTCCCGAAACCACGCCCCATGCCCCGATGACGAAGTCCTCGAAACCGTCCCCCGTGATGTCACCTGCGCTCGCCACGTCGACTCCCGCCTCCTCGCCCTCCTGCGTCCCCACCCAGGACTGGTTCGACATGTTGGCCACATCGGCGGAAAGGACAGGCAGACTGGGCCGGCCGAGAAACAGGTACACGCGGCCGGCATGCGTGCTCGAGAGGCTGTTGTGGGGTGCTCCGATCAAGATGTCGTCCATGCCATCGTCGTTGACGTCCGGCACGACGGCGACAGAGAAGCCGGTCCAGTCCTCCACGTCGCTTCCCAGCAGTTGGAAGGCGGTGTCACGCAGCCTGGTCTTCTTGTCCCAGCCCGACGTCTGGCCGGTCACGACGCACACCTTGCCGGCCTCGGTGAAGCTGTCGCTGTTGTAGGGCACGCCCAGAACGATGTCGTCCAGGCCGTCGCCGTTGATGTCGCCGCCTCCGGCGATGGTGCCGATGTCGCCCAGTTGTTCCCCGGTCTCTCCGTAGAAGGAGAAATCCGCGTGGGTGAGCCGCATCTCCGGGTACCATCCCGTGGTTCGGCCGAGCACGACGTAGACGCGGCCGGCGTCCGGGCCGCCGAGGTCGTTGTAGGGTGCGCCGATCAGGAGATCGTCCAGGCCGTCACCGTTCAGGTCCCCGGCTCCTGCCACGGTCTGTCCCGCCCGGTCCCCCAGCCCTTCCCCGACAAAGGATGCCATGGTCGTGCTCAGGGAATCGCTCTCGGGACCGAACAGGCTCCCGAAGACCACGTACACCTTGCCCCCGTCGGGCTGAAGGGCATCGTTGAGCGGGGCACCAACCGCCAGGTCGTCGAACCCGTCGCCGTTCAGATCCCCAACCATGGCCACGCTGTATCCAGCGTAGTCGCCAGGGTATTCCCCATCGAAAATGGCCGGTGCGCGGCTTAGCGGAATGCTCGAAAGCATGGCCAGCGGCGGGGTGGCGGAAGGGGTCGGCCCTCCTTCCGCCGGGGTGTCATCGTCGGTCGGAATGGGCCATGGCGTGGGCTCGGGCGTGGGGGTGCCGAACCCCGGACCAGCCTCCTGTTCGCAACTGCTCCACCAGACCATGGTGCACAAGAACAGAAGCGACCCCGACAGCCTCTTGATATGCATTCTGCCAGCCTCTCCACCCCGCAACGGTCCCGCGGCATGCGTACCGCGTGCCTGCCTCGCTGCTCTCACGCCGGAGAAATGGATCTCACTGCCCCTGCCCTCGCAGGGACCTCGAGCGGTGCAATTCATCGCTTGCCTACCCGAATCGTAGCACCCTGGAAGGCTGACGGCAACTGCCGCGGCGTGCGAACTGCCCGTTGGCAGCTTCCCCACCCCGCGCAACCACGCCCCCGTGTCGCCCTCACGAAAACCCGGCACGAAGCAGTCTGCACGGAAAGGAAGCGCGCGGGATGTTCGCGCCCGAACGCGGGGGCGCGGGATGCAAGGGTGGTTCGTGTCTTGGTCCTCCCCACCCATGCGCCGCTGCTCGAGTCGAGGCTGGGTAGCTACACACTACCTGACGTATCCCAGGCGTTTCAACTGCTCGATCTCCTGGGGCGACAGCTCGGGCCGAGGGGGCGGGGGCGGTCCCATCATGCGGCTCTCGAGAGCGGCAAGCCTGGCCTTGTGGCGTAGATGTTCGTCGCGCAGCACCTTGGCGATCGGGTGATCGCGCGCCTCGATGGGGTGGTTTTCTCCCGCGTCCTGGGCCAGGTCGAACAGCGTCTGCCTGTCGTTCGGACCCAGGATGAGCTTCCACCCTTCGCTGCGGACGCTCTCGAGGTGGCTGGGGCGCCAGGGGTCGGTGAGGCTGAATGCGGAGGGCAGGTGCTGCTCGAGTCCGTGCAGGAGGGGTGCGAGGGACTGGCCCTGGAATTTCACGTCGCCGGGAATGCCCAGCAGTTCCAGCACCGTCGGGAGAATGTCGATGGTCCTGACCTGCGTTTCCACCACGACGCCAGGCAGGACGACGCCCGGAAACGCGATGATCAGCGGCACGTGGAGCGTCGCATCGTAGAGCACACGAGCGTGGTTGAAGTAATAGTCGTGCTCGAAGCTCTCCCCGTGGTCGGAGAAGAGGACCACCAGGGTTCGATCCTTCGCGCCCGTTTCGGCAAGCGCAGCCGACAGGGTCTTCACCTGGGCGTCGAGAAACGAGATTTCGCCGCCGTACAACGCCTTCACGTGGGCAAGATCCCGGTCGGCTATCGGCTTGTTCCCGTCCCGGTAAGGCGCCAATTTCTCGTCGCTGCCATCCACGTCACCATGGTAGCCCGGGTCGTAGAGGGTGTCGAAGGGGGGTGGCGGCTGATAGGGGAAGTGGGCATCGAAATAGTGGACGAACAGGAAGAATGGGCCGTTCCCGTGTGCCCGGATGAAGGCCACCGCCCGTTCGGTCACCTCCCCGCCAGGCCTTTTCAACGCTTTCGTCGAGAAGGCGAAGTCTTCGTCGTAGGTGTCGAACCCGCGGTGGAGTCCCACGTCGGAGCGGAGGGTCACCCCACCGATGACTGCGCCCGTGGTGTAGCCGTGGGCCTTGAAAATCTCCTGGGCCAGTGGTCCCACGTACCTCGAGGTACCGTTCCGGTTCACGTTGCCATGCAGCGGGGGCTCCACCGAAGTGAAGATGGCCCAGTGGGAGAGCGCTGTTTCCGGAATGTGCGTGATGGCCTGGGCGAACTGTGCCCCTGACGCTGCCAGGCCGTCGATGGCCGGGGTCCGGAACGCGGGATGGCCATAGCACCCGAGGGCGTCCGCGCGCACCGTGTCCAGGGAAATGAAGACGACGTTGAACGGCCCGTCCCCTGGTGGCGGGGGCACTAGTGTCGCGGGGCGAGGTTCGTATTTCCCGGCCGCGGCGGGTACGCGGTATGGAGGTGGCAGTGGCCCCGAAGGCCGTTCGTGGGGCATGGGCACGGGAGACCCGGCAGAACCTGGACGGGCATTCTGCCTCGAGGAGGTCTCCGGCTTTTCCGCCGGTGTGTCACCTGCCCGCGGTCCAGATGGGAGGGACGTGTCTTCGCACGCCGTGAGCCCGGTGCCGGCCAGGACCAGCAGGACGTACAGGCATGGAAGGCTAGGAGAGTGCCGCCGTTCGCGTCCCGCGATCTCTCTCCACATGGAGCACCTCACGGTGAGGGTTCGTCGATTGCCGGTGGTGGTAGAACGGTGCCTCGATATCGATCGACGTACCCGAGCCACCGGCGTGTGTGCGTCAGGGCGCGGGTGAGCGCCCCGTGTGCCGCGTCCAGCCGGCCGGCTTCGAGCTGGATGCGGCCTCGCATGGCCTCGAGCACGCCTTTGCGGCACGGGACCCTGTAGTCCAGGTCCTGGAGTGGGTAGAACCCGTCGAGCATGGCCAGTGCCCTGTCGGGCTGGCCGGTCAGGACGAGCAGCCGAATGCCCTCGTTGCGCACCCTTTTGATGTTGAAATAGCGGCTGTCGAAGGGGTACGCCTCGAGTTCCGCAATCATTTCGTCGAGCAGTGGGCCGACATCGCCGGGACGGCCTTGCTCGATCGCGGCGTTGATCGCCTCGACATGGCGTTCGGTCCAGGCCCGATGGGCCGTATCGTCTAGGGAGAGCTTCTCGGTGCGTCCCACCGGGGGAGACCCGGCCTGGCCCAGCACGTCCAGGTAGGAATCCCCGGTCGGCATGCCTTGGAGCCGTTCCACGGAGGTTCGCGGCCGAGTCCGCTCGGCCGTCTTCACTGCTGCCTCGGCCGCCACGAGGGCGTCCAGCGGCGCGGTCTGGCGAGCAGCTTCGATTGCCGGTGTGAGCCGGGAACGGTCGACCTCGATCTTCGGAGCATCGAGCAGGTGCTCGAGAAGGGCTTCCGTGGCGGAGCGGCGTGCCCCCGGGTCGCCGCTTGCCGCCAGGGTTGCCGCCAGGGCGCGGACCCAGAGGGCGCGCTGCGTGAGCAGTGGGCTGTAGACTCCCCAGGGTTGAACCGTGGCCAGGGGATCGAACCACAGCACGTAGGCGCGAAGTCTGTCGAGCCTGTCCGCGTGCCGTGCGGCCATCGCCGGCGCGGGCCCGGTGGCTCGAGGCGTCCACGGAGGCCCGGGAAGCAACTGGCGGAGCGTCTCCGCGACGCGGAGATACCTGGCGGAGCTATCCATGTCCCGGTTCGCGCGCGCTGCCAGCGCGGCCTCGAGGAAGTCGCGCCATGCGGTGTCGGCAGGGTTCGACGCCCAATGGATCGTACCGATGCACGCGGACGCCTCGCCGAAGCGTCCCAGCCGAATGAGCAGGACCGTTCGAGCCCGTCGCGCCCAGTCGACGAGGGTGTCGTGGATGTCGCGCAGGATGGTCTCGGTGACGGGTCGGGCCTCGAGGGTGCGTTCGAGCCGTTCGTATTCCTCGAGGGCGGATTCCGGCAGGTTGCGGGCCACGGCCACGGCAGCCAGGTCCTTGTGCTGGTAGGCCAGGTAGAGCTGCAACCGGACCTCGAGCCCGTCCCAGGTCTCCTCGCCGTAGAAGAAGGGGTCAGGGAAGAACTCGGTTCCATCGACTCCGCCGGGGAACGGCGGGAGGTCCGGGGGGATGCGTCCGTCGAAGTGCATGGGCGGTTTCGGTACGGCCGTGCGGAAACCGGCTCCCGCGTGGGGCGGTGTCCCGCGGGAAGAGGCGCCCCTGGCACCGGTCCCGGCGCCCGCGAGCGTTCCTGCCGGTGGCCTTGTCGCCAGTCCGACCAGGCGGGTCATCGTCCCGGCAGCGCGTTTCGCCGGGGCCCCGGAGCGCGCGTCCGCGCCGGGCACGGAATGGAGCGGTGGTTTCGGCGAAGGCGACTCTCCTTCTGCCGGCGTCCGGGACGTGGAACATGAGAGCAGCAGCCATCCGGTCGCCGGCACCAGCGCCAGGGCGAAAGTTGCCCTCGTGGCAAGTCGGCGGGAGAGAACGTGGTAGCTGTGAGCCTTCCTCATCTGCGTCAGCCTGGTACGATGTGGAGGCGACCATCGAAGACACCAGGTTACGTTAGCGGCATGTGCGGAAGGTGGTCAAGTGCAAATGCACCGTGTGCTTGTGGCGACGCGGCCGGGGCGAATGCTCTTGGTAGGATTTTTCTTCCACCGGGAATCGGCTTGCGTTAGAGTAGCCATCTTGCAGGATTCAGGTGGAGAGAACCCAGGGGCTCGGAGGATGTCATGAAGGCGAACCATCGCTGGATAATCAGTCTGCTCGTGGCCCTCGTGCTGGGGGCGTCGTCGGGTTGTACCGAGAAGTACATTGTGCTGACCGACAAGGGAGACAAGGCGTTCGAGCAGGGCAACTACGATCTGGCGGCCAGGCGGTATGAATCCGCTCTGGATCGCTACCCGAAATACGCGCCCGCCCTGGTGCGCCTCGGGGAACTGGCCACGATGGACGAGGACTGGAAACAGGCTCGAGACATTTTCTCCCGGACCATCGAGGCCGATCCGATGATGGTGAAGGCCTACCTGGGTCGCGGTGTGGCAGAGCTTCACCTGTTCGACTACGAGCAGGCTGGGCAGGATTTCCGGAAGGCGAAGGAACTGGGTTCCTCGAGGGCCGATCTCGGGCTCGGTATCTACTACTACCTCACCGACAAGTTCGATGCCGCGTTCGCCGCGCTGAGGTACGCCGTGCGCCAGCCCGGGGATGCAGACGTGGCCATCGAGTTCGTTTTCAAGACCGCCCTCGACACGGGCGACCACGCAACGGGTCTCGAGCTGCTGCAAAACGTGGCGGTCTCCGACGACGAGGCGGTCGTCACCTTGCGGCGGCGGATGCAGGCCGAACTCGCCCTGCTCGAGGGCGACCTGGACCAGGCGGGGCGGTTTGCGAGTGGCCTCAAGGACTTGCCACCGTTCGGGATCTGGTACCGCGAACCATCGCCCGCGGCGTTGGACCAGATGAAGCCGTTCAAGGGCGCGATCGTCGAGTACGTACACTTTGGGAGCCCGGCCTGGCGCGCGGGGGTGCTTCCCGGTGACGTGATCACCAGCTTCGAGCTGAGGCCGGTTCGTTCGGCGGCTGAACTCGGGGGCTTGATCCAGGCCTACCTGGCCAAAACGGGTCGTTCGGAGGCCCTGTTCGAGGCGCTCCGGGGCAACCAGCAACTGGCGTTCCGCATTCTCCCCCAGGGGTACAAGTGGACCAGTGCGCTCGAGGACATCGAGAACGGAGGCGCGGCGGAGAGGCTACGGATGGCCGCCAAGGCGCTGATGGAGTTTCCCTGACCGGCTCTCCGGGACCCGCTTCCGACTGGGGTGACTGCCCGGCGTTCGGCAGTGTGCTTCGGTGCGACTGGGGGGTCGAGAGGATCGGTCAGCCATGCCGGGGTGCATGGTGGCACGAGCCCGGCGCGCGGGGGGGTGCGAAGGAGTAGGTACCTGATGATACCGGCCAAGTCGAAGGCGGAAATCGATATCATGCGGGAGGCCGGGCGGATCGTGGCCGAGGTCCATGCGGGACTTCGAGAACTCGTCAGGCCCGGTGTGACCACCCACGAACTCGATGCGTGGGCGGAAAAAAAGATACGTTCGCGTGGCGCCACGCCCACCTTCAAGGGATACCGCGGCTTTCCCGCCGCGTTGTGCACGTCCGTCAACGAGCAGGTGGTTCACGGGATTCCGAGCAAGAAAGTCAGGTTGGAGGAGGGAGACATCGTCGGCATCGACGTGGGCGCCACCTATCGCGGCTACGTTGGGGACGCGGCTTGGACCTACGCCGTCGGCAAGATCGCTCCGGAACTGCAGGCACTCATGGAAGCCACCGAGGAGGCCTTGTGGCGGGCCATCCGCGTGGCTCGAGTCGGCAAGCGGGTGGGCGATATCGGCCATGCGGTGGAGTCCTACATCGACCCGTTGGGATACGGAATCGTTCGGGACTTCTGCGGGCACGGCGTCGGCGCGGCGATGCACGAGGAACCCCAGGTCCCCAACTACGGCCGTCCGGGCAAGGGCCCCCGGCTCAGGCATGGCTACTGTATCGCCATTGAGCCCATGATCAACCTGGGCGTGGAAGAAACCATCGTTCTCGAGGACGAGTGGACCGTGGTCACTGCGGACCGGAAGCCTTCCGCGCACTTCGAACACTCCGTGGCCATCACGCGGGATGGACCCCTCATCCTGACCGCCCTGGACGACACCCTGGCCCGGAAGTACCTCGTCTGAAGGACGGTGGCGTATGCAGCTTGCCGGGAAGACAGCGCTGGTGACCGGGGGGGGCCGGCGGATCGGCGCCGAAATCGTGCGTCACCTGGCTCGAGCCGGTGCGCGGGTCTACCTCCACTACCGGAATTCGAAGCAAGACGCCGAGGCGCTCGCGGACGCCCTGCGTGCCGAACGTGCCGATGTCCGCCCGGTCCATGCCGACCTTGCCCGTCCGGCCGACATCGATGCCCTGTTCGATATGATTGATGCAGAGGGGAACGGACTCGACCTCCTGGTCGCCAACGCGGGGGTCTACGCGCGCGGCTCGTTGGCAGGTACCACGCTTGAGACCTGGGAAGGGTGCTTTGCCGTGAATCTTGCCGCCGCATTCCACTGCGCAAAGCGCGCCGCTCCGCTCATGGAGGCTCGAGGCGCCGGGTGTATCGTCCACGTCGCCGATATCGCCGGGGAACGCGCCTGGCCCAACCACGCCGCCTACTGCTGCTCCCAGGCCGGCCTGCTCATGTTGACACGTGTGCTCGCCCTGGAACTGGCGCCTCGAGTCCGCGTCAACGCCGTGCTGCCCGGTACCGTGCTGTGGCCCGATGACATGGGGAAGGAGGCCCGGACCAGGATCACCTCGCGCATCCCCATGCGGCGTACCGGGAGACCGGCCGATGTGGCAGCCGCCGTGCGTTTTCTTCTCGAGCAGCCGTTCGTGACCGGGGAGACCATCCGGGTCGACGGGGGTCGAGGCATCGTGCCCTGAGCAGGGCAGGGGGATGGCGCCGGAACGCGGAATCGTGGCCGCACGCAGTCGAAACGCGGGGGATGACGACCTCGAGGAAGAAAACCGCTTGGAGGAATGGAACGATGGCGAATGTGAAGGGAGTCAAGGGGGTGATCGGTATTCTCACCGGCGGCGGTGACGTGCCCGGCCTCAATCCGGCCATTCGCGCGGTGACCATCCGGGCCATACGCGAAGGGTACAAGGTGATCGGTCTGCGGCGGGGCTGGGCTGGCGTCATCGACATGGTACGCGACAAGGATGCCGACAACTCCCGGAATTTCCAGGAACTCACCGAGGAGATCGTCAACAAGGCCGGCAGGACGGGCGGGACCTTCCTGCACAGCTCCCGGACGCGGCCGAGCCATGTCCCCAGGGCCCGCGTCCCCGAGCACCTCCGGGAGAAATACAATGCAGAGTTGAATGACATGACGCCTGAAGTGATCAAGAACCTCGGTTGGCTCGAGATCGAAACCCTCATCCCCATCGGCGGAGACGACACCCTCAGCTACGCGGTCCGCTTGTACCAGGAGGGGTTCAAGGTCGTGGCCATCCCGAAGACCATGGACAACGACGTCCCTGGCACCGACTATTGCATCGGGTTCAGCACCTGCGTGACTCGTACCATCCAGATGATCAACAGTCTCCGCACATCCGCTGGGTCCCACGAGAGATTCCTCGTAGTCGAGGTGTTCGGCCGGTACGCGGGCTATACCGCCATGTTGCCCACCATGGCCGGGGCAGCCAACCGGTGCGTCATCCCGGAGTACACGTTCGAGATCGAGCGCCTGACCGAACTCCTCGTTCATGACAGGAGCAGGAACCCCAGCCGGTACTCGGTCGTGCTCGTCTCGGAAGGCGCCATGTTTCGTGGTGGCGAGATGGTGTTTCAGAGCACCGAGAAGGATGCCTACGGCCACCAGAAACTCGGCGGCATCGGCGACCTGGTGTCCGCCAGGCTGAAGGAGCTTTCCCCCAAGTTCAACGGCGGCCGGCGGATCAACGTGATCAACCAGAAGCTGGGCTACCTCGTGCGAGGCGGCGACCCCGATGCCGTGGACTCCATCGTGCCCATGGCCTACGGCAACCTGGCGCTGGACCTGATCCTGAAACGCATCCATGGCCGGCTCGTGGTCCTCAAGAACGGGCGCTACGACAACGTGCCCGTGGATGTCGTGACAGCGACCAAGAAGACCGTGGACGTGGAGCGGTTCTACAACACCGACCGGCTTCGGCCGCGCTATGCCAGCTTCGAGATGAAGCCCCAGTTCATCATGACCAGCGAGTGAGCCTCCTCCTCCGTTCGTCCCCGCGGCACCAGTCTTTCCCCGCTGTTCGCAAGGACAAACGACGCGCCGATGAATCAGGGGATGAGCATCCGGATCCAACCGTGGCCGGTATCGGCTATCCACAGGTTGCCATCGCCGTCGATCACCAGTCCCTGGGGAGAATCCAGGGCCACCGATCTGGCTGCACCAGCGGCCCCGGTGTCGTCGACGGTTTCCCCGTTTCCGGCCACGGTCCAGAGGACATACCCTTCGGCAACGTCGGCCGTGACCTGGCGGACGCGGTTGTTGCCCGTGTCACAGAAGAACACGACCTTCGAAGTATTCAAGGTGATCGCGGTGGGGCTGTCGAGCGACGCATAGGTCGCCGTGGTACCTTCGTCAAAGGAGTCGTATCCCGAAGATTCATAGGTGCCCGCATACCGGCGAATAGAGCCCCGTTCTATCTCTCGAATGACGTGGTTGCCGGTGTCGGCGAAGAAGATCGTGCCGTTCGTATCCACCGTGATGCCGGCGGGCGCGTTCAGAACAGCGTCGCTTGCCGGACCACCGTCCCCGTCGTAGCCCGCACTTCCGTTGCCTGCGATCGTCTCGATGATGGGGGTCGCTGCCGGGTTCGCCATGGGACTGACCATGCGGATGACATGGTTGCCGGTGTCCGCGATGTAGAGGTCTTGCGTTGTGGTGATGGCGACGCCCTGGGGAGCGGAGAGTTGAGCATTCATCGCGAATCCACCGTCTCCACCATAGCCTTGAGTCTCGCTGCCGGCCACTGTGGTGATCAGTTCCGTGCGCGGGTCATACTTGCGAATGCGGTGGTTGCCGGTGTCCGCGATGTAGAGGTTCAACCCGTCGCACGCGAGCCCGGTGGGGGTGTCGAACGCCGCCGAGGTTCCGATTCCGTCGAAGAAGTCGGCGTTCCCTGTGCCGGCAATGGTCGTGACCGTTCCGTCCGTGTCGATCTTCCGGATGACGTGGTTGCCCGTGTCGGCCACGTAGATGTTGCCTGCCCGGTCGATCGCCAGCCCGTGGGGTTCGTTGAACGATGCCTCACTGACCGGCCCGCCATCGCCAGCGTACCCGGGATCGCCCGTGGCGCTCACCGTGATGAGCCAGTCGGCATAGCCGTTGCAATTGCTGTCGATGTTGTCGGCCAGGGTTTCGGGCGCCCCCTCGAAGGTCGTGCTGTTGTCGTCGTCACAGTCATCGGCGTTGCTCACGTACCCGGCTGGCGGCCCGCAGGCCTCGATCGTCTCGTCCGGTGTGCCGTGCAAGTCCCCATCTGCATCCAGGTAGTAGGTGTTGAGCGGCAGGTCTTCATCCACATCTCCATCGCAGTCGTTGTCCCGCTCGTCGCAAGACTCGGCCGCTCCGGGATGGGTCTTGCCCACCGTGTCGTCGCAATCGATTTCCAGCCCATCGGACCCGGCCACGTCGCTCTCACAGATGTCGTACCCGTCTCCGTCTCTGTCCGGATGATCGTCATCCATTCCGGAACAGTTCTCATCCACGCCGTTGCACGCAACCTCGACAGCCGTCGGATTCACATCGGCGTTCGTGTCGTCGCAGTCATCGCCTCGAGTGACATACCCGTCCGGGGCGGAGCAGGCGCTCACCTCCCCGTCGCTGTCGCCGAAGGTGTCGCCGTCCTGGTCGGGGTAGTAGGTCTCGGTGGGAAACCCCTCGTCGGTCTGGGAGTTGCAGTTGTTGTCCACCTGGTCGCAGATCTCGGTGGCGCCAGGGTGGATCTCCGGATCCTGTTCGTTGCAGTCCTCGTCGGACGTGTAGCCGTCCCCGTCGGCGTCGATGGCCGTCGCCGGAGTCGGCGTTGCCACGGCGTCATCGTCATCGTCGCCGGCGCCGCCGCCCGCGCACCCGGCAAGTGTGATGATGATCATCCATCCTGCGGCCAGCAGCATCGAACGAAGCATGGTCGAATCCCTTCCGTTTTGTGCAGAAGTGTGTGCCGCGCATGGCACGATGAAACCTCTTGCATGATATACCCGTTCCGTGGAAACGTAAACCGAAAACGGACGCCGGGCAGGATGTCGGGCCATGGCGTGACAAAACGGTTGCCCTTTCCATCCCACCATGCTAGCTTGCGTCAAACAGAGACGTGACTGCTGGAAATCTTCCCGTCGCATCCGCGGCCGTTGCCCGCTGTTCCCTGCCCGCTGCTCCTAACTGCCCATGCCGTGCGTTCCCCC
>JAJRTE010000198.1 GCA_024278455.1 Myxococcota bacterium
AGACATCCCTCACGTAGACGGCGTTGAAGAGGGCCAACCTTTGTCGCTTGCCCTGGTGAGAAGCGATCTCTTCTCAGGGCCACTGCCTCCACCCACAGTCTTGCAGGGCTACGAAGAATGCCTTCCTGGCGCGGCCGTCATTCCACGTAGCCCAGGGCCTTGAGTTGGGCCTCGAGCCGTGACGCATCTTCCCCCAAGTTCTCCTGGCCGTCCTCCTCCCCGCCCACGTCGTACAGGATCACCAGTCGAGGCGTGCGGTTCGCGTTGTCGCGCAGGTCTTGCTCGAGGTAGGAGGATAGGGGGAGGGGCATCCTCTCGGGAGCGACCAGTTCCGGACCGCGGACGACGCTGCGCCGGGTGCCGTCCGGGGTGACGACTTCCATTTCCACCGCTGCGTCCGGTTCGATCCGGACCAGGGCCGGCCCGCTCCCGATAGCAGGCTCGAACGCGAGCAGGGCCTTCCAGGAGGTGAACGTGCAGGAGACCTGGGATCGGTCTCGAGCTTCCCGGTAGTGCACCTCCAGGGTCTCGGAGCCCACGCCAGGTGCCGGCCAGACGAGGTCGTGCACCTTCTTTTTCCAGCGGGGACCCTGGTCGAGCCGGACCGTGACGGTGAGGGTGGCCGGGGACCGGTACAGGGAATCGCCGAGGAAGAGCAGGACGAGGCGGCCCTTCTGGGCGTCGAGGTACCGGGCGGCCAGGTCGTTCAGGTACGCGGCGACGAGGTTCGGTCTCCGTGATGCGAGGTTGCGCGTTTCGCCGGGGTCGCTGCGAAGGTCGTACAGTTCAATCGGAGCGATGGGCTCGCCGGACCGGGACGACGGCCGGCCCAACCCCTTCTGGTTGTAGAGGAGCTTCCAGCCGTCGCGCTCGAGACCCAGCCGCTGGTGGCCGTAGAGGGTGAACGCGCTGAAGAACGTGCGGTGGGCAGGGACATCCTCGCCGAACAGGGCGGGGAGAAGCGACCCGGTCGTCTCCCGGTGGGGTACCGGGGCAGGGGTCGCTCCGCTCTTTCCTCGAGATAACGCTACCGGGTGGGCGGGCGTCGTATCCATGGCACGCGACATCTCGGCCCCGGGGTTCGAGCGCCCGGGTAGGTCCTCCAGGGGGCGTTCATCCACTCCGGCGTAGGCGAGAATCGTGGGCGCCAGGTCCTCGAGGGACACCGGGCTGGCGATGGCGTGACCCGCAGCCGCCGTCGCTCCGTCTTCTCCCATCGCCGCGATGACGAGAGGCACGTGGAGGAGTTCGTCGTACAGGGTGTGGCCGTGTTCGTAGTGGTCGTGTTCCCAGAACTCCTCGCCGTGGTCCGCGGTGACGATGAACAGCGTGTCTCCTCCCGGCGACCGGGGGAGGGCGTCGAACAGGCGCCCGGTCTGGTGATCCGTGTAGGCCACCACCGCGTCGTACAACTCCCGGTATCCCTTCTTCTGCTCGTCGTTCAAGGTGATACGGCCGAGGAGGATCGAGCGGTAGAACGCGCCGAGCGATTCTCCCATGATCTTGCCGCTCGGATACATGCGCGCGAACCGTTCCCGGTATTCGGGATGGGGGAGGTAAGGACCGTGTGCGTCCATGAAATGGAAGAACACGAACCGGTCGTGGCCTCGAGGTGCGGACAGGTAGTCGATGGCCTGGGCCACGGCCTTGTCGCTGGCTCGGTAGGCTTCGCGAGCGTCGTAGTCGATGTAGGTCGAGAAACCCCGGTCGAGGCCGAAGTGGTGCATGAGATAGGGGTTGTTGATCCAGGCTCGAGTCTCCCATCCGGCGCGACGCAGGCGGGAGGCCAGCGTGACGACCGAGCGAGGAAGGGGCTTCTTCCCCCGAATGGTCTGGGGATCGAGTTCTCCAGCACGGTGCGACAGGGGAGGCACCCCGGTCAGCATCGACGCGAACGACGGGAGCGTCCAGGATGATGGTACCAGCGCACGGTCGAACGTGGTTCCCATGGCCGCCAGTTGTTCGAGCCGCGGCGTGATATCCCTGCGATGGTTGCCTCCGAGCGATGTCGCCGATGCCGGTACCGTGTCCCACACCACGAGGACCACGGTCTTGCCCGGTGCCCGCGGATTGTCCAGGACCGGGAAGCTCCACACCATCCCGCCCTCGGGAGCCCGGGACAGTGCCTCGAGCAGCGGGGTGTCGCCGGGAGGCCGGCCTCGAGTCTCCAGGGCCAGCCTGACCCGTTGCCCGGCGAACGCTTTCAGGTCCACCTCGGCGTCGATCCAGTGGTCCAAACGGGCTTCGAGCGGTTTCTTCCACTCGTAGAGCGTGTGGTGTTCCCCGGCCTCGTCGGTCAGCGTGACAACGAATGCCACGTCGCCGGTTCCGGTCGCGAGTTCCGGGAGGAAGCCGTGTCCGAAACGCAGAATGGCGGATTCCGGCACAGCCACGTCGAACGACAGGGTCGATGGGGCGGGCGCATAGATCCCGTACCGTTTTTCGGTCGCGTTCCGGCGCATGGGATGGGCGAGTTGCAGCTCGAGCTGGAGCGGGTGGACCGCGGTGTAGCCAGGTGCACCGTCGATGGGGTGCTGCGCGGAAGGGGGGCCCGAGACATCCGTCAGTACCACGTCGTCGTACCACACCTCCGCGGAAACCTCCTGGCCCCGTTTGAGAGGCACGCCGGTGACCGCGAAGGCGATACGGAAGTGGGTCGCACCGGGACCTGGGCGGAAAGTGTCTCCGAGGGCCATCCAGGTGATGTTCCGCTCCACCCCCGGGGGGTCCAGCCCATCGGCAGGTTCGACCCGGGCCGCCTGGAGCACCGGGGAATCGTCTGGCAGGCTATCGATCGCGTGGTCCGAAAGACCATGCAGGTCGAACAGTTCAAGGATAGGTTGGCCGACTCGAGGCTTGCGCTGGTATTTCTTCTTCCTGTGCGAGTAGCGGTAGACCGCCATCCGGTAGGTCAACGCGTAGGTGTGCCCGGGGATGACCTCGAACAGCGGCGTCCTGGCCCGGGACTCCTCCCCGCCGGTCCTCGTCAGCCTGAGACTGTCCCCGAGAAAGGCGCGCTGCCCGCCTTCGGTGCGTGCGCGGATTCGCTTGCCGGCCCTCCCGTGCCGCCGGGCCGGACCGTGAACGACGACTGGCTCGAGCGCGCCGAGCGCATGGTCGTCGAAGTTCATGCTCAAGAGCGTCGTGGTGACGACCGGGGCGTCTCCCCTTGTGATCCTGGCGGCAAGACCCGAGATGTCGGCGCGGTCCAGGGCGTCGAACAGGATGGTGGCCTGAGCGCGCCTGTCGGATCGCCCGAGCACGCTGGACGGTCTTGCTCGCACCTCGCCGGTTCCGACGGGACCGGGAATACCGGTACCGGTCGAGGCGTTGGTGCGCCGGTGATGTCCTGCGCCGGCAGGAGAAGCGGCGGGGCCCGGTGGCACCCGGTCGCACCCGCCGGCGGCAATGGCTGCGATGGCCCAGGGTAGCAGGAGGTATTGGAGAGGTTTCGGCATGGTACGTGCTGCCTCGGCTCAGGGGGTTGTACTGGAGGACTCGTGCGTCCGCCGGGGGTCACGAGGGACCGGGAAGGCTGGATGACGCTCCCTGCGCCGGCCCGCCCCTCGAGACCGCTGATTCCCGGTGCCACGCGATCTGTGCGCGCAACCCGTCCGCGATGCCGGTCGTGGGTCGATAGCCGAGCACCCGTGTGACCTTGTCGATGTTGGCCGCGGTGTGGGCCTGGTCTCCGGGGCGGGATGGGCGGCGCTCGATGTGCAGGCGCTTCCCGGTGAGGGTCTGCAGGAGTTCTATCACCTCGTTGAGAGAGACCACCTCGCCGCCTCCCACGTTGAACGTCTCCCCGACGCTGACCCGGGGCTGCTCGAAGGCGGCGAGGGTCGCCCGGACGCAGTCGGCGACGAACGTGTTGCTGCGTGTCTGCCGGCCGTCGCCGTACATGACGAAGGCCTCCCCATGCAGCAACGCGCGAATCAGGATATGGTAGGCCATGTCCGGGCGCTGCCGGGGGCCGTACACCGAGAAATAGCGGAGGATCGTCACCGGGACACCGAACGTGTCCTCGAATGCCCGGCACAGGTGCTCGGCGGCGAGCTTGGTGACGCCGTATGGCGAGACCGGTCGTGGGGCCGACTCCTCCGTCCCGGTGGCCACCTTGCCGTACACGCTGGAGGTCGACACGTGGATCACGTGGCGGACCCGGGTATCCCGGGCCGCCTCGAGCACCCGCCGTGTGCCGTTCAGGTTGCAATCGGCATAGAGTTCGAAGTCGCTCCAGCTCCGCATGAGTCCTGCCATGGCCGCCTCGTGGAAGACGGCATCACATCCTTCGAATGCCTTGGCCAGGTCGGCGGTCCGCAGGTCGGCCTCGAGGAAGCTGAACCGCGGAGAGCGCCTGGCGCTCATCAGGTTGCGCTCCTTGATGTCCCGGGGATAGTAGGGGATGAAGGCATCGATGCCCAGTACCTCGTGCCCCTTCTCGAGCAGGGCGTCGCACAGGTGCGAACCGATGAATCCTGCAGCGCCCGTCACCACGCAACGGCTCATGGCGCCTCCTGGCCGTTCGACCTGGCGCCGGTCTTCTGGATTTCTCGTGCCGTCCGGCGGTACTTGGCGAACCGTTCGGAAAGGTCCTGGACCTGGTTCTTGATCTCCTCGGCGTCGAGCGTGGTGAACCGGTAGTCGTCGACGAGGACCCGGCCTGCGCCCACCACGTACCGGACTTCATTCCCGTTGGCCGCCCAGATGAGGTTCTCGACACAGTTGTCCAGGCGGGTCGGGGTCAGGTTGGGGGCTCGAGTGTCCACCAGGATGAAGTCGGCGTCGCGACCGGGCGTCAACTCGCCGACATGCATGCCCAGCATGGCGGCGGGCACGCAGGTCACCATCTCGAGCACATCCTGGGCGGTGAGCAGGCGCGCGTTCTGGTGGAGCGCCTTCTGGAACTGGGAGGCCAGCCGGGCGGCGTTGATGATGTTCTGGTTGTCGGCGCTCCCGGAGCCATCCGTGGAGATGGCGACCGGGATACCCTTCTCGAGCATATCGATGACCGGCGGCATGCCTGAGCCGAGGATGGTGTTGGCGAGAGGATTGTGGACGACGCGCGCCTTGGTCCGCCGGATGATCTCGAGGTCCTCCCCGGTGCAGTTCACCTGGTGTGCGAGGATGGTGCGTTCGTCGAGGAATCCGATGCTTTCGCCGTAGGCCACCGGGGTCATCCCGTAGGTTTCGCGGAACCAGGCGGTGGTTCTCGGCTCCTCCGAGCTGTGGATGTGTACCAGGGTCCCGTTGCGGTCGGCCCAGTCCTTGAGCGCGCGGAGCAGGTCCGGTCCGTTGGAGAAGAACTGGTCGGGGCCGGGGATGACCTGGAACATGTCGCCGTCGCCGAAGCGCTCGTTGGCTTCGTCGAGCCTGGCCAACGCCTCTTCCGGCGTGTCCAGGATGCGGTCGTCGTAGTGCCGGTCCTGGCTGCCGGCGGCGACGATCATCCGGGTTCCCGCCTCCCGGTTCGCCTCGAAAATCTCCTCGATGTGATACTTGTTGTGGTTGCAGTGGTGCACCATGCTCGAGGTGATACCGTAGGCCAGGTCGTCGAGACGGGCCTTGCGATAGGTCACGAGGTTGGGAGACCGGCCGAAGGCCCGTTCCAGCTCCTCACGCTGCTCGCCCATGAACCCGGTGAACAGGTTGACCGCGTGATCCAGCCAGTCGGCCAGCGGTTCGTCCCTGGCGACGCCTATGATCGGAGACTCATGGTCGTGCCCGTGCGCCTTGACCAATGCCGGCATCAGGATTCCCGGAAGCCTGGCTGGCGTCCCGTCGGGGCTCGCGCCGCCGATGACATCCACGGCACCGGTGAGAACGCGGGGGATGAGCCGATCTGCGACATCGGCGGTCCAGGCGCCGGCCTCGAGCAGGGTTCGGCCTCGAGCCAACACGTAGCCATCGGCGATCCGCCGGTCACGGGCCCCCGCGGGGCCCAGGGGGATCAGGAAATCGGCACGCATCAACAGGTCCACAGGCATGTTGCACCTCGTTTTGCTTTCCGAAACAGACACCCGGAGCATCATAGTACCGGTGTCGTGGAGCCTCCACCAAAATCCGCCCCGGCGGGCTCCCGTCATGATACCATGACTCCCCGTGGCGCGGACCGCGCGAATCCACATCACGGTGGCTGGGGGCCAGCGGGCCGGGTCCCTTCGTGTTCGGGAGGATTGACGATGAGCAAGGACGAGAAGCAGCACACGAAGCGCCCGGAAGAGATCATCGAGGAGTGGACGGTTCGGGACCTGACCGCGGCGGCCAACGCAGGCGACTTGCCGCCGGCGTTCGAGATCGACGACACGTTGCAGCAGTTGTCTGACATGATTGCGGCGGGGAAACATCCCATTGTCGCGGGGCCATCGGGGGTCGGACGGACCGCGGCGATATTCGAGTTCGTCCGGCTGGCGGCAGGCGGCGAAAGGACTCCGGGCCTCGAGGGCAAGCGGGTTCTCCAGTTTTCCTTGCGGCACAAGCTGGCCGGGCTCTCTTCGATCCATGATCTGCGTCCGAGCATGCGCCAACTCGTGGATGCCCTGGTGGCTGCCGGTGACGACATCGTGCCCTGGTTCTCAGACCTCGACGCCGCCTACAGCGGCGACCTCGAGCCGTTGCTCCATGCGCTCGCGCTCCGGTTTTCGAATCCGATCCTCGGGGAGGGCGACCTCGACCAGATGAGGACGATGCTGGAATGTTCGGAGTTCCTGGCCGAGGCGTTCGTGATACTCCCGATCGAGGAGCCTTCTTTCGACAAGACCCGCCGCATCCTCGAGAAGTGGAGCGAGGCGCGTGGCGCGCGCGGGCGAGGCGACTTCCTCCCGGAGGCCATCGACGAGGCGTTGCGCCTGTCACACCGGTTTCTCGCGCGCTCGAGGCAGCCTCGAAAGGCGATCGACCTCCTCGAGCAGGCCTGGAGTGCGCATACTCCCGGGAGCCCGGTGACGGCGCGAACGGTGATAGCGCGATTCTGCCGGAGTCAGCGGGTACCCCGTGGGCTGATCGATCCGGATGTCGCTCTGGACATCGACGAGATGGAGGGACGGTTCGCCCGGCAGGTGCTCGGGCAGCCGGAGGGGGTGCGCGCGGTCGTTCGGGTGGTCTGTCTCATCAAGGCGGGCCTGTCGGACAGCCGGCGCCCGTTCGCGGCCCTGCTCTTCGTCGGGCCCGCAGGTGTGGGGAAGACCCAACTGGCCCGGGCGCTCGCCGAGTACCTGTTCGGGAGCCCGGACAGGCTCCTCCGGCTCAACATGGCGGACTACCAAGGTGCCGAGGACGCAGACGTGCTGTTCGGTTCGGCGGAAAGTGCATCGCAGCTTCGCCGGCGCGGCGTCCTCTCGCACCGCATATCCGGCCAGCCTTTCGGCGTCCTTCTTCTCGACGAATTCGAAAAGGCGCACCCGGTCGTGCACGACCGGTTTCTCCAACTCCTGGATGAAGGCACGTTCATCAACGGGGCCGGGGAACTCGTCTCTTGTCGTTCGATGATCATCATCGCCACGTCCAACGCCGGAGCGGACGCCTACCGGCGCCATGTGATGGGCTTCGGGGCGAGACCGCAGGACCGGCCGGGTCTGCGGCGAGAGGTGGACCGGGCGCTCGCCGAGACATTTCGATTCGAACTCCTCAACCGGTTCGACCAGATCGTCCATTTCTTCCCCCTGACGCGGGAGGACATCCGTACCATCGCGTCGAGGGAACTCGAGAAGATCCAGCAGCGCACCGGCTTCAAGCACCGCGGCTACCTCCTCGAGGTGGACGACACGGTCCTGGACTGGATTACGGCCCACGGATACGACCCGGAACACGGCGCACGGTTCCTGGTGCGTATCGTGGAGCGGCACGTGACCACCGCGCTTGCGGAGGCGATGGTACGTGCTGCTGCACCGTCTGGAGCGTGCTTCCATATCACTGTCAGGCGGAATCGCGTGGCGGCCAGGTTGGCGAGCCGCTCGCGGAGCGGTCGCGACAGGGAACTGGTGGTGCTTCCCGTGGGGGCCGCCGAAAAGGCCCGGGCGCTCGACAAGCCCCACCTGCTCGCCGAGGCAGACGGCGTGCTCAAGAACGCTGCCCGGCGCCTGGAGGACCTCGAATCGCTCAAGGAGGAAGCGGCGCGGCTCCTCGAGAGGATCAACGAGGAGGACCTGTGGAGCGGCATGGGGAAGGCGCGGGAGGTCATCGAGCGATACCGGGAGCTGGATGTGGCCATCCAGGCCGGGGAGCGCCTTGCCGGTCCCATCCGGGACCTCGAGGCTGCTCGCGCCGAGGTTCAGAACGTTGGGGCGCCGCTCCAACCTCTTGCTCGAGCCCTGGAGGACGCGGCCCGCTCATTGCGCCAGTGGGAGGAGAGGCTGGCCGAGGAGGGGGCCGGCACAGTCTGGGTCCTGCTCACCAAGGTCGACCCTCTGCTGCCGGCGACGAAGTGGCTCACCGACCTGACCGGGATGGAACTCGCCTGGTGCAGCAAGCTCGGGCTCCACGCGAGGGCGGTGGCGTGCCAGAACGTGGACGGGGAACTCTCCAGGATTGTGCTCGAGGTCGAGGGACCCGGAGCCGGCGCAGTGCTCGCCATGGAGCACGGCGTGCACCGCCTGGTGCGGAACCAGGCTTCGGATCTGCGCGTCCGCATCGAGGTGATTGCCACCAGCACCGGTGGCGTCGCCCCGTGGCCGCGTATTCGGCGGATCAAGAAGAACAAGGGGCCCTTCGACCTGGCTCTTGCCTTCGCAGCGCGGATCGAGATTCCCGGCCGCGGGATGGTGCTGGAGTTCCTCGGGCAGGACCAGGAGACGCTGGGCCACATCGTGGGTGACCTTCGAGGCTACCTGGAACACTCCCAGGGCGCGACCGAGACGGCTCGAGTCTATGGCATCGAAGGTTCCGGGGCGCGCGACCCCAGGACCGGCGCCGCGGTGGCCCGCCTGCGTGACGTGCTCCGGGGAGATCTCGACGGCCTCCTCGAAGCATGGCGGCGCTCGCTGGCGACCTCGAGATGAATCTCGCCGGGGGGGCGGCGTACACGCTGCGGCCGGCCACGAGTTTTCTGTGGCGCACGACCACCGCGGATGGCATCATGTACCCGCTCGACCGGCGGGCGGATCGGCGTTCGTTCCGACCGGTGCACCTCGACCATAACCCCCAACCGCACCAGGACGCAAAAGACATGGCTACAACCCTTCGACATTCAAGAATTCTCGGTGTCGGTGCCTACCTCCCGCCCAGGGTGGTCACAAACGACGACATGTGCACCTACATGGACACATCTGACGAATGGATAACCAAGCGATCGGGCATCAAGGAACGTCGCTGGGTAGAACTCGACGTGACCACATCGGACATGTCTATGTGGGCCGCCGAGGAGGCGTTGAAGAACGCAGGAGTGTCCAAGGAAGAGCTGGACATGATCGTGCTCGCCACGAATTCACCGGACCACGAGAATCCGGCGACATCATGTTTCCTTCAACGCAAAATGGGGATCAAGAACATCCCCTGCTGGGACGTGCGGCAGGGGTGTTGCGCTTTCGTGTTCGGACTGTCCATGGCCGACAACTACATTCGGACCGGCATGTGCAACAAGATCCTCCTGATCGGGGCAGACCTCTTCTCCAAGAGCATGGAAGCGTTCGACCATATTCGAGAGATGGCGGTGCTATTCGCCGACGGGGCCGGGGCGGTCGTGCTCGGGGCGTGCGACGGAGAGGTGGGGTTCGAAGACCCTCACGTCTTCTCTACCCACCTCCACACGGACGGAGAGGGCGCGCAGGAGCTGTGGTGCAAGGCGCCCGGCCAGTGCTACCCCGGTCCGCGCATCTCTCACGAAGCCATCGACCGGCTCGAGCACTTGCCACAGATGAACGGGTCGGCGGTCTTCCTCCACGCCGTGCAGCGCATGCCGGAGGCGGTCCACGAGGCCTTGGACCACAACAATCTCAAGCCGAGCGACATCGACCTGTTCATCTTCCACCAGGCCAATCTCAGGATCAACGAGATGGTGACGAAGGTTCTCGGTGTGCCTCTCGAGCGGGTCCACCATACGATCCAGAAGTTCGGGAACACCACGGCTGCCACCATCCCCCTCGGCCTGTGGGACGCCGTCCAGGCCGGAAAGCTCGAGCCCGGCATGCTCGTCGCCATCGCCGCGTTCGGAAGCGGCTTCGCCTGGGCCTCCTCTATCCTGCGCTGGTAGGTCCGTCTCCACGCCGGCGCGCGTCAATCTTGTCCAGAATCCTCCAGGACGAACCGGTAGTGGGTCACCTGCCCGGCCGGTTCGCCATTCTCCTCGAGCCACGCCCGGAATTCGGCCAGCGCCTCCTCCTTCGGCAGACACCGGTCCCGCAGGCGTGCGGTCAGCGTCTCGAGGCAGCGTTCGCGAACGCGGGAGACGCCTTTCAATGCGGCGTCGGCAGCCTGGAGGACCTTGGCATCGAGGCATGCTGACAGCCGTTCGACCAGGGACGCCAGGGCCTCCCTGGAGATACCGTCCATCGTCGTCGTCTCGAGGATTTCCACCAGGCAGGCGAGCCTGGAAGCCGTCTCCTCGTCGCCGACTTCCCGGAGTTCGTGCGCTGCCCGCGTCATCGCCTCGAGGTGGCTCGGTACTTTCAGCGCCTCGAGGTAGTGGACGCTGGCCTCGGACAGCGACCTGTCCAGGGATTCGACGGGCTCGAGGGTGGCAGACGAGCCGGGCCGGAACTTGCACGAACAGACGGGTGTGGAGAGGAGCAAGTCGGGCTTGAACACGGGGCATTGAAGGTTGAGAACGGCGTCGATACGCCTGTCCAGCGCGCGCTTTCGGTCATCAGCGGCGAGGCTGGCCATGGCTGCCAGTTGTTCCAGCAGGCGATAGCGGGAGGTCTGCCGGAGTGCCTTGTATGGAGCGAACCTCTCTGCCCCGCGATCGGCTTCGTGTGCTGTCGTGTAGCGGTCGGCGTAGGCCTGCTGGAACGCGCGGAACGCCGCCTCGACACGGGCGAACCGGGCACTGTTCACCGGGAGGTCCCGGTCTTCCAGCCCCTCCCGCACCTCCTCGAGTCGTTGCCGCAGCCCGCCGAACTCGAGCCCATCCGGGAGCGTCCCGACGGCCTCGACGTAGCGGTTGATCGAGAGATAACGGCCCATCCTCTCGTTGAAGAATCTCTCGGCCTCCCGCAGGTGGAGGTAGGCTTCCTTGCATGCGGGCAGGGATTGCACGGCGCGCACGAAGGCTTCGATACCGTTCCGTGCCGTCATGTCGGGTCGCGCGGTCGCCGCGAGTCGTTCCAGCATGGCTGCGTGGTCCGAGAGGGTGTCGAGGTCGAAGCGGGAGCGGTGGGACTCGGGGACGCGCCGAATCCCGTGGCGGATTTCGTCCGCAAGGCGGTTGAGTTCCCGTTTCGCCGCCTGGATGGCCTCCCAGGTCCGTTCTTGTTTCTGGGGAGTCAGTGTACCCTTCGGTGGTTTCTTTTCGGGGAAGAACGGGAGGTCGGCGAGCGGCTTGAGATCGAACGTGACCAGTTCTCCTCGAGCGACGGCGTCGATTTGGCCGAAGGTGATGGCTGCAAGCTGGGCGGGGTCCCTGCGGCTGCCCTGGCTGTAGCACGTGATGGCACCGCTGAAAGCGAGACCAAGGGTGAGGAGCTGGAACATGGGAGGAATGAGCCCGAACGTGCCTTTGCGCAGGGTGTGCGCCACGTCAGCGAGCGGGCCGGGTGTCTCGGCCAATTCCTGGAGGAACGCCCTGGCCGGTCCCGGTTTCGTGGTGTCGACCGAGAGCGTGAACAGGGAGCCGGATTTCTTCAGCAGCCCGAGAGGGCGGAGCAGGGAGACGAGCCTCGTGGCGAGCCGGTCGGAGTCCCCTTGTCGTGGCTGGTACGCCCCGGTGCGGAAGAGGTTTTCCACGATGGCCTGGACATCGTCGAGGTTGGGCGGCCGGCCCAACGGGGCGCACAGGGTATGGTCCGGGAACCTGGCAGCCAGCACCGGGGTGATGACGGCGAGCAGCGTCTGTTCGAAGAAGGGCCTGCCCAGGGTCGACACGTCCTCTTCGTCTCCGGCGATGGATACCAGCCTCCCCTGGTAGTAGGCACGGTGGAAAATCCCCTCGACTCGAGGTCGGTCGTTCTCGAGGTCTTTCTCCAACAAGGCGGCGAAGGCCTGTGCCTGGGAGGAGCCCGCGACCTGCCGGACGTTCTCGAGAACGGCCCTGCGTGCGAGGGTCTCCTTGAGGAAGGCCCCGTCCTGGCCATCGAACCCGATGGGCCGGGGAAGCCAGAAAAGCACGGTTCGGGCGGAGGGATCTTTGACCCGCCTCAGCGCTGGAAGCAGCGTCTGCTCCAGGTGGCCTTGCTGGGCCTCGACCTCGTAGGTCACGCCGATGAACAACGCCCAGTCCAACTCCTCGTTCCGGAGCCTGTCGACGGTCTTCATCAACGCGGCTACATCGAGCTGGTGGAGCCCGACCAGTGACACCAGGCCTTCTCGGTGCGTCCGCTGCCACTGGATGACATAAGACTGGGGGCCGCGCCCCACCAGGTGGCGGAACGGCAGCGACTCGAGTTCCAGGTCCGGGGTGAGCGTTTCGTGGATTCGCAGGGCAGGCGCACCGGCGAGCGAAGCTATCGCCGCCTTGACGCGCCTACTCACCAGGACGTTCAGGTCGGCCTTGAGCGAAATCCGGTACACATCGTCATGGGACAGCGCGCCGTCGGGCAGCCGTGGAACGCGCTCCACGTAGGCGCCTCGAGCAGTCATCTCCTCGAGGATTTCCTGGACGGCCCGCACGTTGACATCCGGATCGATACGGCTGACGCGGACCAGCAAGGCCTGGGCGAGGGTCCTCACCGAGTAGGGGCGCGGTTCCGGAGAGATCGCCAGGAGAATCAGCAGCTTGATCAGACGCGC
>JAJRTE010000199.1 GCA_024278455.1 Myxococcota bacterium
CCTCCCGCCTGCACGCCGGATACCTCGAAACGACACGTGGCTGCCACCGCATCGAAGCTCCGACCCCGTCATGCCGACAGGCTACCATGCCCGAACCAGCCGCGCAAGCCCCTGGTTGTGCCCCTCCCCACCAACCCCCGGGAGCGGGCGTTGCAGCCCGCCCCATTCAATGCTACCCTACCCGACGATCCCTGGCACGGAGGCTCCAGGCCACTCGCGTCCCAGGACGGCACCAGGCGGATAGCTCGAAAGGACGCCACCTTGATCGAGATTCAGGCGGTGACGAAGCGGTTCGGCGGTATCACGGCCGTCGACGATGTCACGTTGACCATCGCACCCGGTCGCATCACGGGCATCATCGGACCGAACGGGGCCGGCAAGACCACGCTCTTCCGCTTGATTTGTCAACTGGTTCGCCCGGACTCGGGCCGCATCGCCGTCAACGGAGAAACCGGCGAACTGGCCATCAAGCGCCAGGTGGGATTCCTCCCGGAGGAACACCGGCTCTACGAGCAGATGCGGACTCTCGACTATCTCCTCTATTTCTGCGACCTCTCGAGCATTCCCCGATCCCGCGCCAGGACAGTCTTGGACCGCATCGGACTCTCGGACCGGGCCAGGGAGAAGATCTCCAACCTGTCCAAGGGGATGCGCCAAAAGCTCTCCTTCGGACGGACTCTGCTCGCCGACCCCCCGGCTCTGATCCTCGACGAGCCCACCTACGGACTCGACCCCAACACGTCCCGAGAGGTGCGAGGCTGGATCCGCGCCGAGGCACGCACCAAGATGGTGCTGCTCAGCTCCCACAACCTGCACGAGGCCCAGCGGGTCTGCGACAGGGTCGCCATCATGCACCATGGCCGAGTGGTCGCCGAGGGGACCCCCCGGGCGCTCATCGAGACTTTCCGCCAAGAGGTCTTGATCGACGTGCACTTCGCCGGGAACCCGGGACCCGTCGCCAGGGCCCTCGAGGCCCTCCCTGTCTCCCGTCCGGCAGCTTTCGACGGCAACCGCGTCACGCTCACCTTCTCCACCAGCGCCAACCCCTACGCCATGCTCCGCGCACTGCTCGACGCCATCGAAGCCCACCCGGAACCGATCGTCATCACCCGCATAGCACCTCGAGAACCCTGCCTCGAGGACGTGTTCTTCAACGTCACCGGGGAACGGTATGCGGTCGCCGATTCCCGCTCCGGTGACGACAGCAGGGATGACACCGGCGACGACCCCGAAAGTGGGACGGAGGCGCCGTGACGACCCTGGACCGCCAGACCCTGTGGATCGAGAGCGCCAGGGTGACTCGAGCCGAGTTTCTCCGGCACACGCGCGCTGCGCCCGTGAGCTTCTGGCTCGCCGCGGTCCTGTTCCCGTTCATCACGGTGGTCGTGCTCTTCTACGTCCCAAGACTCCACCCGGCAGCCATTCTCCATGTCCTGCCCGCGGGCTACACCGTGCGGGAGCACGGGCTGACTCCCGACTCGAGCCGCGCCGCGTTCACCGGCAGGCTCCTCGAGGCTCTCGCGGACCAGCCCTACTATCGCCTGGTGCCTGTGGACGACCCGGCGGCCGCGTTCTCTCGAGGGACCGTCGCCGTGGGTATCGAGCTGGCCTGGACGCCCGGCGACACCGGGATCTCCCTCGAGGATGCCGGATCGACGCCACCTGGATCGCTGCACGAACGCCTGCCGGGACCAGGGGCAGGCTCGGGCAGCGTCCTCACCATCCTGGTCCACCGCCGGGACGACTTCTGGTCCCTCATGTTTCTCCGGCACGTGCGCCAGACGGCGAGTCTTCCACCCCTGCCGGAGGGCGAGGCCGCCAGGGACGTTCTGGTCTCCCTCGCGTCGGCCAGCCAGGAGGCGCAGCGTGAAGGCCGCTCCAGCCTCATCCAGGCGGCACCGTTCATCCTCATCGGGTTCGCCTGGTTCTTCCTCACCGTGGCCGCCGTGGAAGTCTTCGTCGTGGACCGGGAACGCCGTACCCTCGAAGTGCTGTTGACCGTGCCCATCCACCGCGTCGCCCTGGCAGGCGGCAAGCTCGGCTTCGTCTTTCTCGAGGTCACTCTCGCCGAGGCCGCGAGTGTCGCCGGCTTCCTCGCGGTGGGATTCTCTCCCTGGGTGCTCTCGCTCCTCCTCCTGGTGCTCATCGCCACCATCCCCGCGTGCGTCCTCTCGTTTCGCTATTGCCGCGACATGGACGACGCCATGAGCGCGGGGTGGAAAAACGGACTCGTGTTCATGCTCGGCTTTCCCATGGTGATCATCGGGGACGACATCGCCGGTCGCTGGTCGCCCATCTACCAGCTTTCCCGCGCGTTCGAAGGGCCACCGCCCGCGCACTGGTACGCCGGAATCCTGGCAGCGAGCGCCATCGCGGCCGCCTTCGCCCTGTCCAGGCTGCCATCGGTGGCCAGGGGGTGGTCCGCATGAGGCTGCCTCGAGCATTCCGGATCGCCCGCCACGACGCAGCCGTGACCATGCGGACATGGACCTACGCCGGCCTGGTCCTGGCCCCGGTCCTGCTCGGCATCCTCCTGGCCTTCCTGGTCGCGATCGCGTCGTTCATGATGATCGTGCTGCAAATGGTCGCTCCGGAGGAATCTCCCACCGGGCACCGCGTCGCAGCCGTCGTGGTCCCGGAAGGACTGGACAGCGCTCAGAAGGCGCTCGTGGACGACCTCGTGGAACAGCTCCGGGCCGCGGGGAAGCGGGAGGCCGCGTCGGAACGGATGCTCAGGCAATTCGCGCGCTTCGCCCTGTCCGCCGGCGGACGCCTGGAGGTGGAGAACCGCCCGGGGACACCCGCGCTGGCAGACACGACACCATCCCAGGACGACGCGGCCTCCTCCCCCACCATGTTCGCAGCGCTACGGGTCGAACGGCTCGAGGCGCGCGATGTCTCGACCAGGCGCACGCTCGTCCCGGGCACATACGACGCCGCCCTCCTGCTGGACGATTTCGGTCCCGAGCAGGTGCGCTACGAAATCGTGTCCGACCCCGCGCTCGTGTACAGTCGCGCAGCGGCGCGACGGCTGGAGGCAGGGATCGAGGCGTTCAACGGCCGGCGCCGGCTCCGGCGCATGTCCGACAGGGGCTGGACCATCGTGGTGGCAGACGCCCGCACCGAGCCGCCCGACCCGTGGCTGGTCAAGCTCCTGCTCTACCTGGCGATGACAGGACTCGCGATCGTCTACCACTCGGTCGGGATGCAGTCCGTGGCAAGCGTCCTCGCGGGAGAACGGGAAGCACGCACCCTGGACGTCCTCCTCTCCCTGCCGCTGACCTGGAGGACGGTGCTCTGGGGCAAGACCCTCGGCATCCTCGCAGCTACCACGCTCCCGACCTTGGCCTGGTCCGCCGTGCTGACGCACGCTGCAAGAAAAGCGCTCGGTATCGACCTGTCCCCGGCACCGGTCCTCGCCGTCATCGTGTCCGGGCTCGCACTCCTCACCGCCGCCGGCTGTGTCGTGTCCGCAACCAGCTCGAGCACCATCGTGGCCAAGAACCGCCTGGGAGTCGTCAACCTGGTGCTGTTCCTCCTGGGAACGACCGCGGTGGCGGTCGCTGTCGCGTTCCGGCCTAGAGTCGGCCGTATGCTCGGGACAGCTCTTGCCGCCGGCTACCGTGCTGGAGACCTGTCGCTCGCAGCCATCGCGCTAACCCTGGCCCTCCTGGCCGGTACGGCGATCGTGGTCGAACTGGGTGCGAGATTGGCAAGAAAGCATTGAGAGAGGACCCGGGCATCGAGGCGGCGCGGTCCGCTACCCCTCCCGTGTGACCCCGGTGATCTCCGACAGGAGCGCGACCCAGGCGTCGAGGTCTTCGACCCACCATGCGACCGAATCGGTTCCTCCCGCCCCGTCGCGGAACGACACCTCGAGGAGCCGCCGGCCCACCGTTTTCCCGAGGAACGATCGAGGGGTGCGGATGGCGGTGATGGATACTAGCGCAATGGCGACCTCCCGTTTCGGCCACAGCATTTCGAAGTAGAGTCCTTTCCTGGTAAGGACGAGGGCACCGTTCCCGCGCACCTGGGCCATGCCCTTGGATGCCAGGCCGAAGAAGTTGGCCCTGGGGGAAACCTTCAGCAGGTCCTCGTGCGCGTACTTCTCCCGGAGCACCTGGGTCATCGCCCGCATGCGCGACCTGATGAATGCGAGCATTGCGACGAGGGTGACCAGTCCAGCCCCGACAACTACGACGATGACGAGGACTTTCATCTCAGAACCCGCTTCCTGCCGGCGCGAGCGTTTCGCCCCGAACGGTTGGCGAGTCGCCGGTCCGCACAACCGTCGATTTCCCGATTACACCCTCCAGCGAGAGGTAGTCCACGCCCCCCCGGGAGTCGATCAGCACGAGGTAGAGATCGATGGTCTCCGGGTCCTCGCCCGGCTGGAGCTTCAACGTGGAGGCCTGGGTCATCGGGCCGTTGGTGAAAAACTGGGCGGTGTGCGGCACCAACTCGCCGGCGGTCGAGTAGAACCTCACGACCGCGACCTCCTGCGTCAGGAGGCTCGAATCCGGGGATGGTTCGTACACTTGCAACGACTTCTCCGGATCGATGCTCGCCTCGATGGAACACTGCCGGGTGGTCTGGGGTTCAGCGTCGAGGAGTTGCTCGCAGTCGACGAGTTCCCACGCGTCGATGTCGGGGTTGTCGTTGGACGTGTCGGTTCTCTCCTGGAGGACGCGATAGGACTTCTTGGCCAGGGCGGACTGCTCCATGGGCGCGCCCGAGGTGAGCGCGGCGGGGATCGAAATCTCGTAGAGCAGCTCTTCTCCGGTCGGCGCAGCCGGGTCCCCGGCCAGGAAGGCATCGATATCGTCCAGGACCGGACAAGCACCCTCGAGGCAGGCCAGCACGTAGACCCTGGCGTCGACCTGCGTGTAGCCATAAGCGGCCATGAGCGCGTTCAACTCGATGGGCAGCGTGATGTCCTGGAAGAACTCGGCGTGGCGTCCGTGCGTCTCGAGCCTGCCCCGCTTGACGAACGTGGTGAAGAACTCCCGGTACTCCTCCTCGGAGAGATCGAGGTGTTCGTTCTCGATGTCGGACTCCTCGACGAGCGCCGCCTCCTCGAGGCACCCTACCACGCCATCGTAGTTGGTGCACGCCACGACGGCGTACTCGATCGGACCGTCCCCCCCGGTCGGGTCGGCAAGGAGGGCTGACACCCGGATGGTACGGTTGCGGCCCATCACGCCCACGTCGGGCGGCTCCACCTTGACGGCGAGTATCTTGAACTGGTCCACCAGGCTCCGCGGACGGACGTTCTGCTCACACCCGGTGGCGAAGGCGGCCGGAAGAACGGCCAGGAGCGCGGCGAGTCGCCATGTCGTTGCCATCAGAACTCTCCTCTCAAACCCGGCACGGGGAGGAACGGCAAACCGTAGATCCAGAGTTTTTCGCCGTAGTCGTAAGGGTAGTACCAGGTCTCGATGTTCTTCCGGTAGTAGACGTTCTGCAGCTCGAGCCGTGCCTCGAGCCACCAGCGTTTGAAGACGAACTTCCGGGCAACGCGCAGGTCGAGCGCGTGGTAGGGCGGGAGGCGCTGGTAGTTCTTGCCGGCAAAGGGGTCGTACAGCGGGATGTACCCGGCGGTGTCGACCACGAAGACCCGGTTGGACGCGGGGGTGATGGGGTTCCCCGTGGCGTACATGAAGCGTCCTCCCGCCTCCCAGTTGTTGCCGAGATCATACGATGCCACCAGGGTGAGCACCTGGGTCTGGTCGTAGTCGAACAGGTCCCAACGCACCTCGTCCTGGTATTCCTCGGGCACATGGGCCACGAGGTATTGCAGCTTCGCCTCCCGCACCTGGTCGACCACGGACGTGGGCGCGGACGTTCTCTCGGAGCGGGTCAACGTGTAGGAGACCCAGCCGAAGAGACGTTCGCCGAAATGTCGCCGCAACAGCAACTCGGCACCGTAGGCGCGCCCCATTCCGTCGTTGGTGTAGGAGGGCAGATCGGGGCCGGTATTGTCCGGGGGCAGGAGAAACAGGTCCTCGATGTCGATGAGCGGCATTTCCGGCTCGGTGACCAAGTCGCGCATGGCGGTGTAGAAGAGGCTCCCCTCGATGGACAGGAGGTTCCCGAGATCCCGCCGTCCTCCCACCTCGAACTGGAGCGCCTTGGCCGGGAGGAGGCCGGGATTCCCGATATCGTCGAAGAACTCGGTTTCGTCAGGAAATTGCCCGTATTGGCCGGCGCTTGCGTGCCACTCCATCCTCTCTCCAGGCTCCCAGAACAGGCTCAACCTCGGCTCGACCACGATCGCGGAAAACCCCTCTCGAGGCACGAAGTAGGTATCGGTACGCAATCCCGTGACCAGGCGCCAGGCGCTGGCCGGCCGCCACTCGGCCTCGAGGTACGGGGAGGGGGAATAGGCGAACGCCTCCCCCTGGAAGCTCGACGCCGTTCCGGGAAGCGTGATGTCGAATCGGTGGCGCGTCATCGTGGCGTCCAGCCCGCCGGTCATGCGCAACGACGGCCCCAGCCCCGCCACCCACTCATCGCGCGCCGCAAAGTAGAGCGGCGTGCCTTCCACGTAGTTGGAGCCATACTGGTAGTACTCCGAATCCGGTCCCGCGGACAGCACGAGCGTATGCGCGAGACGATCGCTGAACCGGGTGTGCACCCGCAGCAGCACACGGGCGAACTGCGACGACAACTCCGCGGTAGGCTGCCCACTGCTCGACGATCCGGCCTGGCCGAGCACGGCAAAGGCGTCGGAGGAGGTCATGGCGAGGAGGTTGACCTGGGTCCGGACATTCGGGCGGTAACCCACGGCCAGTTGCGCATCCCAGTACTTGGGCAACCGCATCTCGTACCCCACCCAGTCCGCGGCGAACGGGTCCAGTACGTAGTCGATGTAGCTCCGCCGGGCGGACACCGCGTAGCTCCAGCGCGTTCCGACCGTGCCGCGCACCATCACCGTGGTGTCGATGATGTCCGTGTCGACGTAGCCATGCACCGGGCCGCCGAACATGTCCCGTAAGTCCAGGTTGACGATGCCGCCCATCAGCCGCCCGTACCGGCAACTGTACCCCCCGGGAAGATACTCTATCTGCTCCAGCAGGTCGGCGTTGATCGCCGCTGTCACCCCGAGGAAATGGTACAGGTTGGGAATCTGCATGCCCTCGAGGAAGTAGCCGGAATCGAACGGAGAAGCGCCGCGAATGATGAGAAAACCCAGGGAATAGGGGACCCGAGCCGCGCCCGGCAGGTTCTGGACGACCCGGATCGCATCCCCGAACGTCCCCGGTATCTTGCCCGCCTCCTCGATCGAAACGTTGTGCTCCGTCACCTCCTCGCTCTCCCGCCTGGTCTCCACGGTCATGGCATACCGGCGATCGGCTCGAGGAAACAGGTACTGCTTGACCACCAGGACCTTGCCCGGCTCCAGGATCAGATCGACGCTGGCTCCCTTGTACCCCGGCAGCGCGATCTTGAGCGTGACCACGCCCGCCGGAACATCCTCGAGCAGGAACGCACCGCTCGCATCGGTCTCGGTCTCCAACTCGGTCCCGCCGGCCAACACGACAACGCCCTCGAGAGGGTTGCGCGTCCCGGCCTCGAGAACCTTGCCCTTGACCGTCCCGGTGGCTCTCTCGACGCCAGGACCGCCAGGACCAGCCCCGTCGACGGCGCCTTGCCCACCCATGCCACCGGACGGTGACCGGCTCGAGGCACCCGCGGCGGGGACGGTCGCCGCGAGGGCGATCGCCAGGAGCGCGTATCGGCGGATTGTGCGGCGAATCTCTGTCATGTCCTCATGCGCGCGGTCGTCCAGGACGGCTCAGTTGGTTATCCTGAATGGAATCGACTCGTACCACCAGACCGAGACCGGCTGTCCGTTCATCGTGGCCGGTTCGTACTTGAACCGCCGAGCCAGGGCCTCGGCGGCCTGCCGGAGCAAGGGCGGCCCCTTGACCGCCTTGACCTTGACCACACGGCCCCTCTCGTCGATCAAGACCTTGACTCGAGTCAGCCCCTGGATCCCCCGGGCCTTGGCCTCGGGAGGATAGTCGGCGCCAAACACCTCCACCGGGTCCGGGGTGAAAACCAGTCGAGGCTCTGTCTCCACATCCGCCATGGTCACCGGCGGAGCGTAGGGACGGATGTCTTCCGGGCGTGCCATGGTATCGTCAGGCTTTGCCATCAACGTGTTGCCCGCACCGAACGCCGTTCCCGCGGCGCTCCCCGCGTCCCCGAAACTCTCCGCCGTCAGCCCAGCTACCGGCTCGATCGCTCGCGACTCGAGCAAGAGATCCCGCTCCGGCGGGGCCAAGGTGTTCGGAAGCGGCCTGGCCTCGACGATGTCGGGCTTCGGGACCCGCTCGACCACCGGTTCGGGCCGGGGCTTGGGCCGGGGCTTGGGCCGGGGCTTCGACCGCGGCTTCGGCTGCGGAGCCGGCAACTCCTCCAGGGGCATGGAACGCTCCGGCCGCGACGGCCGGTGCGTCACCTGCATTTCCACGTAGGTGGGTCCCGGCACTACCACACGCTCCGGCAACGCCTGGAGACCGAAGAACAACCCGGCATGGATCGCCAGGGAGAGCACCAGGGCAGTGCCCAGGACACGCCAGTGCGCTGTCCGCCCCGCTTCCACGCCCTACGGCCCCCCCGTGTCCAGCCCGCTCGTGTGCGCCCCCCCCGTGTCCGGCCCGCTCGAGGCCGTTCGGCCCAACCGCACCGAGTCGACCACCTCGGGATCGATGTTGATGGCAAACCGCGATACCCCGTTCAGCTTCACCAGGTCGATGAGCCTGACCACGTAGCCGTGGGTTATGTCCTTGTCCGCGCTGATGATTGCCTGCACGCCGGGGTTGGCCTCGTGCTCCCGGAACACCGCGTCGGCGAGCGCTTCCTCGGTCGTCTCCTCGCCGTTGAGGTAGAGCCTGGCGTCCGCGGTGAGCACGATGGCCAACGTGGAACTCGGCGCCTCGTCCCCGGTCGCGGCCTTGGGGAGATCCACCTGGATGGAGGGCGTGACGATGTAGGTGGCCGTGACCATGAAGATGATCAACAGGACCAGGGTAACATCCACCAGGGGCGTCACGTTGATATCGGCGATGATGTCGTCTTCCTCGGAACCCAGCGATACCGCCATGGCACCTCCCCGATCCGGACGCCGCTCAATGCCTGCCCCGGAGCCCCGCCATCATCAGGTGCGACAGGGCCGTCAATCGAGACATCCGGCGCTTGATCCGGCGTTGTAGATAGTTGTACGCCATGACGGCCGGAATCGCCACCATCAACCCCACTGCCGTGGCCAACAACGCCTCCGAGATGCTGGCCATGACCACCTCCGCGCCCCCACCGGTGTTCCGAGCCAGGTCGTCGAACGCCTTCATGACACCCAGGACCGTGCCGAACAGCCCGATAAACGGCGCGTTGCTCCCCACCGTGCCGAGGAACGCCACTCCGCGCTCGAGCCTGCCGCGCTCCAGGCCGATCAGGCCGGCGATCACCTCTTCCACGCTTGCCGCGCCCGCCGCAGCCCGCTCGAGACCCTGCCGCAACACGCTGGCCTCGACACCACGAACCGCGGCAAGCGCCTCGAGAGCCTCCGGGACATCCCCGCGCGCCACGAACCGACTCAGAAGCCCCTGCAACCGCTCCAGGTCACTCCGGCTGGCACGGAGCACGATCACCCGTTCCACGAGGATCATCACGGACAACACCGACAGCGCGATCAGCAGGTACAGGACCCACTCCGCACCGCCCCTCAATGCAATGGCCAGAAGACGACTCGACAATTCCATGGACGACTGGTTCCTCGGTACGATTCCAGGTGGACAAGGCAGAATGGCGCGACTCGCCCATCCTGTCAAGAAGAGACACGCGACGGAGACGAACGAGATCTGTGTCTGACGAGTTGCGTGTTCGTCGTAGATCGAGTGTGTGTCGTACCCGGAGTTTCGGGATGGGAACGTACACGCCGGCCCTGATGTGCACGCTTGTCCGTGAGCAAGCCATTGTTGCCCGGAATGCCCAGATGGGCGACACGCCTCCAGGCCCGGGTCGATCGATGGAAAGAGATGCCCGCAGCACACCCGACTGGACGGCGCACGGGGAGCGTGGCAGTGTCCGGAGTTCGGGTTGGGTCTCACGGGGCGGGGACCAGGGTGGCAGGACACGAGAAGGGGAAGAAATCAACCAGACACGCCCAGATCCTCGATCGAGGCGACGGTCAATACCCTGGAGATCAATTCCTGCAACCTCTCCTCGCTGTCGATCGCCTCGATACCTTTCCGAATGCGATCGGGCACCGCGCCGAACCGCTGTTCCAGCAATTGAACCAATGCCTGGCGCAGCCCTCTCTGGATCCCTTTCTGGATCCCTTTCTGGAGCCCTTTCTGGAGCCCTTTCTGCACCCCTCTCTGCTCGACTTCCTCGGCCCATGTCAGTTGCATTTCCAGTACCTCCGCGTTCCCGGCTTCCCGTAGCAGACGCTCATACTCCTGGTTCGCCTCCGGTTCCAACGCCAAGTAGGTCTGAACACAATTGAACAACAGGAATCGCTCGGCATCAGATACG
>JAJRTE010000013.1 GCA_024278455.1 Myxococcota bacterium
ACAACGCGACCGAGATTCCGAATCTATCAGACCGCGTACCTGAGGGGTCGAAGGCCCGAGTTTCGTAAAGCACTTGCTGAGGAAGGGCTGGCGGAACGGCAACTGCTAATAGAAGAGAAAAGATCATCAGAACTCCAGGACATCGGTGGAATGGGGCGCGGAACAAGACGAAGGGCGCTCCCACCGGGCTCGCAGGAGCGAAATCCCGGTGAGAGCGCCGCAGCTATCACAAAGTCGGTGCTGGTGGGACAGACATCGATCGACTACTTCTCAAACGCGCCCATGTCGACCAGTCCACAGACGATCGCTCCCGCGCCACAAATCCCCGACCCAGGCGCTCCAAAGTCGAGGATCCTTTGGATCGAGGTGGTGATCATCCGCGGGATCGGCTCCACCACGTTGAGATCTCGATCCAGATCCGCATGGTCAGGGAGCAGGAACACATCCGACCCAACGTCGATACACGTGGAGGTCGACATCAGGCGCAAATCGCCGCCCGAGAGATTCACGTACATCGGGGGGTTGCTCAGGTTCCCGTTCCCAGGCCAAATCGCACCTGGAATGGGTATCCAGACATCACTGTGCATGACAGCGACGTTGCCAGCTCCGGGGCCTTGGATGTCACTGGCCACCATGACATCATCGTTCTCGTAAATGATCGAGTTCGAGATCGTGTTCCCAGTGCCTCCAGAGTTGTCGTAGTACACGACTCCGCCGGGGACAACGTTCGTGGGGTCTGGCGAGACGACCACGTTGGCACCGTGGGTGTCATTGCAGATCATCACCGGGTTCCCCACGTTGCTTGAGATGTAGTAGACCGAACCTCGCCCCCGCGCCACGTTTCTGTTCGCGGTGTTGTTGGCAATGGCCACTGGAACGCCGGGCCCAGCGACGCCGCCTCGCGGCCCCAGGTACACGGCGCCGCCTCCTTGCTGTGGGCAAGCCCCGAACGGATCGCGGCTACCTGCGCTGTTCCCGACGAACTTGTTGCTGTAGATCCAAGCAGCGGTCACGAGGCCGTTGGCGTCTGGCCTCCCGGCTGTGGCCCCGGTTCCCGCATTGTCCACGCGCATGGCACCGCCCCTACGTCCCGCGGCGTTGCCAAGAAACTCACACTCCTTGACGCCGAAGTAGTTGGCTTGATTCCCATTGAAGTAGAAGGCGCCGCCGTTCTGACTGGCGAAGTTGCGAACGAATCGGCACTCGATGATCTCGATGTCGCCGACTTCGCAGTAGACACCACCACCACTCGTGACGGGGCTGACTTGGCCAGCACACGGGCCAACAGGCCCGGCATCCGTGGCGAAGCCCCCCACGATCGTGAATCCCATCAGCTCCTGGGCCTTCGCAAGACTAGAAGGGCCATTTTCCACTACGACGACAGTACGGCAGTTGTCGGACGAATCACCCGGGACTCCGATGTCCCCGGAGAGGATGGTGGCCGCGATGTCGCCGTCCCGCATGCCTGGGGTGACGAAGGCTCCGGGGCCCCCGGCGAGACCAAGGTACCCGCCGCGCAAACGGATCCCGTTGTTGAGCCGGAACGAGTCGTCCCTGTTAGGGGCGCCACCGGACGCTCCCGATGGGAAGTAGGTCCCCTCCGCCACGAGGACGAACGAGTTCGGCTGTGCAGATGCGAGGGCGTTGGTGAGGTCTGTCCAGGCATTCGCCCAGGACGATCCATCGTTCATGCCAGTGGTCGCACTGGGGTCGACGAACCGAGTCTGCCCAAAGGCAGAGAGCGAGAGACAGCAGCAGACTGAGCTACTGACTAGAAGGCGAGAAGGCGAGAAGGCGAGAAGGCGAGAAGGCGAGAAGGCGAGACAACATATGGGTCCTTGTTAAAGGCCAAAGAACCAGCTCAACGGCAGAACTCCGTGCGAACGATCACCGCTGTTGAGCCGAGCGCCGTTGATGCAGCATACCGCATCTTCTCCCGGCGCAGATGGACCGTATTGGGACCCGGCGAAAGCCGCTAGACGAATTCTGGCTCAAATCAAGAATTTGGCTGGAAGGGAGCGCACTGCTTGTCAGTCGAGCGTGCAGATCACGGGGGCGTGGTCGCCTTGGTGGCTTCTTGCCTGGCTGCTTTCCGCCATGCAGGCTCCGAGCCTCACAGCCTGCGAGAGCGACCCCCTGCACACAGAATTCACACCAGAGCTGTCTCAGATTCGTTGACAAGCACCGGGTCAGCTCCCGTCCTCAGGCATCATCGAGAAGCGGTAGCGCGTGCTTCGGCCGCTCGCGTCTCCTTCGACCAAGAGTCCACGTTGTGCGAGATCCGTCAGGTCCCTCGTGGCGGTCGCCTTTGATGCGCCCGTCATGGATCTGTACTTAGCATTGGTTAGGCCACCTTCGAATCCTAACGGCTCATGCTCGATCAATTTGTGGAGGACCTTGAGCTGTCGAGGGCCGAGCTCCATGGGCGGGAGCATGCCGCGTAGCCGAACGCGAAGTAGGGCGGAGTCGATGTTGGACTCCTCGCGTCGCTGGGCAGGCGTCGGTTCCGGTTCCGGTAGAACGCTCTCCCCCAATCCGTCCCGCAACGCTGCCTTCCACCCGGCACGCGGCGAGGGACGGCGGCCCTCGGCCCAGGCCGCATTGACGGCTGCAGAACGGAGGCGACG
>JAJRTE010000200.1 GCA_024278455.1 Myxococcota bacterium
CCTCTTCGTGACAGGCCCCCAGGCACAGGACCGAAACGGCAACGAGCCATCGCAACCCGACTCCACGCATTGCAGCCTCCTCCACGTCGGATGAAAAGGTACACCGGAAAGACTTGCCAGTACAGCATGTCCAAGGGCTGAACAGAGACCATTGTACCGCCCCTTTCCCGGAGTCGTCAACGGTTTTTCTGACGAATGTTGGGAGGGAACGATGCGGGGCGCGCGGGGCTGTATCCCTCGGTCAGTCGACGTAGAAGACGTCCCAGACCGCGTCCACGCAGCGCTCGGGACCGTTGAGATTCTCGGAGGGGAGGAGCGGTTGTTCGCGGTCGTGGCCGGTTGCAAGCCTGGTGGCTGTGGGCGGGGCTACATGGTGCGTTGCCGTCTTGCCAGCGTTACCAGCACGACGCCGGCGAAGACGAACAGTGTCCCGCGGGGTGAGCCGGCCGGCGTCCCCTGGTTGCAACTGCATCCTTGCGGGCTTTCGCCGGTATCCGGGGACACGGACGGAGAGGGTTCGGGTGCGAACGTGTCCGCCGGGGTGGGCGTGGTCTGCGTCTGCGAAGGCGTGGCCGTTGGTGTGGCGACCGGAGGTGCTTCGGTGGCCCCGGGCCACGGTGTTGGCGACGGCGTTGCGGGGAGGGGGGATGGCGAGGCCGGGAGCGGCGTTTCTGGTTCCGGTGTACCGGATTGGGCTGGTGTCGGAGTGCTTGGCGGAGTAGGCGTCGCCGGCCACGGCGTGGGAGTTGGAGGCCGGGGTGTCGCACAGGGCGTATCGATGCCGTCACAGTCGTCGTCGATATCGTTTCCGCAGATCTCGAGGGCGCCGGGGTACACATCCGGGTCCGTGTCGTCGCAATCGTCGCCGTCCGTGCCGCCGTCGTAGCCGTCGTCGTCCGCGTCGGTCAGGTCGGAGCCCGAGCAGTCCTGGTCGATCCCGTCGTATGGGATCTCGCTGGCGTCCGGGTGTATGGACGGGTCGTCGTCGTTGCAGTCACCGGCGCTGGCGGCGTAGCCTTCCGGTGTGTCGGTGCAGGTAGACAGGGTCTGGTCGATGGTGCCGAATCCATCCCCGTCGGCGTCGAGGTAGTACGTGAGTTCGGTGATGTCCTCGTCTATATCTCCGTCGCAGTCCTGGTCCATCTGGTCGCAGAGTTCAGGGGCGCCGGGGTGGACGGTCTCGAGGTCGTCGTTGCAGTCGTCGCACGTGGAGGCTGAGCCTTCGGGTGGGGAGGGGTAGCAGCTCGAGAAGGCCAGTTCCGGGTTGCCGTGGCCGTCCGCGTCCAGGTCGGTGCAGTAGGTGTACTGGGTCAGGCCGTCGTCGACCTGGCCGTTGCAGTCGTCGTCGATGTCGTTGCAGGTCTCGCCGGCCCCCGGGTGGATGGCGGGATCGAAGTCGTCGCAGTCACCGCCGTTGTCCACGTAGACAGGAGTTGGTTGGTTGCATGCCGTCACGGCCTGGGCCGGGTCGCCGGAGCCGTCCTGGTCGCGGTCCAGGTACCAGGTGGTGAGCACCCCGTTATCGATGTCGCCGTCGCAGTCATCGTCGATACCGTTGCAGGACTCCTCGGCGCCGGGGTGTACACCGGGAGCGCCGTCGTCGCAGTCGTCGCCTTGCGGTCCGCCGGAGTAGCCGTCGCCGTCGGCGTCGTCGAGGTCGCTGCCGTCGCAGTCCTCGTCGATCCCATTGTAGGGAATCTCATCGGCCCCGGGATGGATCCCGGCGTTCTGGTCGTCGCAGTCGCCTTCGTTGGGCGTGATCCCATCGCCGTCGTTGTCGATGTCGCCGCAGTCCAGGTCGGTGCCATCGCAATCCTGGTCGATGCCATCGCCGCAGGTTTCGGTCATCCCGGGGTGGATGTCGGGGTTTGTGTCGTCGCAATCGCCGTCGAGTTCGATGAACCCGTCCCCGTCGTCATCGTACCGGTTGGTGCCCTCGTCGACGATGCCGTCGCAGTCATTGTCGAAGCCGTCTCCGAAGCCGGTGTTGCCGGGGTCTTCGTCAGCGCCGGGGTGGTAGGAGGCGTCGTTGTCGTCGCAGTCGCCGTCCGCGGGTGTGTAGCCGTCCTGGTCCTGGTCGAGATAGAACGGGTCGATATCGTAGGAGATCACGACGTCGTCGAGTTCGACCGGTTGCTGTCCGTTGCTGATGAGGTAGACGCGGAACGAGAGGCTCGAGCCGGTGAGGGCGGCGATGTGAGCATCGGCCTCCCCGGGGGTGCAGGTCTCGGTCCCGTCCGTGGCGCTGGTGGCCGTCCAGGTCGTCCCATCCCAGTAGTACCAGGTGGTTCCGCCGTCATCGGAGAGTTGAACACCGAAGGAGCCGGCGTGGTCGGGGCCGGGCACGGCGGAGAAGCCGGACCAGTTCCCGAGCGTGGGAGGCGCCAACGGATCCCGGTTGGCGACGAAGGGGCGTCCGCGGGAATAAGCGCTCGAGCCGGCATTCAGCGAGCCGGGGTCGGGGTTCGCGGCGCCGTTGGCCGCCTCGGTGGCCTCGGGTGTGCCGACCGCGTACCCGTCGATGCTTTCGGTGTCGATCCGGATGCGACCGTCTCCGCCGCCGCCCCCCTGGTCGCGTCCGCCGTAGGCCACGCAGCCGGGATAGGTTTGTGGCGGCGGCCCGCTCGCGTCGAGTTGTAGTTCGGAGACAGTCCCGGCCACGACGTGGAGGGCGCCTCCGGCCCCGGATCCGCCGACGCCGTACCCGCAATCGGACCCACCGTTGCCCAGCATGCCCAGGTAGCCCTGGTTCGTGATGACCAGGGAGGTGATGGTTGCCGCGGCCACGTAGACGATGCCCCCGCCCGCGCCCCCGTCGGCGTGCGGATTCCCGTTGTCCGCGTCGCCCGCGCCGCCCCCGCCTCCGCCGAAGAGCAGGCGGTCCAGGTCAGCGTCGCCGACGATGTTGCCGGGATAGGCACGGTCATCCGGGTACGACGCGGTGACACCGGCAAGGCCCGCGGTACCTTGGGTGCCGTAGCTGCCGCCGCCGCCCCCTTCCGCCCCGTGCGAAACGCCGGCCCCGCCGGCACCACCGTTGCTGCCGTCGTCGGGGTAGGTGACGTAGACTGTCCCGTTGACCTCCCGGTTGTCCGGAGGTTTGCTCCCCAGGCCGGTGATGCCTTCACCGCATTGGGCGTACTCGTCGTTGCCCCGGCCGTCGGCCCCGCCTCGGTATCCCCGCCCGCTCATGTCGATGCGCCCGGAGCCCTGGGCGACCAGGGTCCCGGCGACACGGAACGCCAGGACGCCCCCCTTGGATCCGTCCCATGCCGGGGCGGTGAGCATGCCGCCGTCCTCGATCGTGACGTCGGAGAAATGGGGAACACGCAGAAGCATGACACGGTGAGAGCCCTGCGTCGTCCCCAGTGCCCCGTTGTCCGGGTCTTCCCCGTAGGTCTGTGCGAGGGCCGTCTCGAACGTGACCTGGACGCCATCGATGGCCAGGATGCGCAGAAACTCGTGGTTGCCGGTGCGGGCGTGTTCGGCCAGTGTTCCCTGGAGTTCGATGAGGAGCACTTCGTCACCCACGGCGAGGCCCGTGACATCATCCGGGTTGGTGAGCGTCGCCCTTGCTCGCCCCTCCGCGTCCGACGAGAAGGAGACGACGTTCCACGATGGCGCCAAACCGGTCGTCGCCAGGTCCACCGTTCCCGAGACGACCAGCGGCCCGTCTCCGCCATCGCCGGTGGGGACCTGCCGGGAAAGGCGGGCCATTCCGCCGGACATTTCCATCGTGCCCGGGTCGGAGATGTCATAGGCCGAGTCGTCCTCGAGATCGAACAGGACGTCCTCACTCCCTCGGGCGGTTCGAGATCCGATCGACACCACGGCGACCAGGCCGGCCGCCAAGCAAAAAGACAGCCACTCAGGTTTCACGGTTCGCTCCTTCTGTTTCCACTTGCCACGAGTGTGCGGATGTGGCGCCTCGAGGTGCACGCACCGCCGCCCTTTCTGCGTCACACAACTTCCCGGGACGGAAAGCCAAGGGATTGAGGTCAGGGTAGCACTCGAGGCGGGGAGGGTCAAGACAGACGCAGGCCCGAGTCCTCTCTCATGACGGCTTGCCACCTGTGCCGCGGGAGCAGGTCGGCGTACCCGGAAGCCGTCATCGGCCGCCGGCGCGCGTATCCCGTTGAAAGCCTGTTGACAAGCGGCGGTGAGACGGGCTACAAACGATGGCAACCAACCGTGCAGGAGGTGGTCGTGGAGAAGGTGCTGTCGAGTACGAAGTCGGTCCAGGTCGCTCCGGACCTGGAGATGTTCTGCCATGTCTGGCGTCCGGATGGGGAGCCTCGAGCCGCCGTCCTGCTGCTCCACGGATTTGGTGAACACTCGGGCCGTTACGAGGCGTTGGGCACGTTTCTGGCCGGGCGGGGTCGCCTGGTCGTGGCCCCGGACCACCGGGGTCATGGGCGGTCCAGCGGGCAGAGGGGCCACGTATTGCGGTTCGATCAATACCTGGATGACCTGGACGCCTTCGTGGCGCAGGCACGGGAAGAGTACCCGGAAACCAGCGATTGGTTCATCCTGGGGCACAGTCTGGGCGGCCTCATCGCGATCCGGTATGCCATGAGGAACCAGGCGCGGTACCAGGGGCTCATCGTGTCGAATCCGCTCCTGGGATTGTCCCTCAAGGTGCCGGTGATCAAGGCGCTCGTTGGGCGTGCACTGTCTCGAGTCTGGCCGGCGCTGTCGATGGGGAACGAGATCGATCCTGACCACCTGGCGCGCGATCCCGCTGTGGGGCAGGCCTACATGGCCGACCCGCTGGTTCACCATCGAGTGTCGACCCGGTGGTTCACCGAGATGGTGGGCGCCCTCGAGGACACCAACGCCCAAGCGGTGCACCGGCTTCAACTTCCCACCCTTTTCCTGCTTTCCACCGGGGACCGGCTCACCGACCACACCGCGTCCGAGCGTCTGTTCAACCGGCTGACCACGAAGCGCAAGACGTTGAAGGTCTACGACGGGTGGTACCACGAGATTTTCAACGAGGCGGACAAGCAACGTGTTTTCGCCGACGTTGTCGAGTGGATGGATGATTTGCTCGAACGGCAGGCAAGCGCGGAATAGGGGTTGACACCATTTGGGGTTTGCTGTACTTTCGACCCTGGTTCGCCTGGGACCAGTCTTGTGTTGGCACGGCATGTGCCTGCCGGGAAGGCCGGGTGTGAAGGACGCGAAGCCGCGCCATTGGCGAGCCGGGCAGGCCGGGATCGCCCATCGCTCAGGAGCGCCGCATGACCAGTGAGACCGGGTACACGATCGGGTCGGGGATATTCATCAAGGGCGACGTCGCCGGGGCCGAAGACCTCGTTGTGGAAGGGTGTGTCGAGGGCAAGATACAGTTGAAGAACCACCTGCTAATCGGGCAGACCGGTGTCGTCATCGCCGACGTCCAAGTCGACGCGCTGACCGTTTATGGCGAGGTCCGGGGGAACGTCACGGCGACCTCCAAGGTGGAGATCAACGAAACCGCGCGGCTGGTGGGCGATATTCATGCCCCGGTCGTCTACCTGGCAGATGGCGCGAAGTTCAAGGGCACCATCGACATGGACGTGCCGCTGCCGCGGGATTTTTGACCCTTTCGTGGCACTGGGCGCCGGCCGTTCCCGGGGTCGACGTGTCCGTTCTCGGGTCGCCTCGTCATTTTTTGACGCTCGGACCGCTGCCGGCGCGTGTGAGCGCCCACCATGGGAGAAGAGAGCGACATGGCAAGCACTGTCATTGGGAATACCATCCAGGTCGTTGGAGAGATCCACGGCGATGAGGATCTGGTCATACTGGGCTCCGTCCAGGGGAAGATCTTCCTGAAGGAGAACATCATCATCGAGAACTCGGGCCGGGTCGAAGCCGACCTCGAGAGCAAGTCGGTGTCGATTTAGGGCAGCCTGGCCGGAAATGTCGTGGCCACTGAACGAATTGAGATCCTTGCCGACGGCAGGGTCAGCGGCAACATCAAGGCGCCTCGAGTCACCATAGCCGACGGCGCACTCTTCCGGGGTACGGTGGACATGGAGCGATGACGCCGAACCAACTTTGTCGAGCGGGGAGGCCCGATGAGTAAGAACGATCTGGTGGACGCGGACATTGTCGATACGAGGGTGGGCAGTGCGGTCCTGGTGAAAGGAGACATCGAGGGCGACGGCAACGTTGTTGTGGAGGGTCGAGTCGAAGGGAAGATCGCCATCAAGGGCGACCTTCAGGTGGCCGTCGATGGACAGGTGAAGTCGTCGGTGTCGGCGCGCAACATCCTCGTGCAGGGTATCCTCGTCGGGTCGGTCTCGGCGATCGATAAGGTGGAGATTGCTGCCGGCGGGCGCATGGTTGGCGATGTCAGGACGCCCCGGTTCCTCATCAACGAAGGCGCGGCCTACAAAGGAACCGTGGACATGGTGGGGTTCGAGCCGGGCGAGGCAGGGGCGGACAAGCCGCGTGCGGCTCGGTCCGGCCCGTCTCCGCGCCGCCAGCAGCCGGCCCCAGCGGCGGCCGTCCGTTCAGCGGGTGCGAACGGTGCACGGGAATCCGTGCCAGGACCGACGCCTCGCCCCGCCCCCTCGCGCCAGGCGGCGGCCGCGAGCGTCTACGCGCCTCCTCCCGTGGCCAGACCGCCGGAATTCGTCGGCGTCAAGAAAGCCATTATCATCAAGAAGAAGTCCGAGGAAAACGTCTGAAGGCGATGGCAAGACCGACTCCCATCATCGCGCTCGTCGCGAGCCTGCTCGGCCCACTCGCCTCGAGCCTGGGGGGCTGTTCTGGCCACGCCTGGCTCGTTGACGCCACCGAACCCGAGGAGCGTGCCTATTTCGAAGTGTTCGAGGCCAGTACGCGCTCGGCTGCGCTCTATGATCGGCTCGACACCCGTGCGTTGGTACAGGCCACCCTGATCACGGGGAGGTTCCTCGAGGCATACTCCCGGGAGTATGCGCGCGTCCATCACCTCGACAACCAGTCCTCGGCGCCGTGGCGCCAGGATATCGCCGGCAGGTTCGGGGAAGGGATACCGGTCATGGTCCATATCGAGACCCCGGAGCCCGGCCACGGGGACCTGGATCCGCAGGAGGGGGTGTGGACCACGGCGCTGTTCAACGATCGCGGTGTGTCCGTGGCGCCGTTCCAGGTGGTTCGAGTCGAGCCATCCGTTGAGGACGGCTACTTTTTTCCCTACGTGAAGTCCTTCGGCCGGACCTACCTCCTGCGGTTTCCGCCGCGACCTGGCTGGAAACCTGCCAGAAGCGGGGGCGGCGGGGAAGCCCAGGAGCCTTCAGCGCCTGGAGAAACCGGGAGCGCGCCGGAAGGCCCCGCGTTGCTCGATGGCCACCGGGTGACATTGCGCCTCGCCGGCGTCCTGGGCACGGCGGAGTTGGCGTGGGACATCGACACGTCAGGGGGGGCATGCTTTCGGCCCGGGGGCTGAGGCCGGAAACGCGCCCGGCCCCCACGTCGAGGCCTCTCAATCGGTCCCGATCACGTCCATGGCCAGGCGAAACCCTATTGAGGAGGCACATGTGTCGAGGGACACGACCGTGATGCGAGCCAGGAAAGCGTCATAGTACAACTGCGTGAAGTTGCCACCACGGACCACGAGGTTCTGGCAGTCCGTGCGCCCGGCAGCGGCGGCTATGCGTCCGTCGGAAGTGACACACGCACTCGTGAACTCGGTTACGTTTCCGGCCATGTCGCAGATCCCGTAGGGGGAGCAGGTGTCAGGGAAGCTGCCCACCGGGGCCAGTTCCTGAAACGGGTCCTCGGATACGTTCGGCATCCAGTTGGTCCATGCCCCTTCGTAGGAGAAGCAATCACCCCACGGAAACTCGCGGCCGTCGAAACCCCTGGCGGCGAGTTCCCATTCGTCCGGCGTCGGGAGCCGGAAGCGGTACCGCCCGTTCGAGAGTCGTGTCAGCCACGCGGCGAACGCTCGAGCCTCGTCGGGTTTCACATTCACTACCGGAAGTTGTGGCCACAGGGCCTCCGCGACTCCCACCGTGTACTGGAAATCCTCTGGATCCGGACGGGGAGCCGGATCGCCGTATATGGCATCCAGACACTTGACATCTTCGTGCTCGAGCAACGGGGGCGTCCCGGAAGCCTCGAGAAACTCGTGATACTGGCCCTGGGTCACCTCGTACCGGCTGATGTAGAATGGCTCCATGGACACGGTTTTTTCGGTCGATCCTCTTACGGTCTTGATTGCCATCGACGTGTTCCCGAGCGTGGCTTTTCCTCCCGGGACATACACCATCGTGAGGCCGTGGAACGTCAGCACGGGTGAGGGCGGGAAGACCACCGATTCGCGGTCGAATCCCTCCAGTGCCACCGGGAACCGGAGCACGTCGTCCCCGGACGCTTCGGCGCCGATTTCTTCCAATGTCACCTCGTAGTTGCCCACCGGCATGACCCACAACACTTTCTCCCGTCCGGAAAAATGTCCCTCGGTCTCGTACCGGGGGGCGCCGCCGGAAAACATGCGACAGGCTTCCTGGCCGGATACGATATGATAGTGCCACTGGCCGTCGTGGGGGGCGACCACGCGCAGCCACAAGCTGTAGTGCCCGCCGTAGTAGCTCCCGATGCCGAACACCACGATGGCCGCCAGGACGACCGCGACCGCGGTCAGTGCCCACATCCGCCGGGTCAGCCGGGCCACCTCGGTCCTGAATCCGAGGAAATCCGCCCGTCGGTTGATGGCCTTGATCAGAATGTCGTGACTCAATTCCCAGACCGGATTTCCGGTACCAGCCCCGTCCTCCTTGTTGCCATCCGACTCTACCGTCCGGACGACTCGAGCCTCTTCGAGGTGGGTGAGCCATGGCCGTAGCTGGATCCACGGCTTGTCGATCTCTTTCACCAGGAGGGCTTGGTCGACAGGACGACGGGTCCCATACTCACCGATGAACACCTGCAAGATGCGATAGAGGAGGTTCTTCTCCCCTGACGACAGTCCCTTCTCGACGCGGCCCAGGTGCAGTTCCATCAGGCCCTGAACGCCGTCGAGAGCCTCGTAGCGGCGCAGCGTCAAGCCGCTGTCGCCCCTGGCCATCGCCTCCTCGAACAGAATGTGGCCGGCGATTTGCAGCGAGGCAGGATCCACCCGTGGCGCACCCAGGTCCTGGATGATTCGCTCGATCAGTTCCTGCTCGAACGGGACACCCACCAGGTTCAGCGGACCCTCGAGAGCTTCGCAAGCCTCGGTGCCGGAGAGCGGCGCCAGGCGAAAACGGTTGCTCAGGATCGCGGGGAACCATCCCTTGAACCGGTCCAGCTCACCCAGAAAGTCGTCCCGAACGACCAGCACGATACGAAGGCGCAATTCCGGATTGACAAAGAGCTTCTCCACGATGCCGAAGAAACGCTCGCGTGACGCCTCGTCGAGTACCGTGACCGCTTCCTCGAACTGGTCGACGACGAGCAGCAGCGTGCGCCCTTCCATCGACTGGGCAAGCAGCAGGCGCCGGGTCAGGGACGCGACGATGGTATCGTCGGCATCTACCGAGGGATCGCCTGCCGGGGCCGTTCGACCACCGGAAAGGGGCGTCAACCCTCCACGCCCGCGGCCGTCCGGTGCCGGCGCGGAGCCTGCCTGGCCCATGAGGGTTTCCACGGCTTTCAACAGGCCGCGGATCGGATCGGAAACGAGGCGGAGCGTGATGACATGGTACAGGCTTTCGGCTATGGATTGAGCCAGGCCGGCGTGCAGCAACGATGTCTTGCCCACGCCAGAAGCCCCATAGACGACAGACAGGCGGTGTGTGGCAATCAACGTGGCAATGGCTTCGATCGCACTGCTGCGCCCGAAGAACATCTCCTTCTCGCCCCTGGTGAAGGCGTCCAGGTACTTGAAGGGAGATCGCGTCCGGTGCGACGGGTCCGGAACGCGGTCCGCCGCCGGGTGCGAGACCTCGCAGACAGAACCTCCTCGAGCGCGCGAGAGGTACAACACGGGAGTGGCGAAGTGACGCTGGAGCAACCCTTCGCTGGCGAGCAGGGCGTGGCGGCCGGATTGAACCGCCTCCTCGACGCGCAGACCGCTGAACAGCTTGTCGTAGAATCGTGCCGCGAACAGGACCCCCGCGGCATCGGGCACGCGGTACTGCATGGCTACCACCGCCGGAATGCCTCGAGCAAGCAACGCCAGCGGGAGGGTGCCTCGAGGGGTTTCAACGCCGAGTTTGCCAGATTCACAGGCATTGAGCACGACCAGGTGAGGCGTCCACCGGTCGAACCAACCCTCGATCCGTTCGCTGGAAACACGGTGCGTGTACCCGCTTCCGTCATCGAGACACAAGCCGCTTGCCGAAGCGTCCGCAAACCCGTGGGCCACCACGTGGAGGATGTGGGGGCGAAAGCCGCCGACCGCCTTCTCGATGGCGCGCGCCGTGGCGTCGCGGATCACGTGAACTTCGGCCTGGGATCCGCGCGTGACCTGCTCGATGGCCGCGAATTCGCGGTCGTAGTCGAGCGCGGGCTCCTCGGTGGGGCATGCACCGGCGAGCAGAACGCGGAGCGGTGGTTCGGGGGTCAGGGCGAGACCATCGTGGACAGTGCCGAAGGTCCTCACGACCGGGGTTTCCAGTGCGGTCGCCGGGAACACGCCTTGGCGGGCGTCGTACATGAATTCCCACGGCAGGGTCAGGAGCTGTTTGTTCGCCGAAACGATCCGAACGGTCAACCGGGGATGGTGTGCGTGGCGGACCTTGGCCCTGGCGCGCAGGTACAGGGCCAGGATCGGGGGGGGGAACAGGGCCTCGAAAAGCTGCTGGCCGACGGGTAGCAGCAAGCGCTCGCGGAAGGCCGGACGGTACTCGTCGAGTTCATCGAGGACCGTCAGCAAGAAGTTCTGCTCGAAGCGGAGGGAGAAGGGCGCTTCCACCCGTTCCCCCGCGAACACGGCCCGCACCATCGGAAACGCTATGTCGATCCTCAGTTCCTGGCCTGGCATGGTTCCCTTCACTCCTGCCTCCGCCCGGCCTCGGGTCGTGCGCGAGAGGTCGTGCCAAGTCTAGCGGCAATGCGGTGCCGGCGCAACCCGGATGGTGGCCCGTGACCCGAAGGGCGCCCTCCGTGCCCGAGTGTCCCGCCTCGCCCGGGACCCCTTGGGAAACATTCGCTTTGACACCGAGTCATCGGGCACGTACATTTCACAGGCCTCCCGGATACCGGCCACGGCAGCGTGGTCGATGGCACGGTGCTCCTCCGGGCAGGATGAGCGCAGCCGCGCGAGGTGCTGGTTACGAGTGCCCGCGCGCGCCATTCGGAACGATCGCGATGCGAACTCTGGCCATCGGTGACATCCATGGAACCGACGCTGCGCTGGCGGCCCTTCTCGACCGCGTCAAGCCGGAGAGAGAGGACTGCGTCGTGGTCCTCGGCGATATGATCGACCGGGGGCCTGGCTCCCGGCAAGTGATCGACAGGCTCATTGCGCTCCAGCACGAGACACGTCTGGTGGCGGTGCGAGGCAACCACGAAGACCTGCTGCTCGACGTCCGGACTCATCCCCAGGACCTGACGTTCTGGCTGTGCGTCGGTGGAACCGATACGTTGGATTCCTACCGTTGCGAGGGGCCGTCTCCCGCTGACTGGCACATTCCCGAGGCGCATTGGGCGTTTCTCGAGGGATTGGTGGACTACCACGAGACCGAGACTCATCTGTTCACTCATGCTACCCCACGTCACGATGTCCCCATCGGCGAGCAGGGGCCGATCGAACTGCGCTGGGCGTCGTGGGACGATCCCCGGCCTCACAGGTCCGGCAAAACCCTGGTTTGCGGGCACACCGCGATGAAGGACGGGCTGCCCGCGACGGTGGGACACGCGGTCTGCATCGACACCTTCGCTTATGGAGGCCAGTGGTTGACGTGCCTCGAGTGCGAGACCGGGATCCTCGTACAGGCCAACCAGGCCGGACAGGTCAGGGAGTCGCACATCGAGCAATTCCAGTCGCCACGGCGGCGATTCTGGTTCCTCTGGCGTTCCATCGCGTCCAAGACCCTCGGTTCCTTGACACCCTCGAGGTCCCGGGGGCCTCGAGTCGATTGACCGTCGTCCCGGACGTCTGCGGCGACACGACATCCCTCAGCTCCGGCCACCCTTGACATAGCGCCTGATCACGTCCCTGCTGGACTTGAGCCGTTCCGCGGTCGGGAGCAACTTGCGCCCGCACGCCTCGTACACCCGGAGGATGTGGGACTGTTTCCACGCTTCGCACACCGCCTGGAGGTGCGAGTAGGGGGTGTCGAGGGGAAGATCCTGCGCGTCCGTGCTCATGTCCAGCCCGTGGCTCGAGGGCGTCTCGACGCGAACGGCATGGCTGCCGGCAGGACGGTCCTTGATTTCGGACCCCGGCGCCGCCCGTTTTCCGAGAACCAGGGCCTGCTTGACCAGTTCCGCGGTGATACGCCGCCGCCGTCCCTCCTCGCCGGACCGGAGTTGGCGTCGGATCGCGCTGTTTCGGAACAGGTTCTCCATCTCGCCCACGTTCCAGGGCCACTCGTGGCGACAGAGGAAGGCCTGGGCGGACGGGGCCATGTAGTCTTCGATCGGCACGAGGCCGTCGCCTGCCTGCACGATACCGTAGCGTTTGAGGTACTCCGTGATGAAGTGGCGAGCGAGCAGGGTGATGTCGTCCGGGCCGCGCTCCTGCAGGGATGGCACGGTCAGGACGTTGACGAAGATGCGGCGCAGCAGGTCCTCCCGGAAACGGCCTTCCCGCGCCTCGGTCCGGAGGTCCCGGTTGGTCGCGCAGATCAGGTGCACGTCCAGGTCGCGTTCGGTCGAGTCGCCCAGCCGGAAGAACTTCCTCGAACCGAGGGTGGCCAGCAGGCGGCGTTGTTGCTCGATGGGCATTTCGCCGATTTCGTCCAACACGAGGGTGCCCTTTTCGGCCTGCTCGAACCAGCCGGGCCGGGCGTGCCTCGCCCCGGTGAAGACGCCACCCACGTGGCCGAACATGAGTTCCTCGACGAGGCCTTCCGGAATGGCCGCGCAATCCACGGCCTGGAACGGTCCGCCCCGCCGTGTGCCATGCTCGTGAATGCGCCGTGCAATCAGGGACTTGCCCGTGCCTGTCGCGCCTTGGAGCAGGACGACGAGGTCCGGGTCATCGACCTCGATGATCTCGCTGAGCTGTGCCTTGAGCCGGCGCATGGGAGGGCTGTCTCCCACGATGCCGTAGTCGTCCCGGCCACGGGAAGGCCTCGGCTTCCGGCGTCGAGCGCTTTCCAACAGTTCGGACGCCAGTCCGGCGACATTTTCGAGCAGGGCCACCGCCTCTCGCGTCGTGCTCGAGGATGTCCGCTGCCGGTCCACGTAGATGACGCCGATGCACACGTTATCGCGGATCATGGGGCTGCACACCACGCTCCGAACACCGGCAAGCCGAAGACTGCGCAACCGGCTCACCTCCCGGTCCGACACCACGTCGTCGCACACGAACGAGCGGCGCTCCTTGCGCACCCGTTCGATGATGCTTCTCGAGACGTCATCCACCTGCTCTTCGGAGATGCCCTGGCTGCTCACCACCAGAGGCCGGGCCCCTTCGAAGATGAAGACCAGTCCGCGACCGAAGAGCAGTTCGCCCGCCTGGCGTGCCAGCTCGGCAGCCAGGAATTCGTCCTCGTCGGTGAGCGCGAGAAGACGCCTGGTCCGCTCGATCCAGGCCAGGGGGGAATCGAGGGCGGCGGTCCTTGCCCGTGGAAACTCGAGCCGTACCGACGCGCGTTTGCCGGTCGTCGCCGATGACGGGCTGGGTGGCGGCCCTGCCGGTTTCGGCTGCTGCACCTTCGGGTCGCCAGGACCGGGCGCCCCGGCCGCGGCCAGTGCGCCGATCCCGGCCAGCCGGGCGTGCGCGTCTGCGGCCAGTGCGTGGATACGCTTCCAGGCGAAAAGGTGGGTCATGCTGTGGAGATCGGACGGCACGGCGCGATAGGTCTCCAGGACCTGTTCGTACCGGCCCCGCGTGTGGTGCAACGCCATGCTCGCGGCCGTCCAGGCGAGACGCAACTCGTCGGAATTCCCATCGGTCAGCCTGGGCTCGAGAGCGTTGAGCATCCGTTCGGCGGTCTCCTGTTCGCCAGTCACCAGGGCCAGGCGCGCGTACAGGAGATCGAGCCATTCCCCGGTGCCCGCGGCGGTCTGGTCCTGGGTGGCCAGGAGTGCCCGTGCGCGCTCGAGCAGGGCGGAGACCCGCCGGGGACGCTCCATCTCGATCAGGATTTCCGCGGAAGCCATGCAACTTCGTGCCTCCGCCGGACCGTTGCCCAGGCGGCGTTGAATCTCTGTCGCCCGCTCGAACGCCTCGAGCGCGCCTGCCAGGTCGCCCCTGCGCATCAGGAGGCGTCCGAGGTTGACGGACGCGGAGGCTTCTCGGGCCAGGTCGTAGTCGTTCCGTGCGCAGGCGACGGCCTGTCGGGCGTAGGTCTCGGCTTCGCCGGTATCGCCCCTGGATTCGTAGGCGCGGATCAGGAGATTCAGTATGTCGGACTCGCCGCGGCTGTAACCGGTCTGCCGTGAGAGCGACAGGGCGTTGCGGAGTCGCTCCAGGGTGGACTCCCCGGCGTCCCCGGCTTCCAAGGCCACCCACGCCTGGTAGCGCGCCAGTGCCACGGCCAGCCAGGATCCCCGGGGCACGCCTTCCCTTTCTGCCTGCGCCAAAGCTTCGCCGGCCTTGTCGAGCTGGTGCTTCGCAAGACTCAGCCAGGTGAGCCCGAACCACCACCGCAGCCTGTCCTCGGGCGACGCGTCGATGCCCTTGGCCAGTGCCGCCTCGAGCCGGTCGCGAGCCGTGTTCCAGTCCCCCAGGGCGATAGAAGAACGCGCCAGCCCGGCCATGCACCTGGCCGACAGGGCGTCCGAGTGAGGGGCACAGGCGGTCAGCCCGGCGTCGAACGCGGCACGGGCCTCGCCGTACCGCCCCAGTTCGTAGTACAGCTCGCCGAGCTGGACGTGATACTCCTGCCAGTCCGGCTCCCGGGCGCTGGAGAGGGAAATGAGCTGCTCGAGATACCGGCCGGCGTCGGAGAGCCACAAGCGGTCTCGAGCGCCCCTGTAGGCGCGGTGCAAGGGGAGGATGGCCCTGTCGGGCAGTCCGGCAGCCAGGAAATGGGCAGCCAGAGCGCCTTCCTCGTGCGGCCCCCCCTGTGCCCCGGACCGTTCGATCGCTTCGGCGGCAAACCGGTGCAACGCCTTCCGCCGCTTATCGTCCAATGCCGACTCGAACGCCCGGCGCTCGGGCTCCTTGTTGAACCGGTACGATGGCGTACCGTCCCGGCCGGCACCGGCTTCGGCCAGTGTGCCGGCACGAACCAGGTTCCCGATCGCGCGTGGCACATCGACGCCGGAGCGGCCCTCGAGACGCGCGGCCTGGCTGACCAGGTGGTGCACGACCGGGTAGGGCGCCGGCCGCGCCAGGACCGAAATCGTTTCGGCCACCCAAGCGGTATCCTGGTCCAGGCCGAGCGCTGATCTCGCCACCGTCCCCTCTGCCGCCGGCGCCCAACTGTCGAAGGAGACGCGCGAGTCTCGCCAGCGTGCTTCAAGCGCTTCCCGGACCCATCCGGCGACCCCACCGGTCACGGCCGCCAGGTGCCCCAGTTCGTCTTCGCGGACGCTTCCCGGGCCGAGCACGTCTTCTGCGAGCGCCCGGATGGCCACGTCATCGAGGGGCTCGAGCTTCACAGCAGTCCCGCTCCGGTCCTCTCCGGTGTCGCCGCGAGGCCGTTCTTCGAGGAATGACACGCAGAACAACAGGCCGCTCCCGGGAAGATGGTGGCGCAATCGGGAGAAGACGTGGGCGGACAACTCGTCGACCTGGTCGATGTCATCGATGACGATGCGAACCAGGGTGTTGGCTTTGCGGCTCGCCTTTCGGCCGAGAGACAGTAGCGTGGCCAGGGCATCCCTGGTGGCACGTTCGCGGGCGCCGCCGGGCGCTGGGGCGGCGCTTCCGGCAGGGCCGGATAGCCGGGAAGACTGGGCGTCCGTCGTGGACCCCGGCATGCCCGCGGCATGCTCGAGGAACTTGAGGATGACGCGGACGCACGCCATCTCCCGCTGCGCGTGGTCGCGACCGCACAGCTCGAGCAGCGGCTGTTTGCGAGACCACAACCGGCTGGTCACTTCTCGCAGGAAGCGGGAGCGGCCGGAGAGTGGTCCCCCGGCCACGTCGATAACGCCTCCCCCTTGCCGTTCCGCCTCCCGCTCGAGACTGTCCAGGCGCTCCAGTGCACGCGCTCGCCCGAGCAAGGGCGATTCCGGCAGGGGTGCACCGGTCTTCCAGGACGCCGCGGGACCTTCCAGCCATGCCAGGACCTCCCCGGCGGACGCCGGGCGGGCCGAGGGCTCTCGAGCGAGCAACAGGGCGGCCAACTCCGCCAGGCGCGGGGCCTTTTGCACCACGTCGGGCGGCAGTTCCGGGACTGGAGACGCGGCCAGCCGGCGGCCGATCTCCGAAATGGACGCCCCTTCCACGGGCGGCAGGCTGCCGCTCAACGCCTCGTGGAGAATCGCGCCCACGCTGTACAGGTCGGAGCGGGCGTCCACGTCCTGGCCAAGAAGAACCTCGGGCGCCAGGTAGTGCAACGTCCCGGCCGGCAGTACCTCGGCCAGTGGATCCTCGATGCGGGCCTGGTCCAGGTCGATGAGCCGCCAGCCGGAACGGCTCTTGATGATATGGTCCGGCTTGAGATCCAGGCAGACGAGGCGGCGACTGTGGAGAAAGGCCACGACCCGGAGGAGGTCTGCCACACATGCCGCCATGGCGTCGGGCTCGAGACGCTTGCGCAGTGTACGCAGAGATGGGCCGGGAATCCACTCCTGCGTGAAGTAGGTCACCGTCTCCTCCGATTCGCCCTGAGAACGCCAGGTCGCCCATCCGAAGTCATAGGCTCGAGCAATCGACGGGTGCCGGAACGCGACGAGCCGCGCGTGTTCCTCCCGGATGAACTCCGCCTCTGGACTGTCCGGTTCGGCCATCATCCCCTTGACGACCACGCTACGCGACAGG
>JAJRTE010000201.1 GCA_024278455.1 Myxococcota bacterium
AAGTCCCCGCCGCGGAAGAACATCCCGTCCGACACGAGGCTGTGGACGTGAGGATTCCACTGGAGCTGACTTCCGAAGGTCTGGATCGACGCCACCATGCCCGGGAGCGCGTCACGAGTGCCGTGGAGTTCCCGGTAGACCCGCCGCACCGTTTCGTACGCACACCGCGGCAGGACGCCCAGCAGAGGGCGTTCCCGGAGGAACAGGCCGCGCAGGGCCACCGGGATGGTGAAGACCATGTGGCGATGTGCGACCGGCGCCAGGACCTCCTCCCGCAGCTTCTCCGCGAACAGCAGCGCCCGCTTCTGCTGGCATGATGGACAGAAGTTGCGCGTCCGGCAGGAGAACGGCGCGAGGTACTCCGCCCGGCACTCCGGACAGACCACCCGGGCGAAACCGTTCTCCGGGCGACCGCAGGCGAGGAAGGCGTCGACGGATCGCTGGACCACGCTGCGGAGGGGACCGTCCGTTCGCTCGAAGCGCTCTTCGTGGACGAGCACGAACTCTGCGAAGTGGTCCTCGAGAGGAGGACGAGGTTCCGGTCGAGTGCAGAGACTGCACGCGGCTTGACAGTTGTCAGGGCGGCTGCCGGGGGGACGCGCACTTCTACCGGGGGAGCTATGACAAGCGACCTTCACGCTGCCCCTTCGAGATGGCTGAGCCTGCGCCCGGCGGGGAGTTGGAGGGCAAGTGTGGGGGGGGTTGTACCGGTTCCTAGTGTCTTGAGTCAGGTGCGCCGCGGTCAAGCTTGGCTTGGCGAGATCCCGGCGGGAATGCCCCTCCTCGCCGAAACACATGCCTCAGCTTCTCCGCATCCGTGATATCCAGGGGCTCGCGGAACAGGAACTCCCGCGCGGCAAGAATGGCATCTACCTCGCTGGGCGTGACTTCGTACTCCACGAAGGGAATGCCCAGGTGACGCTGTTCCCAACCTCGAGGCCTTTGCCCGACTCCGTGTTCCCGGAACAGACGTGCGAGGTTGTCTCCCGCCACACCTGACAGATAGGCGATTGCGTACGCGGATCGTCTCCCATCCGGCGCCGGCCACGCGGTTCCGATCTTCCCCAGGTCGATTCTGTCGCGTCGCAGTTTGCGGAAGAACTCCGCGAACAGATCGAAGCCGTATTGTTCGTGAAGCTTCTCGAAGAGTTCGAAGTCCCGGTACCCCCTGCACCCTTCCCGTCGCCACGTGGCAGCCGAAACGTGGTCCATCGCCTCCAGGAGGAGACAAGCCACCAGGTCCGCGAAAGGGCTGCGCCCGTTCGACCACCAATCAGAGGGGAATTGGGCGAGGCAACGCAGCCTTCGCGGTTCTGTTACCGCCGATCTGGCACGTGCGGCCATCTCCCGCCTCTTTGAAGAGTGACTGCGCGGTGTCGAGGTCCGATACCCCCTGGCTTGGGCACGCAGAGTTTTCACGAGCTTGGCCCGAGACGCGGCCCGCGGGAAGGCGGATGGGCCTCTTCCGCCGCGGATCGAATCATATGAGACGGTAGCCCGGGACCTTGCCATCCTGAGAGCAGCCCGCTCGCCGGAAGAGAGGGCCGCTCTTCGGGAACTCGCCGATCGGGCACCAACATACCTCGACCGCCTCCCGCCTCCCTACTACGAGATAGCCCACCTCCAGTACCTATGGGAATGGCCCCGCAGGGAGATCGGCACCTGGCTCGATACCTGGCGGCCGATCCAGGACGAAGGGATACGCACGCTCTTCCGCCGTACACATCAGATGCTCAGGGCCATCGGGAACGGGAACGACCCCCGCACGGTCTGGCCTGGGAGGTACAATCCAAAGAAGAATCCGTGGATCTCCTGCCCCCCCCCTCCGTTTTCGCCTCTAGTTAGGTGGAAGGTCGATGCGGAGAGGGCGCTGCCCGGCGGTCGGATGCAGCCGCTTTCACAGTGACCAGGACTGAGCGCGATCAAGGAGGGGAAATGCGAAAAGGAACCTCGTCGTCGGCACTGGCAATCCTGGTGCTGCTACTCTTCATGGGGGTCGCACTTGCCGCCCCCACCCATACCGTCAACCCCGGCGAAACGTATACGACGGCCCACGGCAACATCGTCACCGCGGGAGCCACTCCGGTGGATGTCTACGAGGGCACCTACGGTGACCAGTTCGAGGGGGATGGGGCGACCATCACCTTGAGGGGTTCCACCACCAACGATGTGGACGGGAATAACAATACCGTCCACCTGAGAAACAACAGCGAGGTGGGGGTTGAAGGCGACAGCAACCACATTCACCACGACAATACTGCCGCTGGGACAACAACCACGGCCGACGTGGAAGGGCAGGGCAATTCCTCACAGGGAGGAGTCACGACACAGACCGGCCCCAACTCCTTCCGCTCGGTGCGGACGAACTAGAATGAGATCGTCTACGGCTGGGGCGGGCGTGTGGACGCCCGCCCCAACCACCCCACCCATGGGTGGGCGCACATGAGAGTAACCGTGATCCTGGTCGCCGCTGCGCTCATCGGAGTCGTGGGCGCCTTCTACGCTCTGATCGGGCCCGGGACGCCAGAGTCCGTTCCGCCCGAGCCCCGCGCGGAAACCGTTCCGATGGTGTCCGAGACCGAAAGACCACCCGGAACTGAACCGGTCTCGGAATCGGGGACGCAGGACGAACCCGAGGGCGCGGCCATCCGTGCGCCCGTGGAGCGCCCCCCCATTCCGCTGTCCAGGCTGCTTCCACTGCTCGAGGCCGCCGAGAGGCTCGCGCATGGGGAGGACGCCGGTGCGTACCGCAAGGCGCTCTCAAGACTCACGAACGTCAGCTCAGGGATCCTGGCCCACGACGACACGCGAGAACGACTCCTCAGACTCTTCGAGGATCCGACGGCACACGCAGGTGGTACCGGAGATCTGTGGAAGTCCCTGCTGAGGGCCGGAAGGGAGGGGGAACTCCGCCCGCGCGTCTTGCGGCGGCTCGAGACTCTGCATGCGGGAGCAGCCTCCCCGACGGCCGCCCCCGCTACGGCGCGAGACGTGACCGCGATCGTCGAACTCCTCGTCGAACTCGCATCGCCAGAGGAGCGGGATTCCCGAGTCATCGAGTACATCGATCACTTCGCGAAGGAGGGATCGCCGCCCAGTGCAGTCCTGGCCGACCTTCTCGCAACCGTGAGTGGTGAACGGAGTGAAGCACTGGTGAACCGTATCGTGTCTCTTCTCGATGGGTCGATGAGAGACTTCGCCTTCAAGGCGCTCGTCAGGCTGACGAACGACGAAGCCCGATCGGCGGCGACAAATGCGTTTCTGCAGCTCACTGATCGTCGAACGCAGAGGATCTGGGCGAGGGACATCGGTCCCCTCATCGATTTGGCGGCCGCAAAGTTGCTCCGTGATCACTTCGTTGGGTCCGGCGGCGAGGAGGTGTACCTGATGAGCCTTCTCAGGTCGCCACGGCCAACCGTAGTGGCGGAGCGCACCTATCTTGCAGGCATCGTGAAACAGATCCTCCTCGACCCGGATGTGGCAAGGTGCATAGTGGCCCTGGAGTTCGCAACCACAAGAGCGAAGGAGCTGCGCAACTCGGAGATCCTCGATGTCCTGGAGAAGCTTGAGGAGGACCCCGGAACCAGGGCGGATGAGCACAGGGCGAAACTGGTTCGCCGGGCGATCGAGGCCGTCACCGAGGGGCTGTACGGCAAGTAGCTCTGATGACGACGCTGATGTTCGCGGCCTTTTCCATCTGTCCCGCCACTCGTCCAGGCGATCGCTTGTCCACCGAACGGGGCAACTCCAACTCCACCTCACGGGTGCTCAGGAATGTCCCGGCTGAGAGGCGCAACTCCCACGCACTGCCTTAGGCGCTGAGCGCTCGCCTCCAGGCGTCCCGAATTCATCACGTTTTTGACCGGCCCGGCGTCGCAAGAGTAGGGTATCGGTCGATGGGGAAGGCTCCGCGACACCGCTGGACGTTCGCTCCGCGCTTCCGGGCCCGCTCCTTCGGCTGGCGATCCGCGCCCGCCGTGAAGCGCGTCCGGGAGGCGGTGACGGAGATCCGCCGCGCGGCCCGCAAGGACCCTGTCCTCGGCGCAGAGGGGGCGGCGCTCTTCCTTGAGAAGGTCTCTCCCGCGATTGAGCAGGTCGACAGTTCTTCCGGCTCCATCGGCACGGCGGTGAACCGTGCGATTGAAGCCCTCGTGCCGATCATTGCGGGCGCCCCCGCGGAGGAGGACACTCGGGACGTGTGGCTCGACCGCCTCTGGAGGGCGTTCCTCGCCGATGAGATCCCCTACCTGGAATCGCTCGGGGAGTTCTGGGGCGAGCTCTGCGTGACGCCGGAGCGCGCCTCGAGCTGGGCGGACAACCTGCTCCCCTGGTTGCGCGCAAATTGGACGCGGCCCGGGAACCGGTATTACCAGGGGACCGATGCCTGTCTCTCCTGCCTCGTCGCGGCCGGACGGTTCGAGGAGGTCCTCGAGGTTCTTGAGCTGGATCCGCATCGGCGCCACCTGTACTACGGAGTGCAGGCCCTCGCCGGGCTGGGTCGTGTCGATGACGCGCTGGAGTATGCCCGAAACTCGCGCGGGACCTTCGGGGCTGCCGGAAGCCGCCGGTCCGTCCTCGAGCTCTGCGAGACGATCCTCCTCGAGGCCGGGCGGAACGAGGAGGCCTACGAGATGCTCGCGCTTGCCGCGAGCTTCCGATCCACCCGCCTCGCCACCTACCGGGCGATCCTGGCGAAGTATCCGGACCGGGACCCGGCGGAGGTATTGACGGACCTCGTGGCGCAGACCCCGGGGAAGGAGGGGAGTTGGTTCGCGACCGCGAGGCGGCACGGACATCTCGAGCTCGCCCTCGATCTGGCGAGGCGGTCCACCTGCGACCCCCGGACCCTGAGTCGTGCGGCACGCGATCACCTGCTCTCGGAGCCCGAGTTCGCGCTGGAGTGTAGTGTGCTCTTTCTGCACTGGGTCGCGAAGGGAGAGGGATACCAGATCGAGCTGGGGGAGGTTCAGGCCGCCCGCGACTTCGCCCTGCAGGCGGCGGAGGCCCTCGGACGGAGCGAGGAAGTGCTCGCCAGGTTCCGTGAGATCGCCCCGCGCGACAGGTCCGAGCGTGCGCTCGTGCGGGTGGCCCTTGCGTCCTTGCTCCGCTGACCGCGGCCTCCGCGGACTCTCGTGTTCGTCACGACTTGGCGTCGTACGATCACAATCCAGACGGAATCGGAACGGCTGGCCACGTTCTCCGATCTCATCCATCCCTCGCACGCGACACTCCTCCTGCCGACGATTGCTCCCTTGTCCTGGGGTATGATGGTCGGATGACTCGGGAGTTCCGCCCCCGCTGGATCACGGCCGCCGTCATCATCGTGCTCCTCGTTCTTCTACTTCTTCACGACCAGGGTCGGGACACCCCTCCGCCTCCCGGCGGCTCCGAGCCGAAGCCTGTTGCCTCCACAGGGCCGCCTTCCACACCGTCCGTCGTGGAGCAGGTCGCGGCAATACCGCCTCCAGCGGGCGAGCCGGAGCAGGCCGAGACGGAGGACCTGCAGATCGAGGAGCCATGGGTCGAGGGCGTCCTCCACAACGCGGACGGCGTGCCGCTCGCAGGCGTGCGCGTTCGGATCTCCGGTCCTCCCGTCTACCGGAAGCTACCTGTGAAGAAGGCCGACGACGGCTGGAGCACTCCAGCGGTGAAGTTCGAGGACAAGCCGGGGTTCACCAATGTTCGCGTCTTCGACCGGGTCTTCTCGCTCGGGGACAGCTGGGTGGTCACGGACGAAAACGGCCGCTTCGGGCTGCCGCCACCACCCGCGGAAGGTCGCTACTCGCTCCTCGTGCACGCGCCTGGCGCTGCCCTCTCCCCAGCTCGGATCCTCCACCGGATCGACGGCGTCGAGCGCCTTTACGGCCGCGTGGTCCAGCTGGGTGTCGTCCTCCTCCCCCGGCCCGGGACCATCGCCGGCACGGTGGTCGATAAGGATGGAGACCCTGTCGGGAGCCACCGGGTGTGGAGGATCGCCACGGACTTCGGCGTGAACATGAGTGAACTCGCGAAGAGGGAGGGCGGCCCCGTGAGCCGGAGCAATCTCCTGAGATCCCCGCCCACTGCGCTTCCCGGCACCTTCACCGACGCCGACGGCCGGTTCCTCCTCGAGGACGTGCCGCCGGGCCCATATATCGTCTTCGCCGGATCGCCCCTCACGGCCCGGGCGGTCACGGTGGCCGATGGCGAGGAGGCGCCGCCGGTCCGGCTCGTGGTCGCCGCCCCGCGTCCCCCGTACATCTCCGGACGGGTAATCGACGCCGACACGGGCCTTCCGATCAAGGCCCGGATCTCCTACGGGGCCGGCTGGCCGGGTCGTCGCGGGGAGGTGAACGTCCTCCTCTGCCACCAGGCCTTCGACGGGGCGACCGTCGGGCCGGCGGACTACTGCTTCCGTTCCGGGCGAAGGGACGTGATCCCGCGTCACCTCGTGCCCGCCGGCTTCGACTACCTGGCCCTCGGCCACATCCACCGCCACCAGGTGCTCCGGCATCCCCGGCGGCCGGAGCTCCTCTTCGCCTACCCGGGATCGCCGGAGCGGACCTCCCGCGCGGAGCGCCGCGAGGAGAAGGGATACCTCCGGGGGGAGCTCCGTCCCGGGTCGCCGCCGTCCGTACGCTTCGTTCCCCTCCCCACCCGGCCCCTCTCCTGCGGGACGGGCCCACGAGGTTCGGCTCGTGGCGACCCTCCCGCCCGATCGGCGAAGGAGTTGTGCTCCCCGACGGGGTAGAATGCCCGGACCTCCTCGGGGACCCGCCCCGAGGTCGACGAAACGGGTCCGAATCAGGATGAACACGTACCGGGAGCTCGCGCCGGTCTTCTTCGGCTCGATCAACGAGGCGAAGGTTATCTGCTCCGTTCTCGACGCCCACGGCTACGAGAGCTTCATCTCCGACGAGAACATCGAGGTCACCGACCCGATCATCACCGGCGCGAACTCCTTCGATGTCCGGCTCCTCGTCCCCGCGAGCGACGCGAAGGCGGTCGCGGCCCTCATCGAGGGGCTCCGCGAGAATCGGATCGAGGAACCTCCTTCCCCCGCGGTGAGGAGGGGCTGGAGGCTCCTGGCCCTCTTCCCCGATGCGGACTGCGAGAGTTCCGGCCAGTCGCACGACAAGGCCTGCGGGTCGAAGGAGACCGCGACCACAGTGAACAGGGACAATGGCTGCGGTCAGGAGCTCTCAGGCCCCACTACCGATGAGGACCAGTCGTGCGCCTGGCGCGGACTTCTCATGACTCGCGAATCTGAGGGTGTCCTGGCACTCAACAGAGGTTGCGGCGGCACCGGAGGGCGTTCCCCTGCTGCGAGGGGAGTGCCGGGGGGCGATTGGGGGTTCCCAACCGGGCTGATTCGCGGGCCGAAGGCGCGATTCGTCCAGTGCGGGCAGACCCCGCCGCCTACATGTGCATCCTGGAGATCGGCGGCGGATTCAGTGTGGCAGTGGTCGCCACCGCTGAAGTCTCTCGAGGATCCTCGATATGAGGTCCTGGCAGGGGTAAGCACTCGACATCGCGACCCAGATCCTCCGCACGGTCACCTTCACCCGGGCTCCGATCCGAGGAGCTTCGTCCGGATCGTTCCGCACTGGGCCTTCGCCATCCCGCGGAGGCGTCCTGATCCGCGGTGCGGAGGCGTCCTGATCCGCGGTGCGGAGGCGGGCGCAGAGAAGGAACTCCCCGCAGAAGATGGAGAGCGGCAGGTAGCAGTACTCGCGGTAGTAACCGTGGAAGAAGCTTCCTTCTCGGGCACGTGCTCCGCGGTGAGCTCCAGACGGCTCGGGGTGCTCTTCCCGGCCAGTGCCTTCCCCCGGTCCCGCTCGCGGAGGCGGTCTCTCCCCTTTGGATCCCGCCTGCCAACGAGGGCGGCGAGCAACGGATCCACACGAAGATCGTCGTGGTCGTTGAGATCCTCGTGGCCGAGGCAGAGGCCGTAGACTCGCTGGGAGACGAGGTCGAGGACGGAGTGCTCGACGAGCAGGGGCTTGCGATGATCGGCGAAGCAGCCGGCGAAGTCCTCGAGGATACCGGTGCGGAGGTCCACTTCCCGCAGGAGCAGGCTTCCGGCGTGATCCGGTGATCACGGCTCTTGTGGAGAGCAGATGAGCCACCAGCAGGGATTCTGGGACGAGATCGATGGGTGCCGCACCTTCTTCCCTGCGTGCGGATACGCTGTATCGACTCGGAAGTTCCTGTCCGTGAACGGTGTGCGACTCTGGCTGGAGGAGGAGGGCCGGGGCCCCCCGATACTCCTCATCCACGGGGGTCCAGGCGTGGATCACCGCTCGCTTCACCCTGGCCTCTCCGTGCTGGCTCCCGACTACCGCCTGGTGTACTTCGACCTGCGTGGGCACTACATGTCTTCGGCTCCCAGGGATCGAAGCTGCTACGGGCTCGAGGTCGACGTGGACGACGCCGCGGCCGTCATTCGAGAGTTGTCTCTACGGGACGCGTGCGTACTCGGCCACTCCTTTGGCGGCATCGTTGCATTGAGTCTCGCCGCGCGCTATCCGCAGCTCGTGAAACGAGCGGTGATCACATCCTGTCCCGTGGGTGAGACCGATGAGGAGGTGGAATCGCGGCTGAGCGCTGATCCGCAGTCGGTGGCCACGAATCGTGCGAGATCGGAAGAGGAGCGCGAGGAGCGCTACCTGGAGTTCTACTACTTCAGGCCGCCGGATCCTCTGACCAGGGAGTTCGCGATCCTGAGCAGGCGCTGTTACGCCATGCGAAAGAACAAGAGAATGCTGGCCGATCGTGGGGCTACCGATGTGGACTGGAAGGGCCTGCTATCGGAAGTCACATGCCCGACGCTGTTCCTCTATGGCCGAGAGGATCCGATCGTATCCGGAAGGTCCCTGCGCGAAGTCACACGACCCTTGCCCGACTCAATGGTCGTGGAGTTTCGGAACAGCCGCCACGAGATCTTCTCGGACCGCCCGCGAGAGTTCCACGCTGTGGTTCATCGGTTCCTCTCCGAAACTTTCTCCAAGCGCCCTCGAGGCGTTTGCCCTCTCTTCCGAGACTTCAGCTTCCAGTCAACTCCACGCAGGATTCACGTTCAAGAAGCTCCGGATCACGAAGAGTGGATTGATGTCGCCGCCTTCGTCCCATAGACTGAGCCGGGTGATTGGCTGGCGCCGCGTCGGAATCGATGTGCAGCAAGCTCGTGCCGTCTCGATTGTCCGAGCAGGGTGCAGGTCGGCCGGTGCGAGAAGCATGGGCTGGTTGGGGATCGGGATGAGCGAAGTGCGAGGTCATACGCAGTCGCCCTCTTCAACTGCATCGCGGCTTGGACTCCACGTCTTCGGTCAGAATGGGGATTCCTATGTTTGGGATCCCCATCGACTCCGCGTCGCACGACTATCGGCCGCCGCGGCGGATCTACTCGCCAGGCCGGAGCGTGATCTCTGTCGCGCACCCGACTCCGAGCCCCTCTGCGACGCGGATCGGAGCGTCGTCAGGGCGTTCGGTAATCGGGGCACGAGGCGAGAAATCCCCTCCATGGTCCAGAAGGTCGAACGAAGATCGTGTCTCCACACGCCACGATGTTCGCTTGCCCTGGCCCGTGCGTGCAACCTGTCGTGCCGCTACTGCTACGAGGCGCCTTGGGACAAGCAGCAGACCGCTCTGATGAGCGAAGATGTCGCGGGTCGGGCAATTGGACTCTTCGGTCGGTACTCCTCGAAGAAGGGCCCTGAACAGGTCACGTTCTTCGGAGGGGAGCCTCTACTCAACTCGAGGCTGCTCGAACGCGTGGTCGCGTGGACACAGAAGGCCACGCCCGGAAAGGTGTTCTACTCGCTGACCACCAACGCTGTTGTCTTTCCGAACAGCGTCATGAGGTTGATCAGAAGGCATAACTTCGGCCTGAAGGTCAGCATCGACGGTGGCTCTGAGATACAAAACCACCTACGGCCTCTGCGGGGAGGAGGGCCGAGCTTCCCACACGTGATCCGAAACGTCGACCGACTCAAGAAACACCGTCGTTCAGTTTCCGCGCGCGTGACACTCACGCTCGATAACCTGACGCCTCGTCAGATCGCCGAGGAACTTGCGGCCCTCGGCTTCACGAGAGTGGGTATCGGTCTGTCGACCGGACGATCATGGAGGAAAGGCCCCCATGACATACACGGCCCGGCAATCGATCGACTTCTGAGCGAATTTGAGTTCGCGGCCAGTGAGGCAGAGACATCGATCGTAGAAACCGGCAAAGCGCCCGGTTGGTTCCCGTTCGAGAGGATGCTACGCAAGCTCGCGGACGCCCAGCCATGGTCCGGCGAGCCGCGGTGCGGATTCACGCGCGGAGTCTCGACGGTAGATACAGATGGCACTATCTATCCGTGTCATCGGTTCATCGGGATGGACCGATTCCGGACCGGGGACGTGTGGCGGGGATTCGATGATCTCAGGATCCGCGAGTTGCTTCGTTCTTACGCCCAGCAGGTCGAATCGTCCTGCCGAGATTGCTGGGCCTACCCCCTCTGTCGTGGCCCGTGTCCCTGGTACATCGCCCACGAAGACGGTGGGTTCAGACCTCCGGACGACGACAGCTGCAGGTTGAATCGACGGTTCCTCGAGCTGGCGATGGTCCTGCACTGGCGACTCTCGTTCCTTGCTCCGGAGTACATGGAATCGAACTTCGCCGCCGAGCGGTCTGAAAGGGGCGGTTCACCGGTGGGGCAGAGGTCAACGGGGTAGTCCGGCGGCGAGCCTGCACCCGGTCTCTGGAGGACAAGCGAGATGGATGATCAGAACCACCGGCCGGGAAACTCCTCGGACGACGAGATATCGAGGAGACTGTTCTTGACGGCATTGGGCTTCACGGCCCTCGGTCATGTCGTCTTCGCCCCGGTTGCGAGGGCGGGGTGGATCGGCGGTGTCGTCGATCCCGGCGGGAAGTGCGGAGGGAACAGCGATATCTGCGACGCAGCCCATGGCGGCGACATTTGTACGACCGGCCACCACTCCGAAGACATCTGCTCGGCCACCGACACTGACGTGTGCGTCACCGGTCAGATGGGAGAGGACTACTGTGAGCCGGAATGGGCTCCGCAAGACCCGGACGTCACTCAACGGCAGTGTCCAGGCGACGCCCCCGGTGCTCCCGATCTCTGTAATCCACCGGGGAATGCCGACTACTGCTCCCCGGAGCTGACTCCGCCGGAGTCCGACGAGTGCCAGGCTCCCGGCTCACCGCCAGAGGATGTCTGCGCCGGGTCCGCGCCGGGAGAGGACGTCTGTCAGGGGACCGGGAGCAACTCGCACGACGTCTGCATGGAGACAGCAGCGAACCCCGACTTCTGCACGCAGGAGAATCCCGGGAGTGACTACGACTACTGCACGGAGTCCACGAGCGACAGCGATGCCTGTGCCGAGAACGGGAAGGACGGAGATGTCTGCTACTACAGCTCCGGCCCTCCCGTCGTGGATGATGACACTTGCCCCCCGGACGCGGCCGATGAGTCCGCAGACATCTGTGCAGAACACTGAAGTGGACACCCCGATCCGTGTGACGGATCGATCGACAACGACCAGTGCGACATCGCACAGAGCCCGGATGTCTGCGCCACCGACGGCGGTCCCGAGACCGACCAGTGCTACGGGGAAGGCGTCGATGACGTGGACGTGTGCCCGGAGGCACAACAGGAAAATGACAGCTGCAGTCCTCCGGACGACCCGGATCAGTGGGTCTGAGCGAGGGGATCGGGAGGCACGGCGCCATGGCGAAATCGCGACCTCGTTCAGCGTGGCCCCTCGCTGCCCTGTCCCTGGTCGCCTTGGCGTGTCTGGCCCTGTTCCTCGGCACGATGCGGCAGTGCGACGACAGACCGTACCGGGGGGAGCAGTCCCCAGCGGAGCCGTTCGCCGCACCACCCGGTCCCGCGCACGATGGGAATGTGGAGTCCGGTGACGGGGAGAGGAGTCCGAGCGATTCCGGTCCTTCGCGCGGATCCGAGGTCGATGACGCGCCGCCCGCCGGAGGGTCGACGGAGGGGACGGACGTCGGTGACGAATCCGACACCGCGTCCGCGCGCCGGCCTTTCGTGATTCGCTGGATGACCAAAGGCGATTCCCCGGCAGCCGGTCCACATGGCGCCGCATCTGAGCTGAGACCGATCGCGAACATCGACTGCGGAAAGCGGTACGCGGGGCAGCATTTCCGCTTCCAGTGGTCGGGGGACTCGAGGCGTCTGCTCTGGTGCTTCGATGCCGACGAGGGGAACCGTTCGGTCTGGGCCGCCGTCGATGTACCCAGCCAATCCCTGGTCGGCCAGGGAGCGGGCAGCTTCCCCCTCAGTCTCGGAGTGTGGTTCATCGGAGAGGTCGAGGCCGGACCGATCCGGTCCTTCTTGCTGGGTGGGGACTACTCCGCCCACGTGGCATCTCTCGGGGGCGGAAAGCCCGAGGATCTGGGAATCGGGAGGGTCGGAGCCCTCGCCACGACCGGAAGTTCCGTCTACTCGATCCCGTTCGGTGCGAGGCGTGGTGAGGTGGTGCTGTTGCGATCGCGGGGCAGATCCCCGGACATCGATAAGCTGTGGCACTTCCGGGAGTTCGGCGGCTCGCCTACCGGCAGGGGGCGAACTTGGTGGTTCGACCTTCAGCTCTCCCCGACCGAGAAGTTCGCGGCGGCACGAGGGGACCAGGACCCACGACGACTCCAGGTCCTCCGCTTGGAAGATGGCGAGACGCGCGACCACGCGCTGGAATCCAAGCTCGACTGTCAGAGGGGGCTTCACTGGGGGAAAATGGCCGTTTCGGACGATGGTGAGGTCGCCGTCGTCACCCAGGGGAGCGAGATTCTCGTTCTCCCCTGGGAAACGGATGCGACCGTCATCCGTGTCCCGAGACCGGACGGGGTAGAGGGCACCGCCCGCTCGGTCGCCTGGTCTCCGTCGGGACATCTGCTCGCCGTCGCCTATGGTGCCAGTCAGATCCACTTCCTCGAAATGGGCAGTTGGCGTAGTCTGTCCTCGGTTCGCCTCGCAGGCATCCCGATTGATCCGAGCCAGCTCTCCGAGGGAGCGAACATGGCGTATGCGGACTCGGCGCTTCCTCCCCAAGCGGTCTTCAGCCCGAACGGCCGATGCGTGGCCGTTTCCTTCCACGATGGAGTGATCCGGATCTACGACACCGAGCGCTGAGAAGCGACGCACGCCCCTATCTACCAGCGTGACGTGAGACACTTTTCTGTGCGAGATCAGTCGGAAGTTCCGAGGCTCGTAAGCGCGAAAGCCCCTGTGGCGACTGGCCTGGGGGCTTTCCCCGCCTGCACGTTCGTGGCTTCACGCGGAGTGAGACGCCCAACAGGTCCAGCGCCCGACGCTGCACCGCCGTCGGAGTCGTCGTCATCTCGAAGGGGGAGACCGACGTGCCCTCCGGCCGCACCCGATTCCTCACGATCGTGGCCAGATCCGCGAGCAGCGTCTTGAAGCTGTGAACGGCGGTTGAAAAGCGCGGCGGGCGGCGGGTCGGTTGAAGAGTGCGGCACCCCCTGAAGAGCCTTCGATGGCTGGCCTGCGTAGGATCGGCGTCTCTTCGTCGATCACGGCAGGCTCGAGCCCGGAGGCCGGGGGTGTACACCGACATGGAACGGTGGGAATCGATCCGGCGCCGCGTGCTCGTGGAGCACGTCAGCTGGCGCCGGATCCTCCGCGAGACCGGGATGCATTGGCAGACGCTCGAGAAGATTCTCGAGCACTCCACACCGCCCGGATACCGCGCGAATGCGGCCCGCGAGAAGCCGAAGCTGGGGAAGTACCTTCCCCGGATCCGGCAGATCATCGAGGAAGACAGGGAGGTCCATCGGAAGCAGCGCCACACCGCGAAACGGATCTTCGAGCGGATCCGGGACGCGGGCTACGACGGCGGCTACACCCAGGTGAAGCTGGCCGTCCGGCAGATCCGTCGACGGTCGAAGGAGGTCTTCGTCCCCCTGGTTCACCGACCCGGGGAGGCCCAGTTCGACTTCGGCTTCGCGCTCGCCAGGATCGGCGGCGTCCTCACCAAGATCGCCTTCTCCGTGATGGCGCTGCCTTACTCCGACGCGTTCCACGTGCAGGCGTTCCCGAGGATCTCCACGGAGGTTCTCTGGAAGGCCCACGTGAGGAGCTTGCCTTCCTCGGCGGCGTGCCCAACCGGATCACGTACGACAAGGGTGCGCCTCTTTCAAACCGACGCTATATATAGTAGCTGCAATGGGTTATGATGCTTTTTATTGTGGGGAAGGGCCTCCTCAGGGCAGATATCGGTTCACGCGAACGATACGTCCCAAGGAGACCCCCCATGAGCCCAGCGTACACGAAGCCAAGTCCCGGTGACGAGTTCCGCCCCGCCCGCGATCAGTTCGAAGCCGCCGTCGCTTGGCTCGAGTCGGAGGACGCCTCGAAGCTGACGCACTCGGCGCTCGAAGAGCGCCTCGAGGAAGAAGGTCGGGAGCTGATGAGGAAGCTCTTCCAGGCGCATCTCGACCTGAGAGCGGTACGCGAGGAACGGCTCCCCGGAGTGATGGGCGGCGACGGCCGGCTCCGGACCCAGGTGAGGAAGAACGACCGGGCGCTGGTGACGGTCCTCGGTGTGGTCAAGGTGCCGCGTCTCCAGTACGTCCAGCCGGGCCGGTCGAGCCTCTTTCCCGGGGACATGGCGCTGAACCTACCGGAAGAGGCTTACTCGCATGGCCTTCGCCGCATGGCGGCGATCGAGGCTGCGAAGGTCTCGTATCAGGAGACGATCGCTTCCATCCAGGCCTACACGGCCGGCAAGGTACCTCCGCGGCAGGTGCAGGAGCTCGTGCTCCGAGCCGCTCTGGACTTCGATGCTTTCTACTCGGGCAGGACGGCCGAAGGTCCCGAGGCGACGACCGATCCCCTGATCCTCAGCCTCGACGGGAAGGGCATCGTCATGCGGACGGAGCACCTTCGGGAGGCGACGCGAAAGAAGGCCGAGGCGAGTCGGCCGAAGCTCGATCGTCGCGTGTCGAAGGGAGAGAAGAAGAACCGGAAGCGCATGGCGACGGTGGCGGCGGTCTACAGCATCGAGCCCTTCGTGCGTACGGCGGAGGAGGTGATGTCGGAGCTCCGTCCAGTGAGGGATGCGGCGAAGCCCCGTCCCCGGGCTCGCAACAAGCGGGTCTGGGCGAGCGTGGAGAAGAGCGCGAAGACGGTCACCCGGGAGGTCTTCGACGAGGCGGAGCGGCGGGATCCGGAGCACAGGAGACCTTGGATCTGCCTGATCGACGGCGACAAGCACCAGATCGCCCGGGTGCGGAAAGAAGCGCGCCGTCGGGGTGTGAAGGTCGTGCTCGTGCTCGACCTGATCCATGCCCTCGAGTACCTGTGGAAGGCGGCTTGGTGCTTCTTTCCGGAAGGGGATCGGGCCGCGGAGAAATGGGTGACGGAAAGGGCCATCCGGATCCTCGAGGGCCGCTCGAGCGACGTGGCTGCCGGCATCCGCCGCAGCGCGACGAAGAGAGGTCTGAAAGCGAAGCGCCGGAAGGCCAGGAGGGCATCGCCAAGGGCTACTGCCCGCAACGCAGGGGAGGGAAGACCTACAGCCCCGACATGGCCTTCGACGCCAAGACCGGGATGCCGCTTCACGGCGTTCTCCGTCCCGGCAACCGGAACTCCCTGGGACCGGTCGGCGAGTTCGAGGAGTTCCTCGACTTCCTCTTCGCCTTCGTGCTCCGGGACATCCCCAGGGTGATCTTCCGTGCGGACTCCGGGTACTACGCGAACCGGGTCTTCGAGTACCTGGAGGCGCAGGGCGCCCAGTACGTGGTGTCCGCCCGGGGCGTGTTCTTCCCGAAACTCGAGCCGGAGGAGATCCGGTGGGGCAAGGCGCAAAAGGGTATCCAGTACGGCGAGTTCGACTACCTCTGCGACCACGGACAGATCATGCGCCGCTTCGTGGTGAAGCGGGACCACACGCGGGGCGCGCAGGTGAGGCTCGACGGCCTCTGGGACACGGACGTGGTGGTGGTGACGAACAAGAAGGGCGGGCCGAAGTCCATCATCCGCTTCTACCACGACCGCGGCACGGCGGAGCAGTACATCGCGGAGGGAAAGCAGGGCTTCGGCTTCGCGAAGCTCCCGAGCCGGAAGTACCTGGTGAACCGGATCGACTTCGCGTGCAAGCTGATGGCGATGGGGCTCCTCATCGCCTACCGCGAAGCGGTGCTCCCCCCGTCCATGAGGAAGCACCGGCCGAGCACCGTGCGGAACCTCTTCGTGAATGTCGGTGCCAAGCTCGTGCGGCGCTCCGGCCAGACGGTCCTCCGGCTGACCAAGGCGCTCCGCCACCGGGAGGTCTGGGACGTGATCCTCGCACGTCTCGGGCTTCCACCGCCGGCACCTGCCCCGGTCTCTTGAATCCCACGGAACGACCGCCTGCAACCAGGACCGCGGTATGCCCTGCCGGCGGGTCTCGTTCATTCGCGCCACTTGAATCGTCATCAACACGGGAGTTTCACCCGGATCACGCGTCAACGGACACGCGGTTCCTGGTACTCAAGTCACGATGCGGTCGGTTCAGCACTCCACCATGCCGGCTTTCGTTGATTCTCTCGCCCCAGACGCAGAATCCACGTTGGAGCGAGGACTTCGAGGAACTCCTCACCGAGACCTGGAGGCGACTCGTCCTCGACGAGCTGGTGAAGGCAAAGCGACTCTCGGAGGACTTCCGCGAGAGGTTGCTCTCTTTCGGCCACGGAGGCGGCTTCTCCGTCTACGGCCGCCACCTCATTCTCAATGAGGAGCCCGCGCGGCTCGCCCACATGGCCCGCCACATGGTCCGCCCGTCTCGGCCGACCGGGTCCACGAGACCCCGGACGGCGGCGTCCTCCTCGAGATCCCGCCCGACCCGAAGACCGGTTCCAAGGTGCTGGCTCTCGACGCCATGGAGTGGTTGAGAAGGCTGACCAACCAGATCCCCGATCCGAAGGCCCACCTTGTCCGCTCCCACGGGGCCCACGCCAACCGCTGCCGGAGCCGCTACCGGGACGGGGACGGCGGAGTCTCGGTGCGGCCGGCCTCGTCTGAGGACCGCGAACGACCAGGCAATTGTATATCAGCCAGTCTGTTCCACATCCACGCCCGGCCGCGCGCGGCCGGGGTTCTCGCCTCCCTGCGACCGTAAACCCACCCTCCGGGCACCGCCCCGGACCTCCCGGCCGGCAGAGGGCGCCCGCGTCCACCCCGTCACCCCTGTTCCAGCCGTCATGGAGCAGACCGTCCTCGCCACGCCCGGTCTCCGGCGCTTCCACGGATGGTCAGGGTCCGCCGACTCCTACGCTGCAGGCGGGGCGCGAGCCCCCCAGAGGTCGTCCTTCCCCGTCTTCCGCACGTGCCGGAGGATCTGATCGATCACCATCTCGCTCCCGCACCGGGGACACGAGAGCGGGTCCACCTCGAAGACGCGGCGCAGCAGGCGCGCCCAACTCGCCTGGCCCGCCGGCAGCGGCTCCGGATCGACCACCTGAACGCAAACGCTCTCATCCTCGGACCGATACAGCTTCCGAGCCCGGTTCGCGTAGGCCCCGTAGTACCGCACCAGGTGCGCCTTCGGATCCGGCACCTGGTTGGTGATCCGTCGAACCCACTCGATCGGATCC
>JAJRTE010000202.1 GCA_024278455.1 Myxococcota bacterium
GATTTCCTGGACGGCCCGCACGTTGACATCCGGATCGATACGGCTGACGCGGACCAGCAAGGCCTGGGCGAGGGTCCTCACCGAGTAGGGGCGCGGTTCCGGAGAGATCGCCAGGAGAATCAGCAGCTTGATCAGACGCGCCGCCAGCGCTCTGCGGGCGTCGTCCGGAAACAACGTCTCGAGGTTTCGTTCATACCAGGCGTAGACGGTGGTGTCGTACTCCGCGATTTCCACGTTCTCCCGAATCCTCGTCCTGAAATGGTCGAAGATGACATCCGGTGTGACCAGGTGGTCGGCGGGCGCGCCGAGCACACCGGGAATGCCGCGTTCCTCGCAGCCGCGCAAACGGTAGTGGATGAAGTCGATGATGCCGCGTCCTTGAGAGAGGAGAGGCTTGAGCCTTTCGAGGAGGATCGTGGTGGCAGGATGAATTGGATAGGCGCGCATGAACCGGGACATGGGGATCGGGAAGCCCCGCAGCGATTCGTGCAAGGAGTCGTACACGGCCCGGATCACCCTGCCGGCGCCAGGCTTGTGCCGGATGAGGCGCTCGGCGATGATCTCCTCGATGTGGGAGGAGGACAGCTCGAAGTTGTTGGGATAGCGATCCTTGATCTTGCGAACGACCTCGCCAGTGAGCCCGTATTCCGCCGCCTCGAGGTACTCCTGCAAGGCAGCGATGATGTACAGCGGCTGTTCGGCCGTCAGCTCGCCGAGGTACTGGAGGAACCGGATATCCTCCGCCAGCGCGGCCCCGGTCTTGGCGTGGAGAAACTCGGATAGCTCGTCGAGGAGCAGGACCACCGCCACCTTGCCCGCCTCCCTGGCAGAGCTGAACAGGTGTTTGAACCTCGCCGCACGTCCCGGGTCGGGCCGGAAGGGATAGCGAACCTCCCGGGCCAACTCCTCGAGAAGGGGGAGCTGCTGGCCGGAAAAGAGTTCGTCCTCTCCCAGGTCGTTCTCGAGGAGGAACAGATCGAGACTGTCACGGTGGTGGCGGTCCAGGTGGTACCGGAAGGTGTCGATGTGACTCGCGAGTTCGGTCCGGTCGAGAAACGGCAGCGGTGCCGGCCCGGATGTGCGGGAGAATGCCTCGCTGACGATCTGCTCGAGGGACTCTCGAGAGCTGTGTTCCACCAGGGAAACCGCCGCGACCACGTAGCGTTCGCGCAGTGCCTGCTCGATCAAGCCGGCCAGTTCCGGTTCCACCTCTTCGAACCTGGTGGTCGAGACCTCACCGGCGAGCAGGAGATCGATGAAGGCGAGGAAATGGGACTTGCCTGTTCCATAGTGACCTCTCAGGAAGGCCGCGAACCCCGTTTTCGCCCCCAGGGCTACCAGGAGGCGCCGGAGGTGCGAACGAACTTCGTCGGTCAGCACGAAACTCTCGGCCATCCTCCCGCGCTGCGCGGGGTGCACGAGGTCCGCGAGCTGCACGACCGTCTTGACTGGCGGCACGTCGATGAGTTCGGCGATTCGGACCTGTTGCGTGGAGCCCATGACGTCGCTCGACATTACTCCGAACCTCTCTGCATCTGGTTGTCGACTTTCTTGATCAGACCGTTCAGCTTGTGGAATCCCGGGTGACGATCGTAGGCCAGGACCAGCACGGTACGGAGGCGCGTCCATGCCCCGGTCTTGCGCGCAGCGGCGAACAGGACCTGCTGCGCCACCACGTCTCGAGGTTCGGCCACGAATCCGCGTCCCAGGGTGTCCAGCACCTTGGCGTGATCCCCGATACGATTGTAGAGGTAGCCGACCCGCTTCATCGCGCTCACGTCCTGCTCAGACAGGCGTTCCGCCTCGAGCAGACGGGAGCGTGCCGAGTCCACGTCTCCCTGGTCGATGGCCAGTTCCGCGGCCAGCGCGTGGAGGTGCGGGTTGCCGCTGTGGGGGGCCACGGAGAGCAGACGCTCGACCTCTCGAAGGCGTTCTTCAGGCGAAAAGCGCTGCAATTTGAGCTTGATCCCATCCGCGTAGTCCCTGCCGCTCGACGAGGAAAGGGCGGCAGCTCGAGCGTAGGCTTCGGCCGCCTTGTCCGGCTCGTCCCGCGCGGTCAGGATACGTGCCCGGCGCCTGAGAAGGTAGGGGTCTCGAGGGTGGTGCTCGAGTCCCTTGTCCACCTCCCGGCCGGCCTCGTCGATTCGGTTCAGCCTGAGCAGGGCATCAATGAGGCGGACCCGCAGGTAGGGAGCCTCGCGACGCCGCAGAGACTCCCGGTAGCACCGCACCGCCTCCTCTGTTCGACCCTCGAGCCTGTGGCGTTCCCCGGCCAGGCCGAGAACGCGCGGGTTGTCCGGGTATTCCGCAGACAGGGCCTGGAGAACCCGCCCGGCCCGGTGCGTGTCTCCAGACTTGAGCAGAATGTCCGCGTGGCAGCAGCGAAGCCAGAGCACGTCCGGGTGCTGAGCCAGCAACGTCTCGCACAAAGCCAGTGCGTCCGCGAGCTTGCGTTCTCGGATGAATCGTGTAAGGTCTTTGTATGACGCTGGACCTGGTCCCGGGTGTGCAACCATTCGTCGTCACCACGCGCTCGATACGGCTTTCGGCAGGGGGAGGATTGTACAGTCGTGCTGTATTATCGCACCTTGCAGGAAGCACGCAAGCGAAATGGGGCTGAGTGCGAGCGGGGTTCCTGTCAAGATCGGGGTAATCGGCGTCGTGGGCTTCCCGGTGTTGAAAGGGCGAATCTCCAGGAGAACATCCAGCCTCCGGTTGGAAGTGGGCGTTCGCTGGCCCCGAGCCGAGAGGTGCTGTTTGGAGTAGGGTCGCCGAGAATCGTACAGGCAGTGGGCGGACCCGGGGAACATTATGGTATTTGTGGAACGTTGTTGCAGTCGGCTTGTAGTGCGGGAACCAATTCACTTGTTTTCTTGGTCGAATCGTTCATAGAATAGATGTTAGCAGACATGGGCGGTGGTTGTCGGTTGTTCGGTCGCAACAGACTGTGTGCGAGCGCCGGAACAGGGGTGGAGCCAGAGAGATGTCCGTTCCGTTCGGGAAGTACGTGCTGGACAGGTGGATAGCGCAGGGAGGGATGGCCAACATCTTCACGGCCACCTATACCGGTCCGCTGGGGTTCGAGCGGGAGATGGTTCTGAAGGTCATTCTCCCGGACTATGCGCACCATGACGCCTTCATCCAGATGTTTCTGGACGAGGCCCGGTTGGCCGCCCGCCTGTACCACCCGAACATCGTCCAGGTGCTGGACCTGGGCAATGTGGGCGACTACCTCTACATTGCGATGGAATATGTGCATGGCCCGAGCCTGTCTCGTGCCGCGGCCCGCGCGAAGCGGGAGGGGCGGACACTGAGCCCCGGCCTTGCCATTTTCGTCGTCTTGGAGCTGCTCGAGGCGCTGGCTTATGCGCATCAGCGCACGGACCGTGCTGGCAGGACGTTGGGCATCGTGCACCGGGATGTCAACCCCCAGAACGTCTTGCTGTCTTTCGATGGCCAGGTGAAGCTGACCGATTTCGGCGTTGCCAAGGCGAACGTGAACCTGCACGAAAGCCAGGCCGGGGTCATCAAGGGCAAGTACTCGCACATGGCACCGGAACAGTGCTTGACCAAACCGGTGGACGGGCGAGCGGACCTGTTCTCGGTCGCCATCGTGCTTCATGAGTTGTTGACTGGCAAGCCGCTGTTCCATCGGCCGACGGCCTACGAAATGATGAAGGCGGTGGTCGAGGAACCTGTCCCGCCGCCGTCGTCCTTGAATCCGAAGTGCCCGCCGGAACTGGACGGTATCGTACTGCGCGGATTGTCCAGGAACCCGGACGAACGCTACCAGACGGCGATGGCCTTCCTGGATTCGTTGAACCTGGTGGCCAAGCGGCTGCAAATCGTGGAAGGGAAGCACGATCTCCGGCAGTTCCTGGCATCCACCTACCACCGGAGCCGGCTGAACCTGGCGCGGAAGGACGAACTCGGTGTGCCGGTGACAGAGGATCGCGTTTCCGAGATCCTGAAGGGGATGAGCAAGACGCTTCGCACGAGGAACGGGAGCGAGAGCGGAGCACTTTCGAGCTACAGCCGGGCGAACGCGCTCTCCGAGCCCACGACTGCCTCCTTGACCGGACGGGTCCCGGGGTGGCCTCCGGCGAATTCGGAGAAGGAACAGGGGGCTGATGCTTCCACCGATGACAAGCCGGATGACATCTCGAAGTGGCTGGAAACCGTTGAAACGGGAGACGGAGAAGAGTAGGACCCCGTTCCTGGCCGTCTCGAGGAGGCGGTTTGCATGTGCGTAGTGCTCATCGGCGTCCAGTGCCATCCTGTCGCTTCTCTCATCGTCGCCGCAAACCGGGATGAGTTCTACGACCGTCCCGCCGTCCCGCCGGGAATCCTGTCTCGAGTTCCGTTGATTATCGCCGGGCAGGACGTTCGAGATGGCGGCACGTGGCTCGGGATGACCTCCTGGGGTGTCGCCGGCCTGACCAACGAGCCTTCTGGCGACCGTCCGGCCCGGGGAAGGCGTTCTCGAGGCCTCCTGGTGCTCGACGTCCTGCGCGCCGGCTCGAAATCCGAGGCGGTAGCGCACGCCGAAGCCGCTGCACCGGGCCATGCGCCTTTTCACCTGTTCGTGGCGGACGAGGATGGCGGAGGCGTTGTCAACTGGGATGGAGAGCGAACCACGACCGATCCCATCACGCCAGGGTGGCACGTCCTCGCCAACGCGACCATGGATACGCCTGGCAGCTTCAAGGTCCTGTGCGCCCGGCGTCTTCTCGAGGAGATCCCGAAGGATGGCGTGGAAGCTGTCGTTCGAGCACTGCAACGCGTGCTGTCGTCGCACGCCAAGCCCGAGCGACCGCCGGCGCGTCCCACCTGGCTGCCCGAACAGGTGCGCAGAGACCTCTCCAGCCTGTGTGTCCACACGCGGCAATATGGTACACGATCCTGCTCGATCCTCATGAAAGGAGGAAGGGCCGGGGCGCGCTACTGGCACCTCGAAGGCCCTCCGTGCGAAGGGCGGCTTGCAACTGTTCCCCTGCCCCTGGGCTGAGCCTGGAGCGGTGGTCCGGGGCCGGTCTCTCCGGTTCTTGGTCGCCCGCCCACCTGCGCGAACGTGAGATAGACTACAAGGTCTGTCGGAGTTTCGTAATCTCTCTCGCGTTTCGGGACGGTCATGATAATCTACGGTAGATTCCTGGAAACATAGGCTGGAATGGATTTGGAGGATGGCCAATGAAACGCGTGACGCGGCGCGAATTCCTCCGCGCTGGATCCCTGGCGGTGCTCGGCAGTGGCGCCGTCGTCTACCTGAACCCGTTCGAAGCGTTCGCAGGAGACCTCGACAAAGACCTCACCTGGGACAAGGCGCCGTGCCGCTTTTGCGGAACAGGCTGCTCGGTGATGGTCGGCGTGGCGGGGGGAAAGATCATGGCGGTCAAGGGCGACCCGAAGTCGTCTGTGAATCAGGGCACGCTGTGTGTGAAAGGGTACGCGCTGCCGTTCATTCAGTATGGTCGAGATCGACTGACCCGACCGCTCATTCGCAAGAAGAACGGAAGATACGACAAGCATGGGGAGCTGGAACCGGCGACGTGGGACGAGGCGTTGGACCTGATGGCCGAGCGTGCCAAGCTGGCGATTGAGAAGAAAGGGCCGGCGGCGGTCGCCATGTTCGGGTCCGGCCAGTGGACGATCTGGGAGGGGTACGCGGCGGTCAAGCTGTGGAAGGCGGGGTTGCGATCGAACAGCCTCGAGCCCAACGCCCGGCACTGCATGGCGAGCGCGGTCGCCGGGTTCATGACCACGTTCGGCATGGACGAGCCAATGGGCACCTATGACGACATCGAGCACGCCGACTGTTTCGTGCTCTGGGGCGCCAACACGGCTGAAATGCACCCGATTCTCCATTCCCGCATGACCCGCCGTCTGGACGCGGAACCTGGAGCGCGGTTGGTGAACCTGACCACCATTTCCAACCGCTCATCCAACCTGGCGGAGCGAGAGATCGTGTTCAAGCCGCAGGGAGACCTCGCGCTGGCCAACGGTATCCTCCGGCTGCTGATCGAGCGCGGGGCCATCGACCGTGGTTTTGTCGAGAAACATGTCGTGTTCAAGCGCGGCCGCGAGAACATCGGGTATGGCACCGAGGACGGGTTCACGTTCAAGGAGGCTGCCGAGGCGATGGATTTCAATGCCTTCAAGGCGGCGGTCGCCCCGTACACGCCGGAGCGCGTGCGGGAACTGAGCGGCGTTTCCCCTTCGGACCTGTCATACCTGGCCGACATCTACGGAGATCCCGGGACCAAGGTCATGTCGTTCTGGACGATGGGGGTCAACCAGCACACCCGCGGGACCTGGATGAACAATCTCATCTACGACCTGCATCTCTTGACTGGAAAGATCAGCCAACTCGGCAACCAGCCCTACTCGTTGACCGGACAGCCCAGCGCATGCGGTACGTGTCGCGAGGTGGGGACCTTCACGCACCGGTTGCCGGCCGACATGGTCGTCTCCAATCCAGAACACAGGGCGAAGGCCGAGGAGATCTGGGGTGTTCCGGCGGGTACGATTCCAGCGAAGCCGACTTACCACGCCATCGAGATGCTCCGGGCTGTCGATCGCGGAGATGTGCTGTTCTTCTGGAGTTCCACCACCAACCCGTTCCAGAGCTACCCAAAGCTCAATCGGTTTCGCGCCGGGGCGCGGAAAGCCGGCCGTTTCATCGTCGTGTCCGACTGCTACCCGACGCGTTCGACCGAGATCGCGGATGTCGTGCTGCCCACGGCGATGTGGGTCGAGAAGGAGGGGGCATTCGGCAACGCGGAACGGCGGACACATTTCTGGAAGAAGATGGTCGACCCCCCGGGCCAATCCAAGTCCGACCTCTGGCAGTTCATCGAATTCGCCAAGCGGATGGGATACGGTAAGCTGTTCGCCTACGACGCTTCACAGTACCCGGTCCCGGCCGGCTATTCGCCCTCGGACGCCACCCTGACCGCCGGCTTCTACATGGAAAAGGCCTTGTTCGAAGAATACCGCCGTTTCGGCCTGGGACATGCCCACGACCTGGCGCCGTTCGAGCGCTACCACGAAACGCGAGGGCTTCGCTGGCCAGTGGTGGACGGCAAGGAGACCAACATCCGGTATCTCGAGGGAAGCGACCCTTACGTGACTCCGGGGGCGAAGGTGGAATTCTACGGGAACCGCGAGAAGACCGGTGGCAAGGCGGTCGTGTGGTTCCGTCCTTTCGAACCTGCCGCCGAGGTTCCGGACGCGGACTACCCCTTCTGGCTCTGTACCGGACGGGTGCTCGAGCACTGGCACACCGGGACCATGACGGGGCGTGTCAAGTCCCTCCACAGGGCCTACCCCAACGCCGTGGCGAACCTGCACCCCGATGACGCACGCCGTCTCGGCCTGTCCAACGGGGACCGGGTCCGGATCGCTTCCCGGCGGGGCAGCGTGGTGACAGTCGCCGAGGTCGGAGGCCGCGTGACGCCTCAGCCCGGCATGGTCTATGTCCCCTGGTTCGACGAGGACGTCATGATCAACAACGTGACTCTCGACGCCTTCTGCCCAATTTCCAAGGAGAACGACTTCAAGAAGTGCGCCGTCAAGATCGAGAAGCTCGCCTGACAGCCCGTGCCGCGGATCCATGAGCGGCTCGAGGACATGGCGACGCTGGAAAGGAGAAGCAACCATGCGGACTTGGAGACTCACCCTGCTCGGACTGCTCGCGGCCGCCACGGCCGCCTTCGCCGCGACCCGGGAAGGCGAGACCGTGGACCGTTCGGTGCTCAACGACGGGCGAACGACGGGGAACATCTACACGCTGGCCGGGGCCGGAGAGACCGAGCCTCTCCCCCGGTCCTACGAGATCGCCCCCCCGCTCGTCCCCCACGATGTCTCGAAGATGACCATTCGACGCGGCACCAATGCGTGCCTGGATTGCCACCTGGAAGGCGGGGAGGTCAACCCCGGCCACGTGGCCACCCGCGTTCCTCCTTCGCACTTCACCAACGGTTACACCGGCGAGACACGGAAGGTAGCGGTGACAGGTATGCGTTTCCAGTGCTTGCAGTGCCACGTCCCGCAGACCCGCACCGGGAAGTAGACTCGGTGCGCTCGGCGCAGGGCGTCAATCGGTCACCGACGCGATGGTCCCGCCGCCGAGTACCGTGTCACCCTCATAGAAGACGACGGCCTGGCCAGGGGTGGCGGCCCGTTGCGGTTCGTCGAAGGTCACTTCCACCGCGCCGGCCCCGGCCGGCGATATCGTTGCCGGTGCTTCGTGGTGGCGATACCTGACCCGCGCTGCCGCCCGAATCGGCTTGGCCGGTGCGCCGATGGCAATCCAATTGACGCCAGTGGCGAGCAGGCGGCGCCGATACAGACGAGTTTCCGGACCCACAATCACGGCGTTGCGGTCCGGGTCCAGGGCGAGGACATAGAGGGGGGTTCCCGCGGCGACACCCAGCCCTCGCCGCTGTCCCACGGTGTAGCGGTGGGTACCATCGTGCTCGCCGAGAACCCGTCCCTTTTCGTCGAGGATGGGACCTGGGCAGGGGATGTCCTCGAACAACTGGTGGTAGCCGCCGGAGATGAAATCCTGGCTTTCGGTCTTGTCGGCGACCGGTAGGCCGCGTTTCCGTGCAAGCTCCCTGACCTGGCTCTTGGTGAGGTCGCCCAAAGGGAAGCGGGTCGTGGCGAGCTGCTCCTGGGTCAGCAGGTACAGGAAGTAGGACTGGTCCTTGCGCCGATCCGATGCCTTCTTGAGGGCATACCGCCCGCGGGCGTCGTCGTGGACGACGCGGGCATAGTGTCCGGTGGCGAAGGAGTCTACCGGGATGCCGATGTCACGCAACTGGCGCGGGATGCCCCCGAACTTGACGTGGCGGTTACAATAGACGCAGGGGTTCGGCGTCATGCCACCGCGGTAGCCGCGGACGAGGAAATCCAGCACGTCCCGGTTGTAGGCTTCGGCGAGGTCCACGACATGGAAAGGGATCCCCAGCAAGCGGGCGATGCGGGCGGCGTCCGCGATGTCCTGTTCCTCCCCCGGGCCATAGCAGGCGTGGCGTCCTGTTTCGGCCGGAAGCGGGCGGCCATCCCAGATGCGCATGGTGACGCCCGCGACGTCGAGGCCCTGTTCAAGGAGGAGCGCTGCGGCAACGGCCGAATCGACGCCTCCACTCAGCCCGACAGCCACCCGCTGTATCCCGTGTGCCATGTTGCGTTCCTTCGGCTGGCTCGCCGAACGGGGTGGTTACTTGTCCACCTTCCCCTTGTACTTGTCCTCCAGGAAGAAGTACTTTTTTGCCTTGGCGTAGGCTTTCCGGTCCACTGCCAGGTTGCCCAGGTAGCGGTAGGCGTCCGCGTAGGTCTCGTCGAGTTCGACCACGCGTTCGAAGCTTGCCTGGGCCTCCTTTTTCTTGCCACTGTCGAACTGTGCGACGCCGAGGTAGTAGAAGGCGTCGGCGTTGTCTGGGCTGAGTTTGGTAGTCGCTTCGAACTGCTTGATTGCCTCGTCGAGCTGGTTGGAGTTGAAGAACACGACGCCGAGATTGAGGTGCGCTTCGGGATCGTCCATCCGGCCCTCGAGTGAGCGCTTGAGGGCTTCCGTGGCCTTTTCCGCTTCTCCGGCCTTGAAGTAGATCGCCCCGATCGCCTTGAGGATTTCGGGGTTGCCCGGATCGAGTTCGAGGGATCGCTCGAGGGTGGCGACCGCCTCGGTGTACATCTCCTTTCGGTCGTAAGCGCCGGCGAGGGCCTGGTAGATTCTCGGGTTCTCCTTGGCCGACGCGGCCCGTTCGAGGTTCTCGATGGCGGCGTCGAGGTTGCCGGTTTGCATGTAGAGCGCCCCGAGGTTTTCGTAGTAGCCGGACAGTTCGCCGGCGTCGAACTCGCTCGGTGGATTCTCCTCGAGGGCTTTCTTGAAGGCCTCGAGGGATGTCTGGCTCGTGTAGGGCACGAGCGAAGGATACGTCTTGAGCAGCGCCTCGTGCTCCTGGATGGACTCGTCGTACCGCTTCAGGTCGAGGTAGGCGAAGGCGAGTTCGCGGTGGACGAGGTGGTTCTGCGGCTGGATTTCCTCGAGGAGTTTGAGGAGTTCCACGGCCTCATCGTTCTTCTGGGCAGCCCTGAGTTCCCTGGTGCTCTGGAGGAAGACGAGAATACGGGTAGGGTCGTCGCGGAGAGGTTGGGCGAGTATGTCCTTGGCCTCTTGCACCCGGCCCGTGTTTGCCAGGACGATGCCCTTGGCGAGCAAGGCGTCGCCTTCGTCGGGGTCGTTGGCCAGGACCGCTTCTACCATTTTCAGGGCTTCTTCGTGGTTGTGTTCGAGGGCGGCGATCACGGCCCGTTCGGCCTCGAAGTCGATGTCGTTGGGGAACTTGAGTTGAACACCTTCTGCATTGGCCTGTTGCGCGGCCTGGGCCGGACTCCCGGTCGCCTCGATGATCCGGATCTTCAGCAGGAGACCCTCCTTGACGAGCTTCCGGCTGATCGGGTCTGCCAGGACGGTCTCGTAGTGCATCTTGACCACGCGATCCGCCAGGTCGAAGGAGTCTCGCCCATTCGCCTGAAGCAGGTAGGCCCGGGCCAGGATGAGGTGGTAGCGGTCGGTGTTCTTGTCCAGGGACCCCTTGGACAAATCGATGGCCTTCTTGGCCTCCTTCTCCGCCTCGCTGTACCTGCCCAGCTTCAGATAGGCTTCCGCCAGCCCCGCGTGGGCGGCATCGTTGTCGCTCAGCTCGATCGATTCCTTGAACTTCTCCACCGCAGCCTGGGGTTGGTCCTGCTCCACGAGACGACCCCCCTCGCCCGCAAGCTGCGAGGCCTTGATCATGGCGCACCCGGACGACACCAACAGGCCGAATCCAAGTACCACCAGCCCGGTCACGGGCATGAGCCAGTGCGCGTTCTTCATCAGGACATTCCTCATGTTCTAGTTGCCGGTTGTTCCGGGAAGGACAGGAAACGTCGCCTCCTTTGAACTTGCGGAATATACCATCCTGTTCCGGTTCAGGGCAACCGATTTCACCCGTTTGCCCCTCTCCAGGCGCTCGAACGGCTGTCGTTCATGCCGCACCTCCACTGGATGCTTCCCGTGCGCCGTACACCTTGCCCGCAGGCAACCCATCCTTCACCACTCGAGCCCTTCCGTTCGCACAGAGGTGTTCCAGCACGTGATAAACCGTCTCGGCCTCGTCCGGGCTGCCAATCGACCCTGCCAGCTCCTCGACGGTGCCGGAGGTGCCTTGCCGGAGCAGGGACAGCAGCCGCTTCTGGATGGCCACAACCCTCCCGGCCGCGCGCTTGCCGGCCTCCACTCCAGGCTGGTGGTAGGCGTTGATTCCTGCCAGGTGCGCGTACAGTCCCACCGCACGCTCGAACAGGGCGATGAGCGCGCCGAGCGAACGGGCGTCGACCCGCCGCAGCGTGATGGTGATGGTATCCCGTCCGGCCTCGAGCAGCGCGCGGCGCGTGCCGAGGTGGAAGCCGGTCAGGTAGTCCCCGGACGTGACGCCCTCCTCCACCTCGAGTGTCTCGAGACCGTGGTGCGAGCGGTCCTCCAGCACATGGATGAAGGTCACGAAGAAGTTGTGGACGCCCTCCCTGAGTTGCTGCACGTAGGCATGTTGATCGGTCGATCCCTTGTTGCCATACACGGTGAGTCCCTGGTGCACCGGTCGTCCCTGGAGGTCCAGTGCCTTGCCGAGCGACTCCATGACCAGTTGCTGAAGGTAGCGGCTGAACAAGGACAGCCTGTCCTTGTACGGGAGGATCACCATGTCCTTGGCGCCCCGTCCAGCGGTGCAATGATACCACATCGCGCTCAACATGGCTGCCGGATTGCGTCGCAGGTCGGGCACCCTGGTGTGCCGGTCCATCTGCCGAGCGCCCTCGAGGAACGCCTGGATATCGATGCGCTGGAGAGCGGCCGGGAGGAGGCCGACCGGGCCCGTCACCGAGGTTCGGCCTCCCACCCAGTCCCACATGGGGAACGAGGCGAGCCACGCTTCCGATGTCGCGAGGCGATGCAATGCGCTGCCGGTCCCGGTGACCGCGACCGCTTGACGGGCGAAGGTCAGCCCGCTTCGCGCGCACCACTGCCTGGCCTCGAGCATCCCGTTTCTCGTCTCGCGCGTGCCGCCCGACTTCGAGACGACCACGATGAGCGTGCGGGCGAGGTCCGGACCGATGGCGTCGAAGACGCGGTCCATGCCGTCGGGATCGGTGTTGTCGATGAAGTGTATGGACAGGGGTGCGTCAGCCGTTCCCAGTGCGTCGGCAACGAGTTGGGGGCCAAGCGCTGACCCGCCGATACCGATCATGAGCAGATGAGTGAATCGGTCGCCGGAGACCGGTGCGACGCGGCCGCTGTGAACGTCTGCGGCGAACCGCTCGATATTTGCCACGGTGCTCGAGATCGCATCCCGGATTTCGGGGGCCGGCGCCAGGTCCGGGGCCCGGAGCCAGTAGTGTCCCACCATCCGATCCTCATCCGGGTTGGCGATGGCTCCTGCCTCGATGTCGTGCATCTGGTCGAAGGCGGCCGACATGGGCCTTTCCATGACCTCGAGGTAGCCCGGTGGGAAGTTCACCTGGCTCACGTCGAGGGCCATGCCGAGATCCTGGTTCTCGACGAGGTATGCATTGAAGCGTGTCCACCGGTCGTGCATGGTCGTCTCGACTCCTGCGCGTTGTCAAACGAGGGGCAAATCGAAGCTCGATGTACCGGCACACGCCCCCGGCCGGCTCGAGGATGGCTCGATCGTCCCTATACTCGCCTGGACCCGACGCGACAACCACGTTTTTTTTCCGGAGCGGGCCACCGTCTTCGTCGCTGCTCGCCGGCGGGCGGAAAGATAGCGATTGCCAGTGCGCTCTCCCGGGACTACATTTGAGACATTTCGCCGGCCATCGAAGGAGAATCGTCGTCGTTCGCGAAGAGGTGGAGCAACGTGGCGTCTCGAGACGAGACAGGCTTTGGAGCGCAGTTCGGGAACCGTCCGGGAGCATGGCACGCCGGCGGCACCTTCCCGGGTGGGCTCGCGCGGCTAAAGGAAACAGTATCCCGGCCGACTAGAGAGGGTGGGGCCATCGGGGTATCGTCCATGCACGCGCTGAGTCACATCGAGGGAGTCTACCCGGTCGGCGTCGATCCCGCGCTCCCCCGCCCGTTCGTCGGAATCGTCGGGGCGCTGCACGGGAACGAACGTTGCGGGCTGGCCGTGGTGGAGGGGTTGCGCGACCCGGAGCACCCCATCCGGCGCGCGTTGCGTTTCGGAACCCTGGTGCTCATTCACGGAAACCCCGAGGCGACCCGGGTCTGCCGGCGGCACACGCCCGATGGTGCCGACCTGAACCGGCTGTTCGACTTTTCCTTCGCGCACACGATGCCCAGGCACGCCTGGGGCAGCGAACACTACCGGGCGCTCGCCCTTCGCCCGGTGATCGAATCCCTCGACGCCGTGCTGGACCTCCATTCGGCCACCGCCGCGACCGAGCCTTTCGCCATCGTTCAGGGCCCGTTCGTTCCCCTGGCCGCTCGTCTCGGGTGTGCTTGCGTCACGTTCGGTTGGGATCGGCCGGCCATTCTGAGCAGGAACATGCTTTGCAGCCCGGTCAGCAATCGGTATCAACCCGCCGTGGCCGTGGAATGCGGCCAGCACGAGGATCCGGCGGCCATCGAGACCGCTTTCGAAGTGACCGAGCGCTTTCTCGAGGTCCTGGGCATGATTCCCCCGCTGAAGACGCACCGGGACGCGGCGCGGACTCGGACGATCGAGGTCGCGTTTCGGGTAGCGAAACCCAACCCAGCGTTCCAGTTCACCCGGCCTTTCGCCGGCTTCGACCGCGTCCGAAAGGGTGAGATCCTGGGGCGCGGTGGGGGGGTCGATTTGGTGGCATCCGACGACTTCGTGGTCCTGCTTCCCAACGACGGCGTTGCAGTGGGTGAGGACCTCCTGTTCCTGGGGAAGGAACGGCAGATTCTCGATGGGGTTTCCTCGGATTGGCCGGACAGCCGGTCAGACCGGGACGTGGCATAGGCTTCTCCCATGGCCGGGGTCGTCCCGGCCACTTGCCCGCCGTCCTTTTCTCCGGTGCTCGCCCCGGAGACCGCCCACGCGGCGCAGCGACACGAGAATCGAATGAGAAGGCGGTGGCACGCGATGCGGCGTCGAGCGGGGGGAGCCGCCGCTCGGAAGGATGAAGGGACCCCGAGCCATTCGGGCTCAACAAGTGCTCTTGACGGCAGAAAGGTACAGGCATACGGTCAGTGAGAGGTTGCGACGCCTGGCCGCACGCAGGATGGAAGCCTTTGAGAAAGGGCCCGGAGGGTCGCCGGGCGTCCAGCGAACGGGTGCTGTGGGTGGGTATCGGAAGGCACGAGCCTCCGTCCGGTCACTCGAGGACAGCGCGGGGATTGGCCCTACCATGCCGAACCACGCATGTCCCGCTCATACCGTGATCACCACCACGCGACATCGAACCGGTCCAGGTTCATCACCTTGTTCCATGCCTTCACGAAGTCGCGCACGAACCTCTCGTGGTTGTCGTCCTGGGCGTAGAACTCGGCCTGGGCACGAAGCTGTGCGTTCGACCCAAACATCAGGTCCACACGGGTTGCGGTCCACTTCAGTGCGCCTGTCGTACGGTCGTACCCGTCGTATAGCTGCGGTTGTCCTCTGCTCGGGTGCCACTCGGTGCCCATGTCGAGCAGGTTGACGAAAAACGTGTTGGTCAGGACGCCGTTGTGCCTTGCGAACACCCCGTGGGAGGTGCCGCCGAAGTTGGCTCCCAGAGCCCGCATGCCACCGACGAGAACCGTCATTTCCGGAACCGTCAGGGTGAGGAGTTGGGCACGATCGACGAGGAGTCGGTCGCCAGGCAGATCGCAGCCTTGCTTCAAGTAGTTGCGGAAGCCGTCCGCGAAGGGCTCGAGGTGGCCGAACGATTCCACGTCGGTTTGCTCCTGGACGGCGTCTGTCCGGCCCGGGACAAAAGGAACGTCCACCTGGAAACCAGCTTGCCTGGCCGCTTCCTCGATGGCAGCGGCTCCCCCGAGCACGATGAGGTCGGCCAGCGAAATCCGCTTGTTCCCGGTCTGGACACCATTGCACGCGGACCGAACTCCCTCGAGGACCTCCAACACCCGGGCCAACTGCCGGGGCTGGTTGACCTCCCAGTCCTTCTGCGGCGCCAGGCGTATGCGCGCACCGTTCGCGCCTCCTCGTTTGTCCGAACCGCGGAAAGTAGCCGCCGAGGACCAGGCGGTGTACACCAGTTCGGAAACAGTGAGCCCCGACCCGAGGATCTGCTTCTTCAGACCGGCAATGTCTTCGGGGCCGACGAGCGCATGGTCCACCGGCGGAACGGGATCCTGCCAGATGAGATCCTCCGCCGGAACCTCCGGGCCGAGGTAGCGAGATCTGGGTCCCATGTCGCGATGAGTAAGCTTGAACCAGGCTCGGGCGAACGCCTCGGCGAATTCCTCGGGGCTCTTCAGAAAACGGCGGGCAATGGATCCGTAAGCCGGGTCCATTCGAAGCGCGAGGTCTGTCGTCAACATGATGGGCTTGTGCCGCTTGCCGGGGTCGTGAGCATCCGGCACCAGGTCGGCGGTCGCCGGGTCGGTGGGCACCCATTGCCATGCGCCAGCTGGGCTCCTCTCCAGGTTCCAGTCATACTTGAAAAGAAGCTCCAGGAAGCTGTTGTCCCACTTCACAGGTGTATGGGTCCAGGCGCCCTCGAGTCCGCTGGTGATCGTGTCAGCCCCTTTGCCTGTACCGAAGCTGTTCTTCCAACCCAGGCCCTGCTCCTCGATAGGCGCCGCCTCCGGCTCGGGCCCGAGATGCTTGCCCGCGTCGGCTGCCCCGTGACACTTGCCGAACGTGTGCCCGCCCGCTATGAGGGCAACCGTCTCCTCGTCGTTCATACCCATCCGCCCGAAGCTATCCCGGATGTCCTTTGCGGCAGCCAACATGTTGGGCTCACCGTCAGGGCCTTCCGGGTTGACGTAGATCAACCCCATCTGGACCGCAGCAAGCGGTTTTTCCAGCTCCTTGGCCCCATTCCGGCGCTCGTCCCCCAGCCACTCGGACTCGGAGCCCCAGTAGATATCGACTTCCGGCTCCCAGGTGTCTACCCTGCCGCCACCAAAGCCAAAAGTCTTGAAACCCATCGACTCGAGGGCCACATTCCCCGCGAGAATCATCAAGTCGGCCCATGAGATCTTGTTGCCGTACTTCTTCTTGACCGGCCACAGAAGACGGCGCGCCTTGTCCAGATTCACGTTGTCCGGCCAACTGTTCAGCGGCGCGAAGCGCTGGTTGCCAGTCGATCCTCCTCCTCGGCCGTCGAACACCCGGTAGGTGCCCGCGCTGTGCCACGCCATGCGAATGAACAAAGGCCCGTAGTGCCTATAGTCGGCGGGCCACCAGTCCTTGGACTCGCCCATGATGCGGCGGAGGTCTTCCTTGAGCGCCTCGTAGTCCAGTTCGGCGAACGCCTCGGCATAGTCGAGGTCATCCCCCGCTGGCTTGAGCGCGGGCGGGTTCTGGTGGAGGAGGGCAAGATTCAGTTGGTTTGGCCACCAGTCCCGGAGCATGTCTCCCCGGCGCGTCGTGTGCTTGAAGGCGTCTTCAGTCACCGGGCAGGTCTTCTTCTTCTTCTCCATGCTTCATTCCCTTTCTTGTTTCATTGTCCTCTCGTCTCGAGGCACAAGGATTGGCGACCTCACCCGTTACTCAGCCCCTCCCTTCCTCATCCTCTCCACCAGCGTGTGATCGTTTCGTCCTCGCCCCGTAACAGCATCACAGCCTAACAGCAATCAGAGAGAGGATCCATGAAAGAACCGCCTCCCCCGGTCCCACGAGGTGACGTTCGCGCTGTCACCAGGAAAATAACACTTGTGGATACTATAGCTACACCAACTGGGTTGACACTGTAATTTTTTTATGAACTGGTATTGACCCCGGCAGGCTGGCGTGACTATGATACCATAGTGCAACGGACAGCCAGACTCCGGTTCGACAATGGTGTGCTCCAGGCGCACTTCGACCGAGGCCCAGGAGGCGTGCCGTGAGGATGACGCCGAGACGCATTCGATACGTGCGAAAACGACTCGGGCTCTCTCAGGCCCAGCTTGGCCGATTGCTCAACGTCCACCAGACGTTGATAAGTCACTGGGAGCACGGAAGCCGGACTCCCGACGAGTATCAGCAGGAGCAGCTTCTCCATCTCTACGAGTCGGTGTTGAAACTCGACGAAAATGGCCAGCAAAAGTTCCAGACCCTGGTCGCTCAGGGTCTCGTGGCAGGGGCGCTCGCGTTTCTGATCGCCGTTGGTATCGGCCTTGTGGCAGGAGACGATCCGGACCAGGGCCCATGAGGTGGTGCACAGGGATAAGCACACCGAGCAACCAGAACAACAAGCCCTACCGAGTTTCCCGATGATGTCGCCGTTGGGGAGGGAGTTCGCGCCATGAGGGCCATAAGTCTGCGTTTTTTCACGCGACTGGAAGCTGCATCCACTGTGAAGACACCTCGTCTGCGACATACTTCGCCGTGGGCGTCTCGGGCGCCCACCCGCCGCCCTCGTCGCCGGTGCCCGCCCCTGATTCCCCCCATGCGGTGCAGCGACACGAGAATCGAGAGAACGGGGGCAAGTGGGCTGCGGAGTCGAGTGGGGGGAGTCGCCGCGTGGAAGGATGAAGGGATTTCGTGCCATCCTGGCTTGCGCCGTCGAGCACAGGTCCGGCGGGTGCGCCTGTTTCGTAGCGTGACGGCGCACCCGTTGGCGGGCCGTGGAATCTGTCGGGGTCACGGCACGGGGATGGCCGGCGGCACGCAGGTCTGGAGAAGGTCAGAACGTGGTCCCATAGCACCCACCGACCGCTGCCTTGGCGGTTATCCCGTAGGTGCCCGTGGAGGATTCCACTCCCATTGAGCCTCTGTCGCCGTAGTCGCCGGCGACACCCCAGATCGCGTTGTATTTGTTCTCGGAAACGCTGTACGTGCCACCAGCCGTTGCTGCGCCAATCCCGGCGACGGCAAACAGAGTGACATCCCCGGACCATTTGCAGTCCGAGTAGCTCCGCGTGCCGCTGACCCCTACCGTCAGTGCCCCGGCTCTGAATGCCACCTCCGCGCTGTAGTAGACCTCGGTCTCGCCAGGTTTTCCAAAGGCGTTGTAAGAGACGCTTTGTCCCATCCCTACGCCCACTTCCCCGCAGACCGACACCCCACTCTTATCGATGCACAAAGTAGCTCCACCGCCGATCCCCATGAACCATGATCCACCGAGACAGATCAGCCCCATGGGGTCGCGGAGGGTCACCGGGCTGTTCCCCACATACACGAAGAGGTTGGCCTGTGCCCCGGCGAACCGGATGGGGTCTCGAGCCGTCCAGCGGCCGGCCTCCGGGTCGTAGTCCCGGAAGCCGAAGCGGAGCAGGCCGGTATCCGGGTCGAGGAGGCCGCCGGCGAACCCGATGTGGAGCACGAAGTCGGGGTTCGTGTCGGCAAGCACCGCTCCGAAGGCATCACGGTCGATGCGCTTGACGATGTTGCCGTCCGCGTCCGCGACCACCAGGGGGCTGCTCACCTGGTCTGCGCCAACGAAGTACCAGTCCGAGCCCCTTTGGAAGGCGAACAGGCGATCCTCCTCGTCGTAGTAGTAGAAGGTGAGTGTTCCCGAAGGATCTCTCACCGCGGTCACCTGGGCGGGTTTCCCCGGGTTGCCGTACAGGTAGGTGGTCGTTCCCTCCGGGCCGGTCCGCGTGACGCGGCGGCCGAGCCCATCGTAGGTATAGCTGACCGTTCGGCCGTCCGCCAGGTCGGCGCGGATCAACTCTCCTTGCCTGGTGTAAGTGAAGCTGTCGTCGCCTCGAGTCGTCATGAACCCGTCCGCGTCGTAGGTGTAGGTGAGGTCGCCTCGAGCCAGCAGCCGGTCCGCGCTGTCGAACTCAGCGGCCTCCGCGGGGTCGTCGCCCCGTTGCCGGCTCACCCGGTTGCCATTCTCGTCATAGGCATAGGCCTCGACCACGGTGTCCCCGTCGCGAACCTCGAGGAGCTGGCCGTCCGGATCATAGACGTAGTCCAGTGTGCGCATCACTCCTCCGAGCGTCTCGACCCGGGAAACGATGCGGCCGGTGTCGTCGTGCGCCACCTGGAGTTCGTAGATGGGTGCCCCCGCGACGCGCAGTGTGTTGCCCTCGAAGCGGCCGAGGTCGTCGTAGAAGTAGTCCTGTACCATCCCTTCCCCGGTCAGAGAGGAGGGGGCGCCGCTCGGACCGTTCCGGTCGATGGAGAATGGGCCGACTCCGACAAGAAGCCCGTCCTCGTCTCGTGGCAGGGGTATCCAGGGCAGGCTGTCGAGTTGGAGGCCGACCAGGAAGAAGTTGTCGTCATACTCGTACACGAAGGTGTCGCGCGTGCTGGTATCGATGTCGACCCGGGTGACGATGTGGCCGTCGTAACCAAATGTCATTGCGGTGGTTTCCGAGCCGTCCTCCACTCGGAGGAGCCGGTGCACCCGCTCGGTGCCGTCGTCGTACTCGAACACGATGCTCCCCCCGTCGTAGTCGGTGGAGGAGATCCGGCCCGAGTCGTCGAAGGTGCTGTCCACGGAAGCTCCGCTGGGGAGGAGGAGGCGCACGATTTGCCGGTCCCGGTTGTAGTGGGTTTCGTGGGCTCCTTCGGAGGGCGGCGTATAGCTCGCCTCGAGGCCGATGGGCGTGTAGGTCGTTTCGTGCACAGCGCCGCTGGGCATGATGAGCTGGGTGCGGTTGCCGTTGGCGTCGTAGACGAATCTGTACTCGAGGCCGCTGGGGAGTATGGATCGAAGGAGGTGGCCCGCGTCGTCGTGCTCGAAGGTGACCGTGTAGCCGGCGGCGTCGGTCTGGTACGCGAGCCATGACCTCGAGTCGTAGGTGAAGGCCCAGCTCATGGGACCTTGCCGAATCTCTATCAGCCGGCCGTCATCGTCGTAGGCGTAGCTCAAGGGGGTGAAGTCAGGGTCGAAGGTGAATTCTGAGACGTGACCGGCGCTGTCGAAGGTGATGGAGCGTGTGCGTCCTTCCGCAGTGACGAGTTCGTAGGTCCGGCTGGTTCTGTCGAACGTTGCCTCGAATCGGCGGTCGTTGACCTCCACGCGTTCCCACAGCACGTTGAGGCTGAGCGGGTTGTCATAGTCGAAGAGGTAGGCTTCGCGGGTGCGGACAAGGAAGTTGTTGAGGCCGTCCGGCGTACGGACGGTTCTGTTCGCCACGAAGGGAGCGGCCATGCCCCACCTGGGGTCGGAGCCGAAATGCTTTTCAGCGGTCGTCCCGTCCGGCGCGGTCAGGATTTCGGTGTTGTCGCCGTCACGCACGGCTTCCAGGACGGCCCCCGTTGGCATCGTCATGGTTCTGGTGCGCTGGAGTGGGTCAGTGTCACGTTCGGTCCGGTAGGTGGTGGTGAGGCCTTCGGGGCTGGTGACGGCCACCTCGCTGATGGCGTCGGAGATGTCGGTCTGGGCCAGGGTTTGGGTCGCGCCGGTGGGGTCGGTGTCCTGGATGAGCCTTCCGTCGGTGTCATAGGTGTAGGTGTAGGTGTTGCCCTCGGGATCAGTCATCGAGGTCATGAGGCCGTTCGAGTAGGTGAAGGTGTAACGGCGGCCCGATGGGTCGGTGTAGGCAGCGAGGTATCCGTCCTCCGCCGGTGTCAAGTTGGTGGACAGCCCGAAGGGGGAGACGATGGCCAGGGGGGCGCCGGATGAGTCGCGTTCGATGGTCGTCTCCTGCCCGTTGCGATCGACGACGGTCACGAGCAGTCCCTGCTCGTCGTACTGGAAGGTGTAGAGAGGATCCCCGGTGAGTGCATCGATGGTCTCGAGGTGGCGTCCTTTGTCGCTGAAGTGGTAGACCTTGTCACCGTCGGGGGACGGGATGAGGTAGTCTTGTTGTTGGAAGCCCGGGAGAGGGCTCGTGATCTTGCGCACTTTGTATCCGTTCGTGTCGACGTAGTAGAGGGAACCATCCGCGCCGGCGGCGAGTCCGGCCACCTGGCCTATGCAGGTCTGGCGAGCGGGGAAGTTGTCCTCGTCGCAGTTGGTGATGGGGGCCTGGGGCACCGGCCGGCCCCACGGGCTGGACTGCTCGACCCCGGCGATTCGCAAGATGACGCCCGACGTGTCCACTTTCCGGATGATCTGCGGGCCGACGTCGCCGATGTAGAGGCCGCCTTCCTGGTCCAGGGAGAGACTTTCGGGGTACTCCAGGGCAGCCTCGACCGCTGGACCACCGTCTCCCCAGGTACCTGGCTCACCGGTCCCTGCCACGGTCGACATGATGCCGTCCGTGCCGACCCGGCGCACCCGGTGGTCCTGCCGATCTGCGACGTAGACCGCGCCGTGCGCGTCGATGGCCACCCCCCATGGCTCGATCAGGCGGACGGTGGTGGCGAGAATACCATCCTCGCTCGAGCCGCCTTGCTCGGTGCCGGCGATGGTGGTGGCGAACCCGTCCACGTCGACCCGCCAGACGAGGCCTCGACCCGCGTCCGAAAACACCATGCCGCCCTGGTCGTCAATGGCGACCGACACCGGCCGGTCCAGTTCGATCTCAACGGCCAAAGCACCTTGGCCCCGGTCGGTCGCGCAATCCGGTTTCGGGTCGCCCGAGGGGAGGAGGCATGGATCCACGCATTGTTCGCACAATTGGCCTCCCAGATTCGGGATACCGGCGACGGTTCGGATGAGACCGTTCCTGTCCACCTTCCGGATGGTGCCGTGGCCGGTGTCGGCGATGTAGAGGTTCCCTTCCCCGTCCACGGTGACCCCTTCCGGGTTGGCGAGCCAGGCTTCGGTGGCCGGACCGCCCTCGCCGTACATGCCCGGATAGTCCTCGACATCCTGGTTCGGCGCATATCCCCGGTAGTCGGGGTTGCCCGCCACCGTGGTGATGATGCCGGCGGTGTCCACGCGGCGCACCGTACATGCCTCCACGTCGGTGATGTAGAGGTTGCCCGCGCCGTCGCTGGAGAGCCCGGAAGGGTACAGGAAGGTGGCGTCGAGGGCCTGGCCCCCGTCTCCGCTCGTCCCGCGCCACCCGTTGCCCGCCACGGTGCGCGCCACCATGCCGAAGGTCTCGCCGGGGTGGTACCGGGTCCCATTGCCCTCGTAGAGCGCTTGCCAGGTCGGATCGTAGACGTGCTGGACGTTCAGCACCCAGCCCCCGAGTCCGAGGTCCTTGGCCAGAAACGGAGTACCGGTCTCGTCGTACCAGGTTCTCTGAAGGGTGACGGTTCCGTCGCTCCGTGAACCAATGACGGCCTCGGAGGGATAGGCGGCGAAGGAGCGCTCCAGGTCGGGGCGGGAGGCGTAGTACTGGACCGGGTAGACATACCCGATGGTGACCGCCAGCGGCTCGATACCCGAGACCTCGCGCCCGTACCGGTCCAGGCCGTCCCAGACGAAGGTGTATGCCTGGTCGGGAGTCGGCGGGAACGAGCCATAGAAGATCTGTCCTGCGACTTCCACCTGCAGATCGATTCGGAGGAGTTCGGGGGGGAGTGATTCGCCGGTCAGGGGGATCCAGGCGGTGTAGGCGCTCGTTCGTCCCGGCACCCGGTCACTCTGGTAGTGAAGCGTGAAAGGGGTTCCTACCACAGCCAGCTCCTGACCCAGGACCTGGTTTTGACACTCGATGATGGACCCGGTCTCCTCGCATGGATCGTCCTCGTCTCGCGGGTGTAGGGGCTGTCCCGTACTCGGGCGCTCAGCTCCGGGAGGAGGTCCGTAGGGCCAGTTGAGGTCCCAGGGCGTGAAGTGATCGATGAGGACTCGCCACAACGTATCACCCGGATCGTACAATTCGGCGATGCGGCTCAGCTCCGCCTCCGTGACGCCGAGCGTGTCCAGTGCTTCTTGCCCGGCGGGCTGCCCGGTGCCGTCCACGTCGAGGACCGCCATGCCTCCGGTTTCGGCCAAGACCTCCACGACGCTGCCATCCTCCTCGGGAACCCAGGTAGCTCTCGAGGCGTCATAGGAGCCCAGGGGAACACGAGTGCCTGTCGGAAAGCCGAGATAGTTGTCCACGTAGAAGACCATTGGTGCGCTGAGCGACACGCTGGCGGCCCCGGCGGACACGGCCTCGTCAACGGATATCTCCACCGCGTAGGTGTATCCGCTCGTCGGCGGAAGCATGGCCGGCATGGCCGACGGGCCGTTCTCTCCCACCGTGTACTCGGTCACCCGGACATGTATGGTCTCGAGAGGGATCTCCTCGAGGCCGTCCTCGGTCTCCAGGAGCATGGACGCTTCGGTGCCCTGGGGGAACAGGAGCGTGGCCTGGCGCTCCCCGGCCTCGTCCGAGTTGACCTCCCCTCGAGCCACCTGCATGGGCTCGCTGAAATCGATTTCCGTGGCCTGTGCGGCGTATGCGACCAGCGTGACATCGGCGACCCGGACGAACGTTCGCCATCTGGTTCGGACATGGCGTTGGGCGGGGAGGAACCCGTCCTTCTGAAACGTCAACACCAGCCTGTCGCCGCCGTTGACCACCATGTCGAACTCGCCGTCTTCGCGCGTCGACGTGTGGCCGAATTCGGGATGGCCCAGGACCGCCACCTCGACCCCGGCCATGGCGGTACCCTGGATGTCCTGGACGCGGCCGTTGAGCGCCGCAGTGCGGCCCGGGTCCAAGGCCTCCTCTTCCACGTCCACCTGGACCGGGTTCGTGCCTGAATAGAGGAATGCCACAGCCTCGGCGATGTCGCGCGGAACGGTGGCACCGGTCTCCGGCGCCTCGATGGACGCGATGACCGTACAGAGCGACGGACAACCTCCGCCACAGTCCAGGCCAGTCTCGCTCCCGTTTTGCACGCCATCGTCGCAGGCAGGGGGCTGGCACGTTCCGCCGGTGCAAACTGAACCGAGGCAGTCCTCTGGTCGCTCACAGGCGGCGAAGTCCGCGCATGGATCGCAGACGCCGCCACAATCCACGTCGGTCTCGAGTCCATCCTTTACGCCGTTGGCGCACAGGGTGAATGGTGCCGGCGTCGGAGTGGGCGTCGGGGTGGGCGTCGGAGTGGGCGTGGGTGTGGGGGTGGGCGCAGGGGTCGGAGTGGGAGGCGGCGGGGGTGTCGGGGTGGGTGGGGGAATGGGCGAGGGCGTGGGAGTTGACGTGGGTGGGGGAAGGGGTGTCGGAGTCGGCGCGGGTGTCGGAGTTGCCACAGTGAGCGGCGGTGTCGGTGTGGGCTGCGGCACCGGTGTCGGCGTGCGTGCCGGCGTCGGAGCCGGTGCCGGCGTTGGCGTGGAGGCTGGTGCAGGTGTCGGAGTCGGCTCGGGCGCGGGTGCTTGAGTCGGTTCGGGCATCGGCGTCGAGACGGATACCGGCGTGGGTGTCGAGGCAGACGCGATCCCAGGCGTCGGCGTGATGGCCGGCGGGGGAGTGGGGGAGGGGGACGGCGTGACGGAGTGACCTGGCGTGGCCGTTGGCTCCGCGGGCGATGTCGGCGTCGCGTCGTTGGGGGGCGTCCCGGGGAGCGCCGGTGTCGGTGTCGCAGGCATGGCCGTTGGTTGTTGGGTGTCCTCCGACCCGCCGCAAGCGATGAGAAGAGCAGTCAGAACAGCCAGGAATCGAAACGTTGTCATTGATTTCATCTCCCCACTCCACAGCTACGTCCGCCACGCCCGGGCAGGAGGGAGAAAGACCGCGTCTTGGGCCACGAACCGGGGTCCCCGTCCGGCCAGCGGGGGAGAGCAGGGAGTGTGGTCTTCATCCGCGCAGGTGCACGGAGACCCCGAACCCTTTTGCGGTCTCCTCCTCAGATACGTTGGCGGGTGGACATCCACATTGTGCGCAGCAAGCCTTGCCAGCAGGGTTACAGACCGGCGCCAACAGGCCATAACGACTAATCGATTACCGGCGACTAGCACACAACTTTGCCAGTTTCAAGGCTGTTGTGACGGCATGTCAGGTGAAGCCCTGCTGAAACCTCACCTGTCGGAAAATAGCAATATTCGTGCCAGGACGGCGCTCGCACCAGCATGCGGACATGCCTCGGAGGGGTGGAGCGGGAATTGGAGAACGAAACGATTCGCCCAGCACACCCTGTCCAAGTCATGGCACAAGGAAGTGCCACCCGGCCATGCGAGGATCTTCGAATTGGCGACTGGTATGTCGGGTGCCCTCATGCCCGATAATGGTGCAGCCGGCACACCATGGCACCGTTGCTGTGACTCGGAAGGAGATGGGAATCACGAGATCCCGCGGGAGAGAAAGGGGCGCCATGGGCTCCGCCGCTATCCTCATCTTGTTCGTCACGGTCGTCATGATGTCCGTGTGGTGGTGGAGTCTCGTGATGAATCCTCGGGGGACGAAGGCACCTGTTCGACCTGTTCCACGACGACGACCCAACAGGAGACCTGCACGGAAGACGCATAATATGTCGATATGGATGGTGACGGCCAAGGAGACCCGCAAACCGTCATCATGGGTTGCTCACGCCCGGAGGGCTATACGTGCGCCGGTCACGCCTGTGACGATACGAATCCCGGCGTTCACCCATTTGCGCGGGAGGGGCCGGTACAGACCTCGACGGTGACGGCTGCGATGACCTCATCGTCGGAGCCCCCGGCAACAACAGCGAAGCCCCTGTGAACGGCGCCATCTATCTCATCTTCGGAGGCGCCCAACGATACGAAGGCAATGTCGGGGCAACTGAACGGACTCCGGCAGGCACCTACGCCAGGTAGCCGAGGAGGAACAACGGCAACCGCTTGCTGTCCGGAACCTCCTGGTGGGCGAATATCACCTTGCGATCCACCTGGATACCCTTGAACTGCTCCCGCCCCTTGCCCTTTCCTCCCACTTCCACCACTAGCTTGTCGTCCTGGCCTTGAATGAGGAAATCCGGCGTCTTGCGGCCGCGTGTGCTCTTCAGGTACTGGAACCGCAGACCCGCCTGCCGTAGTGCGCTCACGCAGAAGTCCTCCCGCAGACCCCCGATGGCGTCGTCCAGGTCACGGTAAAGGAGCCGGCAGGGCAGGGCCATCAGGATCTTCGGTTCGTGCAGCACGTTGGTGCCCTCCGGCAGGACCCGGTGCAGCACGAACGCCTGTTCCAGGTAGCCCACATACTGCTCCGCCTTGTATTTCGTGATCCCCAGGTTCCGCCCCAGGGAGGAGTAGTTGATCCCGTCCACGCCCGCGCGCCCCACGAAACGGAGCAGTCGGCGGATCGTCTCGAGTTCGTCCATGGGGAGCCGTGAGACCGAAGAAATGTCCCTCGCAACGACCGTTTCCACCGTATCGCGAAGAATCTGCAAGGCGTCGGGCTCCTCCAGGGCGTAGGGCAGCACGTCTCCTCGAAGGTAGTCGGCGAACCGATACCCGGACCGGAGGTGTTCCGGCTCCCACTTCCTGTCGATGATCGCCTCCAGGGTCAGGCGAGGGAGTTCCACGCCCGTCTTGAACCAGATGTACTCCCGGAAGGAAAACGGATACAGAGGAAGCAATTGTACCCGCCGCGACAGGTCGTGCGCAGAGGCGTGCATGGAGAGAGCCACGGAACTCGAGAACAGGACCCGGACCGGGAGAAAGTCATACACCCGTTTCAGCAACCCGGTTGCATTCCGGAGGAAATGGATCTCGTCCAGCAGAAACGTCGTGAACCCGTGGTGCTCGTGGAGCACCCGCAGGAGCTGCCAGGGGTCGTCGTCGTGATCCAGGGCGTCGGCGGACAGGTAGAAGGCGTCCTCGTGTGCAAGCGCGTATTGCCGCAACAGTATGGTCTTGCCCGCTCCGCGAGGACCGACGATACCGGCGAAGCGTCTCCCCTGGCGCTCGGCCAGGGCCGAGTAGAGAAATCGTTGCTTCGGATAGGTCCTGGCGCGCTGTTTCGCCAGATCGTGCAGTTCGAGCAGTCCGTCGATGTGCATGTTCGGCCTCATCCGCGCGTTTTGCGCTCCCTCGTGCCCGGTACCGAATGAGTCCGATGATCGGACTGGCGGCTGCCAGGACATCCGCGCGTTTTGCGCCCCATTGTACCCGGTGAACCATGCATTCTGGTCAATGAGTTGCCAAGATGATATACATTTTAGTCAATTATTCGCCAAAATGCCATACATTCCGGCAAATAGTTTTCCAAAAAGCGCATGCTCACAACCACTGTCTCAGTGCAGGACTGGGATCGCCCGCAGCGCAGGTGGCGTGCCAGAACGTGGCAGGGAACTCTCGGGTGTGGTGATCGATGTCGCGGGACCTTGGGCTGGTGCCGCGTATTCAGCGGGTCGAGAGGAGCAGGCTCCACCGTCGCGCTCCAAACATGGCGTCGGTCCCAGGCTGGTGTCGCGTATTCGGGAGGTCGAGAGGAGCCGGGAGCCGTTGGACGCGGCGTTGTGGATGGGTTCCGGGTCCGGAACGGTACCCTGTTGAACGGCACGGTTGGGCCGGGTCGGGAACCGGGTTCGTCGGGCTACCGCCGGACTCAAAGCGTCAACGATACCTCGTTGTCATCCTCGTTGCACTCGTTGAACGAGGCATCCGCGTCTACCGCCACGATCATGCGCACCATCCCGGTCAGATCCTGTTCGTCGATCCAGAACACCATCGCCTCTGAAAGGGTTCCCGGCTCTAGCGGGTCATCGATGAACCGGGTTTCCAACTCGATTCGGGATCCGTCGTCAGCCTCGCCGTACAGGGCGAGCAATACGCCTCCGGCCCGGATGAGCCCCTCGTTGGCCACTTGCACGACGATCACCACCTGCCCGGCGCACGGCTGGTCGCACGGGTCGTAGGCGATGGGGTAGAGGTTCGGGGCTCCCGCCGGGTCCGAACTGCCGGGGCCCCCTTGGCGGAAGCTGTTGTAGCGTGGCCAGTTGGGCTCCGGGATCCGGGGGACCGAGAGGTCGTCCTCGATGTTCGTGATGTAGTAGGCCTGCTGGTTCCAGACTCGCCGCGCCCCCATCCAGTTGTCGTCTGCATCCCCCAGTGCGTAGACGCCCTCGTCATCCCTCGAGTTGACCACGACGATTTCCGCCCGACCGTCCCCGTCCACGTCTGCAATGGTGGGGCACTCGTTGATGGTGCCCGACTCGTGGAAGTCATCCTCCAGGAGGACCCGACCGGTTGCGCCGTCGAAGACCCACAGTCGCTCTTCATCCCCATAGACCACCTCCATCGTGCCGTTCCCGTCGAAATCGAACAGAGACGATCCTGTCGAGTTGGAGGACTCGTCCGTTATCGGCATGCTCCACAGGATGGAACCATCCGTCTCGTACACCACGTACTTGGTGGTCCCTGCTATTCCGATCTCCGGAACACCGTCGCCGTCGAAGTCCCCGATGTTGGCGGGACCACCCCTGCCACCGCCCAACAGGGACCAGCCTCGAATGTAGGTGCAATCGTAGTGGAACAGGCGCACATACCCGTTGCCGGTCACCACGAATTCCCCCAACCCGTCTCCGTCCAGGTCGGCAGCGGCCGGGTACCCATCGTCGAAGCCGGTCGAGCACAGGGTGTTTCCGTCGGGATCGTAGACCGAGCTTCCCGCGACCACCTCCATGACGCCATCCAGGTCCAGGTCGACCCCGAAGGCGTGGTAGCCGGAGTTGGAGTAACCGGAATAGTACCCGCGTCCCCCATTCCCACGTCCCTGGAGGCTCCCGTCGCCGCCGTTCAGGATCAGGCGGCCGACGATCACCTCTACGTCCCCATCACCTTCCAGGTCGTGGACGGCCGGCATGGTGTTCCTGCACCCCACCGTTTCGCCCGTATACACCCACTCCGGCGTCCCGTACCGGTCGAGCGCGGCGGGATAGCAGTTATTCGACTTCTCCACGATGATCACGATCTCGGGCGCACCGTCCGAGTCGATATCCCCCAGGGCGGCCCCCGAGTACCGGTAGGGATAGTAGGTCGACCCGTCCCAGGTCAGGTCGTGCGCCGTCCAGTGGACCGACGTCCCATCGCCGGAAAGGAGACGAACCACACCATCGTAGCCGGAAGAGGACGCATTTTGCGCGGTGATGACCACGTCCGGCACATCGCGCTCGTCGATGACCCCGTCGCCGTTGTCGTCGGTCATCTGGCCCACCACCGGAGTGGAGTAGACACGGGAATGGGACGAGTAGTCGGAGAAGTTCCCGTAATACCACTCCTGCACCGGGTTGAACACGGTCTCCTCGGGCACGTAGGTGCAAGTCGCGTCGACCGGGACCGTGGTGGCCGGTGGCGGATCGACACAGGGATCCGGGTCGAGTTCCCCGTCACAATCGCTGTCGATGTCGTCGTACCAGGCTTCCGGCGCGTCCGGGGAGATGTCGCTGTTGCTGTCGTCACAGTCGGAGAAATTCAGCACGAAGCCTGCCGCCGGCTGGCACCCGGACATGGTGTTCGATGGATCGCCGAACCCATCCCCGTCGGTATCCGCGTAGAACGTGTCGCCCCCGACCAGGTCCGGGTCCAGGGAGTCGATCAGCCCGTCACAGTCGTCGTCGAGCCCGTTGCACACCTCCTCCGCGCCAGGATGGATGTCGGCCACGCCGTCGTTGCAATCGCCCTGCCCGGACACGTAGCCGCCGGGCTTTGCGCACTGAACCACCGTGTCGTCGCCGCCAAACCCGTCCCCATCCCCGTCCGCATACCAGACCGTCTCGGGGTTCCTGCTCGGATCGCTGTCGTCGCAATCCCCGTCGTTGTCGGCCGCGCCATCAGGCAGGGTGCAGGCGAGCACGGGGCTCGAGGGGTCCCCATACCCGTCTCCATCGGTGTCGGAGTAGAACGTCACCGCGTCACCCAGGTCCGGGTCCGCCTCGTCGGACAGCCCGTCGCAATCATCGTCGATACCGTTGCAGACCTCCACCGCGCCTGGAAACACATCCGGGGAGGTGTCGTCGCAATCGGTGTCGTCCGGGACAGCGCCTGGCGGCTGAACGCAGGCAGCCACGGAGTACGTCACGTCGCCGAACCCGTCCCCATCCGAGTCCTGGTAGAAGGTCTCCTGTCCCGTGACGCTGTCGTCCTCATCGTCGGTCAGCCCATCGCAATCATCATCGACCCCGTTGCAGATCTCTTCGGCGTCGGGGTGCACCCCTGGATCGCTGTCGTCGCAATCGTCTCCCACTTCCGCCGTGTGCTCGGATGGAGAGCAGGCCAGGATCGGATTGCCGGCGTCACCGTGCCCATCCCCGTCCAGGTCCGCGAAGTAGGCCCCCTGGACCTCCTCGTCCACCTCCCCATCGCAGTCGTTGTCCACCCCGTCGCATACCTCGCCCGCGCCCGGGTACACGGATGAATCCAGGTCGTCGCAGTCGGTATCGTCCCGGACGTACCGGAGGAAGCCGTCGCAATCCAGGATGCTCTGGGTCGTATCGCCGAAACCATCGCCGTCGGCGTCGAGGTACCACCAGTCGCCGGCGTTGTCGTCTACCTCGCCGTTGCAGTCGTTGTCCTTGAAGTCGCAGATTTCGTCGAGGTCCGGAGCCACCTGGGCGTCGCCGTCGTCGCAGTCGTCGGCGATTCCCCATCCATCCCCGTCCAGATCGTCGTCCGGTGTCGAGGGATCGCAGTCGTTGTCCCGCCCGTCGTAGGGGGTCTCCGCCCGGCCGGGGTTGACCAGGGGGTCGGTGTCGTCACAGTCCTCGGACTCGAGGTAGCGGTCACCGTCGGCGTCCTCCCCGGCGGGTGTCGTGTCATCGTCTCCGCAATCGGTGGGGCAGGGCGTGTCCTCCCCGCAATCGAACGGCGTCGGGGCCGGGAGTCCCGGGGTGGCAGTCTCCCCTGCCGGCGAAGGGTCCGGAGTCACCGATTCTTCTGGACCGGGAACCCCTGTCGGCGCGTCGTCATCCCCACTCGTATCCGGGCACCCGGCGAGGCAAGTCACCACGCCCCCGATCGCCACGGCTCGCACCACGTTGCGCCACTTCATCGCCCGCTCCATCTCCACGCAGCTGCCGTCCCGGCAGGCAGGATGGCCGGTCACTCCCCTTCGGCTGGACTGTCCCTCGCTCTCGGTCCCCGCCTCGACAGTTCGACTCGCTGGAACAACATACTCGACCCGGGACTGGATTTCCAGTGCAATCCGGTGCCAGGGGGGGCGTGGCAAGAAGCTGCCTGCACAGAATCGACACACTTTCGCGACGTTGCCGGGCCCCTGTTCCCACAGTCGCCCACCCGTGGTCGGGGTGGCGCGGGGTTGGAGTGACGGACGAGTGGTTGGAACACGTGTCTATGCGCGGATCGATTCTTTGGCCGGGGCATCCGAATGTGCTGAATTCGGAAGAGAAGCCGGAAGGTCGAGGGCCCCCGGCCAGGGAGAGTCGGGGAAGCATGCGGCGTCGTGGCCGCATGTCGCCGGCCGCGTCACAGATGGGAGGGAGGAGGATGTCCAGCAGAATTCTTGTTGCCGCCATCGTGATCCTGGGAGGTGTCGGGGGGAGTTCCGACCCCCCATTGCCTGGAGTGCCAAACGACCTGGACGGCGAGACGTTGAAGACCTTCCGGATCTTCGACTCCGCGCACTTCATCGAGGCGGAACTGGCGAGTGCGCGGGCGAAGCGGAGTTGCCCGGAGGGGGCGCGCCTGGAGACCGTGTCGGCCTCCCCGGCCGGATCTCATCAGTGGGAGCAGGACGACAGCGGGACCACGGCCTTCGCCAAGGCTCTCAGGACCCCGTGGCGGCGGTTCCGGCGACCTGGCGCGATTCTCTCAGCGGCGTCGTCTTCCTGACTATCCCCGGCGGCGCCTTCAGGATGGGCTCGACCGATGGATATAGTGACGAGACACCCGTACACGCGGTGACCGTCCCTGCCTTTCGCATATCCCTGACCGAGGTGACCGTGGCCCAGTACCGGGCCTGTGTGGACGCGGGGGCGTGTGAGGTGCCCGGTACGAAGAAAACCAGCCGTTTCTGCAATTGGGGATATCCCCGCCGGGACGACCAGCCGATCAACTGTGCATCCTGGAATGACGCACAGGCCTTCGTGGCGTTGCTGAGTGAGAGCGTACCCGGAGCACGGCTTCCCACCGAGGCGGAGTGGGAGTATGCGGCCCGGAGCGGGGGCAATCCCTGAGACATACGACGAGATTGCCACCTGCGACCGTGCCGTGATGGATGATGGAGGTATCGCTTGCGGGAAGAGGCGTACCTGGGAGGGGTGCTCGAAGCCTGAGGGGAACACGCAGATCGAGGGGGTGGCGGAGGATGTGCAGATCTGCGACATGGCGGGGAACGTGTGGGAGTGGGTGGAGGACTGCTACCACGATTCGTACCCGGGAGCGGCGGATGACGGCTCTGCCTGGGTATCCGATTGTACCTATGGCTCCGTCCGGGTCCTCCGTGGCGGGTCAATGGTCGATTCCGCTTCCTCCCTGCGAGCGGCGTATCGCCAAGGGTACGGGGACGGGGTCCGGTACCCCTACGTAGGGTTCCGGGTCGTTGCGCCCGTCGCCGCGGATTGAGAGACCTACCGGCAAGACGAGCCCTATCGCTCCGCCAGGCTCCTGGTTCTCCTCGAGGACTCTTTCGATAGGGTTGGGGAGGGGGGCGAACGCTCCTCGAGCAGCCAGAGCCGTGACGATTCTACCGGACAGGAGATGGTTGCTTTTTGTCGGCCTATGGACAACAAGTCGATCGGTGCCTGGACTTCGCACGTTCCCGAGCGGCTCCGGCGGGTGGCAAGAAAGCTGCCTCCCAGCTTCCTCTACCGGATGGCCAGGCGCAACCTCCAACTCATGCTCGCATACCGTGCCATGCGGATGGCGAAACGGGTGCCGCTGCTGGAGCGGTGGACGTGACTCGGGCGGAGTCATCCGGGAGCACGTCCCCCTGCTTCTCCGTGCGCACACGCTTTGAACCGTCCCCGTTCTCGTTTCGTGTTTGCCACGAACGACAAATGAGATTGGAAAGTATCCTGGGATGATGCTACATTTGGGGCGGGCTTTGTGGGTGCGGCTCCTGGGTGCCGTCGAGCGCGCGTGACCTGGCGAAGCCGTGGTCTCGAGGGAGACCGGCAGCGTGATGGCCACCTCGATGTCTCTTGCTCCCCCGTGCCAGTGCGCCTGCCGGAAATCCAGGCGGCGTGGTGGAGGGGCGTGCCGAATCCCATGGCCGCCGCCGGTCCGTCGGGTTTCCCCGGAAAGAGGAGGATAGTCGAGATGCATGATCGATCGCTGGGTTGGACCTGCCTGGTAGTCGCTGCCCTGCTGCTCTGGCCCGCCTGCTCGAGCGGCGACGGGTCGAGTCCGGGCGACGAGGACGGCGACGGGTACGCCGCCGCGGAAGACTGTGACGATGGCAACCCCGACATCTACCCGGGTGCTTCTGAAGTCGCCTACGACGGGGTCGACCAGGACTGCGACGGGAGCGATCTCGTCGACGTCGATGCAGACGGCTCTGTCGCGACGGAGGCCGGCGGCAACGACTGCAACGACAACGACCCTGAGATCGGACCGTGGGTGGACGAGGTGCCCTACGACGGCGTGGACCAGGACTGTGATGGCCAGGACCTGACGGACGCCGACGGGGACGGCTACGTCGGAGAGGAGGCGGGAGGCGACGACTGCGCGGACGACGACCCGTTCGCCTATCCCGGCGCCGTAGAGATCCCCTATGACAAGACGGACCAGGACTGCGATGGAGAGGACCTCACCGACGTGGATGGTGATGGCTACGACGCCCGGAGGTCGGGCGGCGAGGACTGCAACGATCGCGATGAGACCATCAACCCGGCGGCCGAGGAAGTCTGCGAGGACGCCAACGTGGACCACGATTGCGACGGGTCCACCGCGATCAACGAGGAGCAGTGCTTCCTCTACCCCTCCGACGGCACCTGGAAGTCTCCCTCGGGCGACATCGAGTTCGAGGTCAGGTTCACCGGGACGTGGATGGACATGAAAGAGGCCTACTTCGGAACGTGCACCAACAGTTCCACCGGCTGCACGGCCACGGCGAGTCTCCAGGAGACGATCACCATCGAGATCTTCAACAGCTACGGCCAGGCGAGCTTCTACCTCAGCACCCCCCAGGGCGACGATTGCTGGGGCACGTTCGACACCGTGGACTCGGCTCGAGGCACCTGCTCCTCCTACAGCACGCCCTGCGCGTGCGGCATGAACTACGAGTGGAGCGCCACCCTGATCCAATAGGCGTGCGTGTAGAAGGCGCATCGACCGTGTGTCGTGGACGGGGAGCACCCTACCGTGTCTCGTAGAGCGCCTCGAGCCAGTTCGCGAGCGGCGTGAAGACCATTTCCTGGGCCGGGTCGGAGATGAACATGTCCGCGTGGGCGAACTTGAGGGATTCGGATCCCACGAGCCAGGTCACCTTCCGGTTTTCGGGCGTGCCGATGCATTCGTAGGCGCTGAGCGCCGATTCGGGTGGCACCACGCCGTCTCCGTTTCCGTACATGCACAAGAAGGGCAGGGTGACACGGTGGAGTTCCTCGCTCACCATCTTGCCTCGTACCAGCAGGTCCCTGCGCCGGAACCACCAGGCCATGTCTTCGTTGAGTGTCGCGTTGGGGTTTTCCACCGCTTCGACCAAGCGGTCCAGGTGTGAGGTGTCGATCATCTCCGGGTGCATGTAGACGTGCAAGAGGGAGGGAAAGCGGACCAGGACGGGGAGGGCGACTCGAGCAAGTCTGCGGATACCGAACATCGGCACCTTGCCCACGAGCCAAGGCCACGAGAAGGCCAGGCGGATGATGGGGTTCGCCGTGTCCCACCGGAGAGGAGCCCCCATGCCCACGATGGCGGCGAGTGGGTGGCCGGGGACCAGGGCGGCGTGGATGTAGAGGTAGGTCCCGCCAAGGCTGCAGCCGATCCCGTCGACCCGATCATGTCTCGTGCGCGTCTGCTCGAGCACCGCCTGGAAAGTCACCTTGAGATCGTCCAGCGCGACATCCTCGACGTGGTAGTGCGTACTGCCCCCCTTGCAGACCGCGCGGCCTTGTGCCCTCAGATCCACGCTCCACACCTCGAAGCCCCGATCCGCCAGGAACTCGATCATGGAGGGGCCGTTGGGGTGCCACCCGAAGATGAACGCGTTCATACCGTAGCCGGGGATGATGACAAGGGGGCGCCTGTCGCGGCGGAATGCCTCGGGATTCCAACTTTGTCGCAAGCTCAGCAGCCAGCCCTGTCCGTTGTCCGCATGGTGGTAGACCGATTCCAGTGCCATGGAACGCTCCGTGTTGCCGCCTCGCCGGGTCGAGAGGTCACCCGGCGAAGCGGAGGATGGTCGCGGCTCGAGCCGTCTGCCCTGTCCGCGCCAGGGTGGCGAGCCCCCGGGCTGGCACGTCTCGAGCCAGGTTGCCTCAGCCACGACAATGCCTCGTTTTCGGGGCCGGCGTCAACGGCGCAGTGCGCGGCGTGCGAGCGCGAGCGTCGTGCCAGTGGGCGATTCGACCGGTCGGCCCGGAGGTTTCTCTTCGAGTGTACCCCCCGGACACGTATAATGTCGCGACCAGCTTGGATGCGCGTTGGGGAGACGACCCTGGCAGGCAGGAGGGGTGGGAGACGGTGGCTGACCTGGCGACACACCTTTCGGTGACCGCCGTTGTGGTGGGAATGGGTGCCTCGGCCTATCTCGGCGCGGGCATGGTCTCGCCTCGAGAGGCGCTGCTGCTCTGGGCGGCCGGGACCTTGGGCGGCGTGCTCCCCGACCTCGACGCCGACCATTCCAAGGCGGTCCGGGCGATTTTCGGCGCCGCTGGGATGCTGGCTGGCGCGCTGGTGATGGTGGCGGTGGCTGGTCGTGTCTCCATCGTCGAGATGTGGGTGGCGTTCGGGGTGATCTACGGGACCGTGACCTGGCCTCTCCGCCGCGTGTTCGCCGGCCGGACGCGACATCGGGGCGCACTCCACTCTCTCGTGGCCGGTCTGTTCTGTGCCGTCTTCACTGTCGTCCTGGCTTTTCGAGTCGCCGGTGCGCCCGCGGCGTTTTCGTGGCTGTTCGGCGTGGCCTTGCTCCTTGGGTTCATCGTGCACCTGGTGCTCGACGAAGTCTCGAGCGTCGATCTGGTCTACGTGCGAGTGAAGGCGTCATTCGGGAGCGCGTTCAAGCTCCTGGACAGGGAGGCACCCGGTGCGTCGGCCCTGCTGGCAATATGCAGCGTTGTCGGACTGTTCGTGTTGGCGCCAAGGCCGGGGTCCATCGACGACCTTTTCTTCAACGGACATGCGCCGGGATTGCTGGTGGCCCGGTTTTGGCCGCGGAGTTGGGGCGGGCCATGAGTGGTCCAGGACGCCCTGCGCGGGTGCAGCGTCGAGACGTGGCGAGCCGGTGTCCTCGCCTGGCGCATGTCGCGGGCGCGGTGCCGTGCAGGACGAGACGGGCGCCGCGACATTGCGAGGGACAGGCGCAGGGGCAGAGAAACAGCGGGTCGCCAGCGGGCTTGTCAGACATCGACAGGGAGAGATCGAACCATGCCAGCGTTTCAAGTGACCTTCAACCGGATTCGGTGCGTGCAAGACACGGCGTAACTGTCGCCCGACGAAGTGTTTCTGGCCGCCATCCCGGTCCTGGGTTCCCTTGCCGAGGACGCTGCCAGTGACGGCACGTTCGGGCCGCCCGATGTGGATGGCCGGCTGCTTCGGGGACACGTCACGGGCACCGAGAGGCGGGTGACCGCTGGCCGTGACTGGATTCCGGAGGACCCCAGTTTCCGGTTCGAGGCCGAACCGGCGGACACGCTTGGACTGGCCCTCTACCTTTACGAGCGCGACGATGGGCGGTTGCGCCGGGGGCTCGTCGAGTGCTTCGGCAGCGACACCTGGCCGGTCACGGTGCGTGACGACCCGGATTGGGCTCGAGTCTGGAAGGAACTCGTTTCCAGGGTGGCGCCGGTGTTGGAAGGCGCCTCGGGCGTGACCATCGTCCTGAAGGTCCTCGCCGCCATCGCCGGCGTCTTGCCGGCGGTGATCAAGGAGTTGCGCAAGGACGACCTCATCGCTGCCCAGGTGTTGACCGCTCCCCTGGACGACGAAACCTCTTTCGTCTCAAGGGAGCTGGTCTTCGCCGGGACGCCGGGACGGGGGTCCTATGTCGTCGAGGTGACGCTGAGCCAGGTGCATGGAACCCGCGGGCTCCTCCTTTAGGGCCGACCAGGTTGAGCGCAGGTTGCGATAGCATGACTTCATGGTTGCCAATCCAATCGTCGTGGGGCATTGTAAGCACGTACCAGCCCGGTCGTCCGAGGACCGTGGCCCGGACACGGAAGTCCATCAGAGTGCGACCTTCCTCTATCGGAGAGGGAAGGCGCGAGGAGCAGTCCATGATGAAAACGTTTGCCATGATCGGGGTTGGCCTGGTCTTGTTGGCCTTGCCAGCTTGTGGAGAGCGTGTCAGCGAGGGGCGGGATCCGGGGCAGAGCGGTGACACTGCCGCCGAGTCTTCGAGTGGACAGCCGAAGGCCGTCGCAGTGGCGCCGGATTTCGACTTCGGCGAAGTCCAGGAGGGCGAGAACGTCGAGCACGTGTTCAAGATTCGCAACGAGGGGACGGCCGACCTGGCCATCTTGAGTGCCAAGGGCTCGTGAGGCTGCACGGCGACTGTCGTTTCGGCGAAGTCGATTCCCCCGGGAGGGGAAGGTGAGATCAAGGCCGTATTCCACACCAAGGGGCGCAGCGGCGTTCAGCGGAAACGTATCACGGTCACCACGAACCAGAAGGACAACCCCAAGCTGTTCCTCAACCTGACCGGAAAGGTCGTGTCGGAAGTCATGGTGAGTCCGAGAGTCGTTTCTTTCGGCCAGCTTGGCAAGGGAGAGAAGGCGACGAAGGAATTCACCGTCACGCTCAACGACCCCAAGAAGGTCTCGATCACTTCGGTCACCGCGGACGAGGACGCATTCCAGGTCCGTCTCCGCGACAAGAAGGCCGGCGTGTACACCTATGAAGTCTCGTTCGCGTCGACCCGTATCGACCGGCACGCGGCGCGGTTGCGTATCGCGTTGAAAGGCGCCAAGAAGGACACCGTCGACGTCCCGTTGCGCGCGGAAGTGGTGGGGAATCTCCGGTACAGTCGCGGCCTCTATTTCATCAAGCGCAACGACAAGTTCGTGCCTCGAGACATCACTGTTTCCTCCCGGTCGAACGATTCGGTGCACATCGAGCGTGTAGCGGATCGCGACGACTTGTTGAAGCTCGAGATAGTGAAAAACGACGCTCCGTTGGTGAAGGTGAGGGCCAGCGTGCGCGAGCCGGACAAGGCCTACACCAGCCCGAGGCGGGGGCAGGTCGTGGTTTACACCAGTGACGCGGACCAGCCCGAACTGAAGATAATGTACACCATTGCGGAGCGGACGCGTCGCCCGCGGATTCCTCCCGGGAAGGACTTCCAGCTTTCCACCGATCCGAACAAGGTCAAGCGCCCGCCGGTGGTGCCGAAGGTCCAGCCCTGACAATGCGACAACGACGGTTCTCCCGCCGGGCCCTGGGTGGGAGGGCAGCCTCGAACCGGTTGACAGGCCGGTGTCTTGTCGGGTAGGGATGGGTCATCGTGCCGATGTGCCCACGACGTCCGGCTGTCGTGCGTGACGCGAGCAGCGGGGAGTTCCTGGCCATCGCATGCTGTGATGTGCTATCGGTGTGAGAAGTGCGTAACTGCCGGCGGGACGGAGATGTCGCCGGTCGAGGCGTGCAAACACGTGGACCTGGCGAGACCTCGAGGGAGGGAGCGAGGCGGCCAGGCAGGAGGGAGGCCATGAGCAAGATCGATGTAGCAGGGAAGATCGCCATTGTCGGAGCAGTGAGAACGCCCATCGGCGCGGTCAACGGCGCGCTGGCGTCCGTCCAGGCCGACCCGCTGGCGACTCGAGCCGTAAAGGCGTTGCTGGAGCAGACCGGCATCGACCCGGAGTTGGTGGACTACACCTGTTTCGGGTGGGTGATGCAGGACCTGCGGTCCACCAACCTGGCGCGGAACGTATCGTTGCGCGCGGGCATACCGTGGCGTGCGCCGGGCACGACGTTCCACGAGAATTGCGCCTCGGGCGCGGCCGCGGTCCATTCGATCGTGCGCCGGATCATGCTGGGTGAGATCGAGGTCGGCGTTGCCGGAGGGGCGGAGAGCATGTCCAACGTGCCGCGTTACCTTTTCGCCGGCCGGACGAAGAACCAGCTTTACGGCGACATGACGCTTGTGGACGGCCTGATGGGCGCGCTGGTGGATCCGGAGGTGGGCGAGAAGGGCGAGGTCATGGGTTTGATGACCGAGCGGCTCGTGGAGAGGTGGCAGGTGTCTCGAGAGCTGCAGGACGAGATTGCCTATCTGTCGCACGCCAATGCGGTGAAGGCCTGGGAGGAGGGGTACTTCTCCGACTACGTCGTCCCGGTGGAAGTGCCGCAGCGGAAGAAGCCGCCTGTTGTGGTGAACCGGGATGAAGGCCCGAAGGTGCTGGACATGGCCTACTTCACGAAGGCGCGTCCCTACTTCAAGCCCAAGGGGGGTACCATTACCGCCCAGAACTCGTCGTCGATCAACGATGCCGCCGCCGCATTGCTGCTCATGAGCCAGGAAAAGGCCAGGGCGCTGGGATTGAAGCCCCTTGCCACGTTGCACGCCTATCACAACCTGGGCGTGGAGCGGGAATACATGGGGGAGGGCGTGTTCAAGGTCATCCCCGGGCTGCTGGAGAAAGCCGGTCTGACCCTTGCGGACATCGACTACTTGGAGTTGAACGAGGCATTTGCCGCCGTGGTCGGAGGTGCCTACAAGTTCCTGCCGGATCTCGACAAGAGCCGCGTCAACCAGTGGGGTAGCGGTATCTCGCTCGGCCACCCGGTCGGGTGCACGGGCGCTCGCCAGATCGTCGACATGGTCCATCAGCTCAACCGGCGCGGCGCCCGGATCGGGCTGACGAGCCGGTGCGTCGGTGGCGGTATCGGTAGCGGCGAGATCCTGGTCGCCTGGGAAGGATGACGTCGTCCCTGCCGTGCCGCAATCGGTCCCTGGTCGCGTCTCCGGGAGAAGATGGCGTGTGACATCCAGTCCCCGGCCCGGCCGCATCTCTTGACACTCGCCCATTTTCCCAGCATCTATCCCTGGTCTGCCGTGCGCCGGGGTCGGTTGGACCGGCGGAATCCCCCCAGTGGCCTTCGGTCTGGCCAGGTCGGCGTTCTCGAGGCCGGCCCGGCGGCTTCGGGCGCGACCTGGAGCACCAGGCGATCCGCGGACCATGCCTGGGGAGACACGGAACCGAGGCCGACAGGTCTCAAGGCACATCGGGAGGCCACCCCATGCCGGAAGCACCGGTGGAAATCACGATGACTATCAACGGCGTGCCCCGGACCATCCGGACGCCTCCTGACCGCAGGTTGCTCGACCTGTTGCGGGACGACCTGGGTTTGACCGGAACCAAGGAGGGGTGCGGGTGCGGCGAGTGCGGAGCCTGCACCGTGCTCGTGGACGGTGCGTTGGTCAACGCCTGCCTGTTGCTGGCCGCCCAGGCCGACGGCGCGTCGATCACCACCGTGGAAGGGCTGGGCACGCCAGAGTCGCCCAGCGTCGTGCAGGCCGCCTTCGTCGCCGAGACGGCGTCCCAGTGTGGCTACTCCACGCCTGGCATGGTCGTCGCCGTGACGAAACTCCTCGAAGATCACCCGGAGGCGTCTCGAGACGAGGCCCGGCGCCATCTATCCGGCAACCTTTGCCGGTGTACCGGGTACCGGCAGATCCTGAATGCGGTGGAGCGTGCCCGGTCGGGCCATGTGACATTTCCCGCCGGGGCGGACGGCGTCGGCCGGTCCGCCTGGCGTGTGGACGCCCTGGACAAGGTTACCGGGCGGACGCGCTACGCCGCGGACCTGCCTTGGCCCGAGGGGCTCCTCCACGGCGTCACGGTGCGATCGACCGAAGTGCATGCCCGTCTCGTCGAGGTTCGCACCGGCCGCGCCCTCGCCATGCCGGGGGTGGTGCGGGTATTGACCTCGAAAGACATCCCCGGGGAGACACATTTCGGAAACGCCACCCCCGACCAGCCCGTCTTGGTCGTGGACCACATCCGCTTCTACGGTGAGGCGATCGCCGTCGTGCTGGCAGAGAGCCTCGAGGCCGCCCGTGACGGCGCTGCCGCCGTGGAAGTGGTCACCGAGCCCCTGCCTCCGGTCACGAGTCCGGAGGCCGCGCTGGCCGACGGGGCTCCACTTCTGCACCCGGACGGAAACCTGGCGGTCCATCACCGGCTGTCGCGGGGCGATGCCCGCGCGGCCATGGCCCGGGCCGACGTCGTGGTCGAGAGGACCTACCGAACACCCGCGCAGGAGCATGTCTGTCTCGAGCCCGAGGTGGCCGTGGCCTACCCGGACGGGGCTGGGGGGGTGACCGTGAAGGCGCCGTCCCAGAACGTCTTCTTCGATCGACATCACATCGCGCGTGCACTTGGCCTGTCCAAGAACCGGGTGCGCATGATACAGACGCCGACAGGAGCCGCATTCGGCGGGCGCGAGGACGTGTACGCGCACACCCACGCGGCTCTCGGCGCCGTGCTCACCGGAAGGCCGACCCGGATCGTCTGGACCCGGGAGGAATCCCAGGTCGCCACCACCAAGAGGCACCCGGCGGTGATGCAGTACAAGGCCGGGCTCTCTTCCAACGGCAAGATCCTGGCCATGGAGATCCGCGTGCTCGCCGACACCGGGGCCTACCAGTCCTGGGCGCCAAACATCGGGCGCAAAATGCTCGTCCATGCCACCGGTCCCTACGACGTGGAGAACGTCTCGACCGACATCCGCATGGCCTACACCAACAACGGCATTTCCGGCGCGTTTCGCGGCTTCGGAGCCACGCAGGTGCTGTTCGCCGCCGAGTGTTTTGCCGACGAACTCGCCACTGCCGCCGGTCTGTCGCCCGTCGCCTTCCGGAGACTCAACCATCTCGCCATCGGTCGAACGACGGCCACGGGGCAGAAAATCACCGGGAGTTGCGGGTTGGCTGAATGCATGGATCGTGCTGTCGCCGAGGCCGAACGCATGGCATCCCTTCGCCCCCCGCCGCCTCCTGGCACCGTGCGGGGCAGGGGGCTTTCCACTATCTACTACGGGATTGGCTACGGCAATGCCATTCCCGACATCGGGTCCGCCATCGTGGAATTGCTGCCCGAAGGCATGTTCCAGGTGCGTTGCGGCGCGGTGGAGTATGGGCAGGGGCTTCTGACCGTGTTCACACAGATCGCCGCCGAGGTCCTTGGCGTGGGCCGCGGACACATCCGTGTCATGACCGGCGATTCCGCCGAGACGCCCGATTCCGGCTCCACCGTTGCCTCCCGCCAGACATACGTATCCGGCGAGGCGGTTCGGCGCGCGGCGGAACGGCTGCGGACCGAGTTGCTCGAGTTCGCCGCCCAGCATTGGCAGCGGCGTCTCGACAGGCTGACATTCACCAGCGACGGGCTCGCCGCCGGCGGAGACATCTTGTGCTCTCTCGAGGCGTTCCACCGGATATGCGTGGAGAAGGGCGTGCGTACTCGGCGCCAGGCGCGGTTCAAGGCATCGAGCACCCGGCTGGACCTGGAGACGGGGCAGGGCAACGCCTACTGGCCCTATGCCTTCGCCGCCCATGTCGCCGGAGTGGAGGTGGACACGAGGACCGGCAACGTGCGTGTCATATCCATCGTGGCCGCCCACGATGTCGGGAAGGCCATCAACCCGGCCATGGTCGAAGGCCAGATCGCCGGGGGGGCAGCCCAGGGGCTCGGGTTCGCCCTGTTCGAGAACCACCGGTTCGACAACGGCGTTCCCCTCACGCGCAACCTGGACACGTACCGGATTCCGGGTTTCACCGACATGCCGGACGTGGTGCCGATCCTGGTCGAGGAGCCCGAGCCGACCGGACCGTTTGGTGCCAAGGGAGTCGGCGAACCGGTACTCGTGGCGCTGCCTCCGGCCATCGCGAACGCCGTTGCGGCCGCGACGGGGAAGCGATTCCGCGAGCTGCCGATACTGCCCGAGGACGTGCGCCGGGCTCTTTGCGGTCGTCCGGGCAACGCCGGATCGGCCACCGAGGAGGGATAGCGATGCACCCATCGAGCGTGATGCGGGCAGCCAGCCTGGAGGAAGCCGTGGAGGTGCTGGCGGAGCGCGGGCCGTCCGCCGGCGTGGTCGCGGGAGGTACGGACCTGGCTGTCCGGCGCCGCAGGGGTCTGCCGGTCCCCGAGGTGTGGGTGGACATTTCCAGCATCTCCGGCCCCGCGCGTGACATTGTGCGGTCGCAGGACCGCGTGGTGATCGGCGCGCTCGCCACCTTCCGGGCCATCGCCGCGTCGGACCTGGTTCGCCGGACGCTACCAGCCCTGTACCAGGCCGCCAACATCATGGGTTCGGTTCAGATTCGGAATCGAGCCACGCTGGGGGGTAACATCGGCAATGCCTCGCCGGCCGGGGACTCCTTGCCTCCGCTCATCGCCGGGGACGCGACCGCCCACCTGCTCTCCTCGAGGGGGCGGCGGGACATCCCGGTCGAGGACCTGTTCACCGGGCCGGGCCAGACCTGCCTGGCACCCGATGAACTGGTGGAAGCCGTGTCCTATCCCGTTCTGGAGGGCGCGTGGAGCGGGTTTCGCCGCGTCGCGACCCGAGCCTCCCACGATATTTCCAAGATGTCAGCCGCCCTTCGAGCCACACTCGAACAAGGGCGCCTCGCCGCTGTCCGAGTGGCCCTGGGAGCCGTCGCGCCGGTGCCGCTTCGCGTGCCCGATGTCGAAGCCATGATCGACGGCCGGGTGTTCAACGGCGCGCTCTTGGACGCCGTGGGGCTTGCCGCTTCCCGCGCCGCCCGGGCCATCACCGATGTGCGATCCACCGCCGGCTACCGCGCCGACATGTGCGGCGAAGTGGTCGTGGAGTTGCTCGAGTCGTTCATCCGGGACAGGCGTGACCCATCGGGCCGTGCCGGCCTCCAGCAGCGTCGTGCCTGAGAGGGTGACCGAAGGCGCGCGCGACCCATTACCGTCGCCCTGTCGTCACACGGCTCCCACCGGGAGGGATGGCCGCCCGCGCCATCCAACCGCCATGCGGCGCAAGTTCTCCTTGACAACCGCGAGCGACTGGCCAAGCATCAGGTGGACATCAAGGGGTCGCAGCCCTACCACCTTCGGAGTCCGAAAGAGGAGGAACGTGCCATGACAGTGAAATTGACCTGGTACAGCCATGCGTGTTTCATGTTCGAGGTGAATGGAACGCGGATCCTGACGGACCCTTTCCTGACCGGGAATCCCCTCGCGGCAGCGTCGCCGGAGGAGGTCAGCCCGGACGTCATTATCGTGTCCCACGGCCACGGGGACCACCTGGGCGATACGGTCGCCATCGCCAAACGTACCGGGGCCCTGGTCATCTCGAATTTCGAGATCCAGAACTGGCTTGCCGGGCAAGGTGTCCAGAATGCGCATCCCCAGCACATCGGCGGCGCTCACGCCTTTCCCTGGGGAACGGTCAAGCTCACGATCGCCCATCACGGCTCCGCCATGCCTGATGGCTCCTATGGCGGCAATCCCGCGGGGCTCCTGCTCTACCTCGAGGACAAGAAAATCTACCACGCCTGCGACACCGGCCTGTTCTACGACATGAAGCTCATCGGGGAGGAGGGCATCGACCTGGCCATCCTTCCCATCGGCGACAACTTCACCATGGGGCCCGACGACGCCCTCAGGGCCGTGAAGCTGATCGCGCCGGCTCGAGTCGTTCCCATCCACTACGACACCTTCCCGGTCATTGCGCAGGATCCCCACGCCTGGGCGCGTCGCGTTCGCGCGGAAACCGAAGCCCGGGTAGATGTCCTATCACCAGGAGACACGCTCGCACTCTGAGATTGCCCGACGGTCGCAGTGTCTCGAGAAGGATCGACGAGCAACCCGGTGTCGCACATTGACACCAGAAGTCGCGCCCGCACCTCGCACGGGTGCAACCCCAGCACCAGCAGCTCGCAAGCGCCGGGAGGCGCTGGTCGGGCTCGGCCCGCGGGGGCAGTCGCCGGGGGATGGCACCGGCGTCACCTGGCCGATCGGCGCGAACCCACCAACCACTCGTGCCGGAAAGGGGGTGGACAGGAGCCCGGCAATCTCGATACACTGGTCCTCGATCACCCGAACCAGGGATTCGGCAACGGAAATCCCGTCATCATCGAGGTCGCCGTGCATCACGTCATGCCATGCTCGCACCGCCAGGGGCTTGCCCGATTGCGGATGTTCTCTCTCTTGGACAACTACGTTCTCTCTGTTGCTTCGCTCCTCCTTCTTGCCGCCTGCCCGGGAGGACTGGGCGGCGACGATACACCCGAGGAGACGAGTCCTCCCGCAGAGACGAGTCCTCCCGCAGAGACGAGTCCTCCCGCAGAGACGAGTCCTCCCGCAGAGACGAGTCCTCCCGAAGAGACGAGTCCTCCCGAAGAGACGAGTCCTCCCGAAGAGACGACTCCTCTTGAAGAGACTGGGCCCACGGGAACGCCGGTCCCGGTCGCCGGGCCGTCTCCCATCTACGTGACGGTGGCAGGTCACATCGAGGATACGGCCATCTACACGGACTGCGACGCTTACCCCGGCTACCGGACCAAGCTGCTCGAATTCGCCGATTTCCTCGAGCCGAGTGGCGCCAGGGTCAACCTGCAAGTGGAGTACGAGTTTCTCGTGGGCGTCCTGGATTGCGAGGACGAGGCGATGATGGCCTCCACGGAAGGACGCAACGTCCTGGACTATCTAGCCACGGTACGAGGATTCGAGATCGACGCGCACCAGGAAGGAGGATGGGAGGTCGGTGCCGACAACTACGCCGACGTGCGTTACCTCGGCGGTCAGGCTACTCCCCTGTTCAGTGAGATCGTCGGCGGCTTCAAGTGGGATGACCCGAACCAGTACGCCGCCCTCGATGCGGGAGAAAGCGGGTGGGTATACCCGGACTACACCTGGTGGCCCGAGACGTTGACGCTCGGCGTCAGCACGCTGCACCACGAAGGCAATTTCGACTACGACGACCTGACTTCGGGGGTCTGGAGGCCGGCTGGGGGCGGGGATCTGTTCCTCGAGCATGACCCGTCGGCCCGGATGGTCTACGTGGGGCCCGGGTTGCAGCACCAGAACTGGGGGGGCGGTGACTGTGCGTTCGAGGACATCGGTGACTACGTGGGCATGCTTGTCGATTATGTGGACGCGGGTCGTATCGACCCGGACGCCATCCTCACGTCGACCCTGGCTGTCCCCCAGAGCGTCATTTTCGATCGAACCCAGTATGATCGCGTTGGCGACATGTTGAACGGCCTTGCCCCGTACCTCGAGACCGGACGCGTGGTCTTCGCGACCTACTCCGAGGTCGTCCAGGCATGGCTCGAGGTCTATGGCGGGCAGCCTCACCAGTTCCTGTTCGACGCGATCGATCCCGAGGACTACACCTGTCCTTGACGGAGACGGAAGATGGGCCGGCGCCGGGTCGATCCTGTTGGAGGCGGGGCACCGGCTCTGGCCCAGGAGCGGCACACCGGCACGACGGCTGCGCTGTCGTGCGACACCCGAACCACCCGGGCGCTCGAAACATGGCACACAGACTCCTGCTATTCGATATCGACGGGACGCTCATCCGGACTCGAGCCGATCGCCTGGCGCTCGAGCAGGCCATCGCAAGGGTGTTCGGTTTCGATGGGGCTCTCGAAGGCATGGGCATGATGGGCAGAACGGACCTGGAGATCGTGGAAGAGGCGCTTGCACGCGGGGGGGTTGCCATGCCCGGGGACCTCATGCGGTTCTGGGAGGTCTTCCAGGCCGCTCTGCACGGTGTCCTCGAGGCAGGATGTCCGCTGACCGTGCTCCCCGGTGTGGAGAGGTTGCTCGAGGCAGCCGCACGCCGGCCGAACCTCCACCTGGGCCTGGTCACTGGCAACGCCCGCGTCACGGCGCGAACGAAGCTGGAGCATGCCGGACTGTGGCACCGCTTCTCCGTCGGAGCGTTCGGTTGCGAGCACCGGGATCGTGCCGAGTTGGTCCGGATAGCTCGATCTCGTGCCGCCGCCCTGTGGGGAGAGGGTCTTCGCGGCAAAAGAGTCGCCCTCGTCGGCGACACGGACCGGGACATTCATGCCGCCAGGGCGTCCGGCGTCCGTGCGATCGCCGTGGCGACCGGGTTCAGCCCGGCCGAAGAACTCGCCGCTCACAGCCCGGACTTGGTGCTACACGATTTCGGCGGTGCGGACACGCTGGCCCGTATCCTGGATGTCGTATCCCTGGAGTAGTCTTCGAGCGGTGCCGGAGATGAGCCAATGGGCGGGCTTGCTGGGAGGGATCGCCCCATCGTGGCGCTGCCTCGAGCCGTGCGCCACGGTGGGTCCATGCCGGTTCTCCTATTCGTGCAGGACCCGCACGCGACCGGTGATCCACTCCTGGACCAGCAGGGAACCGTCCGATGCCGCTTCCAGGTCCCGTGGTTCGTGGAGCGGACGGACCTCGTCCGGCAACGGGATGGGCTCGTTGCCGAGGGAATCGAAGGTGGGATAGAACACCGCGGGCTCCATCACCGCGGGGTTGGCGATGTCGTATCCGTACACACCGTTGAATGGATCGGCCACGTAGAGCCGGTCTCCGATCCTCTCCATACCCCAGATATTGAGCGCGGTCGCACGACTGTCTTCTCCCGGAGACAGCTCGACGGGCTCTCCTACCACCGGGTAGCCGTTCGAGTCCCGTTCGAGGGGATAAGCCAGGAGCCGCGTGCCTCCGGAGATCAGCAATCCGTGGTCCTCGTCGACCAGCACCCGTAGCGGTTGGTGTGCGTCGTCCACGGGCGCAATGGTAGAAATCTCTTCCAGTTCCAGGTTCCCCGACGCATCTCGCCACCGAAAAACCCGGATACCTTCGCTTTCGAACAGCTTCAGGTTGTTCACAAACAGCAAGGAGGGTACGAAGACGAAATCACCGTACAGCGCCGCGTCGAGCGCGAGTCGAGCGTAGGCCCCCTCGGGGAGCGTAGAGGTGGGTACGAAGGCCGCCAACCGGACCTCATTGGTGGCCTGATTGTGCTCGTAGAGTCTCAGGCCAGCCTCGTCGAACGTCCCGTCCTCGCACGGGCCGTAGTGCTCGAGGTCATCGGGGTTGCAGGCGTTGCTTCCGGAAGCCACGAACACGAGGTTGGTCCCGGCAGGATCCTCCCTGACCACGACGTTGCCGAGTCCCCAGTAGGAGAAGTGGCGGCTGAGATAGTCCCGGAAGAGCACCTCGCCGGTGGCGCGGTTCAGCACCAGGAAATAGGAGTAGTCGAGGCCGACGATGTCGAACCGATTGCCGGCCAGCAGGTAGAGGATATCGCCACGCGACGCCCCATCGTGTGCGAAGATGGTTTCCGGGCAGGATGGCCCCTCGGGGTCGTAGTCGCCGTTGTTGCCGGGCGTGTAGTAGCACTCCCGCGACCCGTCCGGTGATGTTTCGTTTCCGGCCGGGATGTCCTCCAGGACGTAGGGATCGCCGGGTGCGCCGTTTTCGTGGAAGCCCCACAGCCCGGCCCCTTCCTTGACCGAATAGACCCACGGACCGTCCCGCCAGACCCGGAAGGACTGGGCGCCGGTCGGTTCCCTGCTCTCGAGGGAGAGTTCGCTTCCGGGCTCGACCTGGTAGACCTGGAGTCCGCCCCACTCATCGGCCACGTACAGGGAGGAAGCCTCCTCATCTTGCCGCGCGAAGTCGAGATCGTAGACCAGGTCCATCGTCCGTGTGGTCATGGCTCGGGCGGTCGGACCCAGGGGATCCGTGATGCATGACAGGTTGTCGAGGGCGTAGTTAGTGACGTGCATGCCACCCACGCAGACAAGCCCCGAGTCCCCTGCCACCGCGTTGCCGCGTCCCCTGAGCAACGTGCCAGGCGCGCAGTCCATCGGGTCCGGCTCCTCGCAGTAGCATGATGCACAAGGAACGGTCTCCTCGAGAACGCAGTTCGACGTCCCATCACACGAAGGCGCGGCCCAGCGCAACGAGGGCGTGTCGTGGTGATACTTGCGTTCGATCGACACGAAGACACCGGCCTGCCCTTGTTCCGGGCCGGCGGCAGTGACGATGTCTGTCACTGCTCCGATCGGCTGGCCTTCCGCGCGTGGCAGGCAAGCGGACGGCGCAGCCGGGCTCGTGGCGTAGTCGTCGAACCAGGCGAGGTCGCCCTCCTGGAATGACTCTCCGAGGAGTCCATCTTCCTTGCAGTTTCCGGAGTAGCCCACGTACAGGCCCTGTGCGGAATCCCCGGCCAGGGCCACCGAACTCACGTGCTCACAGTCGGGATACTCGAGGCAATCCTCCCCGGAATAGGTGAACAGGGCCGGCCCGAATCCGCCGGCGCCGAACGGGTAGACCGACACCGTCTTCGACGACTTCAGGGTGACTGCAACCCGCCCATGTCGTGCGTCGACGTCGCTCGCCGATATGTCTGCCACCTCGCCCACGATGATCGGGTGGTAGGGGTCCGATATATCGACGGCAACCAGTCCGGCGTTGTTCGCTGCCACGAAGAGGTAGTCACCATCGCGGGTCATGTCGATGACCACATCGTCGAATTCCAGGCGCCCAATCTCCTCGAGTTCGCCATCTGCTGCACGGTGAAAGACCTCGAGCGTCGCCGCTCCCGTGACGAAGAGGAAGTCGTCCCTGTGAGCCACTGCCGTGGCCCAACCCTGGAGAGCTGTCGCGTCTCCGGCGAGCGTCAGCCCGCGCGGTGGTTCGTCGGCGAACCCGTTGCAATTGTTGTCCTTGATGTCGGCCCGCTCGTCGGCGCCCGGGTAGGTCAGCGGGTCGTTGTCGTCGCAGTCTCCCGCTGGTTCGGTGTACCCATCTCCATCCACGTCGCATTCGTCCTGTCCGAGGAATCCGAGGCTCAGGCAGCCCAGGAGGACCGTCAGCCCGGCTGATCGGGGTCTTGACCATCGTTTGCGCATGCACCAACCTCCGTATCGTGGGTTGACAAGTGGAAACCCACCACGATTTTTGCAATCATCATACCAAGCGGCAGTCCCCGGGCCGGCTCGATTGGCCAGGGGCACCGCCGGCAGGATCACCGGCTGCCGGGAGCGGGGGGTGTTTCGGTACGGGGTGCACGCTCTTTCCCCTGAGGGGGCTGAGACCTTCGGTTGTTCGCGATCTGCCGGAGCGGAGGCGGAATCGGAAGCGTGCAACAGGGGTCCAGCGGGGAGCGTGGTGGCGTGATGAGACGGAATGAGGCAGTGCAGGAAGCTCCTCTGTTGACGACCGTTGTCCGGCCCAGTTGTCCGGACACTACCGGTGGCGATGGTGCGAGCGCGGGGACGCCTGACCCGAAGGCATCCAGCACACCAACTGCGTTGCTGTTCAACCTGGCTTGGCGGGCTGCGGGCTGCACGCGGCGGGTGGTGGCCGCCGGCACGGGCGAAGCGTAAGGGGTGCGCCGGTGTGCTCCCAGCACGCCTTGCGGAGAATCACGGCCATCGCGTGCATGGGTCGGGGCTCGCGGCGCCTGTCAGCGGCAGTGTAGGCGAATGGCGTCGAGCGGTTGCCATTCGTCGTCCCCCTCGTCGAAGGCCACGAGCACGCGGTCCCGGTCTCTCTCCCGCACGGTGCCGCGATGCCACTCCCCGTCGCTTCGCCTGGCATCGACTCGGCTTCCCGGTCCCACCACGTCGTTGTACAGGTCGGTGGTGGATCGAGGCGCCACTCTGCCGTCGAGGAACTGGATGAGCGCTGTGTGGTCGCCGCCGGGACCTCCTGCCACACGCCCCAGGTAGCAGTCCCCGGTGCCGCCGAAACGCGCCAGCACCAGTGTGCCTGGGGGTGGCAAGCCATCGACCTGCTCCAGTGCCGGTGGAGGAAGGTCTGGGGGCACGTTCTCGTTGTCGATCTGGGCCTCGCGCACGGAAAACTGCGTGTCGGACCCCCGGTCGACGAGCGCCGATATCACGGCAAGTACCACGACCAAGACGCCGGCGGCGACCAGGCCATAGCGCAGCCTTCTCCGGCGTCCGTATACGCGCCCGGGCTCCACGAACCGTATCCGTTCCGGGTGCATCCAGGCCACGTCGCGGGTGTCGAAGTCGATACGGTAGACCCGGCCGTAGGACGCCCCGACAGTGCCGTCATGCCACGTGCCATCTCCGGCCTTGCATGAAACCCGGTCACCCGGTTCATAGGCCTGGTCGATGTCGGCCGGAACATCGCCGTCCACGGTGATCTCGGCCCGCTGCATCCACTTGGGCTCCTTGCCCTTGCGGGCCACGCGGTAGACGGTGCTCTCTCCTTCCTCCTTGAATTCCAGAATCTCGCCCCGCCCCCAGGACCCGTCGCTGGATTTCGCCAGCACCTCGGTCCCGGCCAGCAGTGCAACCTTGCTCGGGTCCTTGTGCCTGACCAACCTGACAGGACCGCCGCAGTTCGGGCACTGCGGTTCATCCGACGCCACCGTGGCCAGACAGAACTCACAGTTCATGGCTCACTCCGGGGACTGGTCTCATGGATCCGGCGATGCCATCCTCGATCCCGCTAGTCGCGGTCACGTTCGCGCGCGCCACGTCCCTTGACAACGGCCGTCCGCATCTCACCGCCACCTCGGCTCTACGGCAAGAATCTATGCCACCGTACCACAGCGGCGTAGTTTGCGCAATGCCAAGACCTCGGGCCAGGAAGTCCGTTCGCGCAACGCGTCATGCCGCCAGGCACAGGTTCCTGCGTCCCAAGGCCGGCCGAGGCTAACGCTTCCGGTAGATCCGGAACAGGTAGCCCTGGGCCGGCTGCTGCCTCAGATCCGTGACGGGCGCCGGCGGATGCTCCTCGGTTCGTCCCGTCTCGGCCGGGAGCAGCGCCCCCGCGTGCTCCACGAGTTCGAAACCGGCCTTCGCCATGCCCCCGGCGACCGTGCCCACCACCGGATGGCTGGTGTTGTCCTGCACGACCAGCAGACCGCCGGGCTTGAGCGCCTTGCGGCAACTCTCCATGAACGGACGCCAGGTCTCCTGGCTCAAACAGTGCACGGTACCCAGAAGGTACACCACGTCGCAGGACCCCTCCGGCAGCATCGCATCGTCCGGCTTCGAGTGGATTGTCCGGATGTTGTCGTTTGGAGTGAAGGCGTGACACGCATCGATGAACTCGAGCACGCTCTTGTCGATATCCACCGCGTACACGGTGCCCGTTCCGCCGACAGCACGCGAGAGGGTGAAGCTGAGGTAGCCTATCCCGGCGCCCACGTCGGCGACGGTGCTGCCCTTGGCTATCTTGGCGACATGCGCGGCCATTTCCGGGTGAAGTCTGCGGCCAGGGAGTAGTTCGTAGGAAAAGAGTTGCCGCAGTCCCTCGGTAGTGTCGAACACGCGGTCCGTGTAGGGCTCGTGCAGCGCCTCGAGCTTGAGGTTGGTGTCGTGATCGGGATCGACGGGCTGGACACAGCGGAACCCGACCCAGGGCGAATGGAACGACGCATTCATGGCGGCTCGGAATGTCGCGCGGTTGAACGCGCGAGCGCAGGGCCACCCCCCGGCCTTGATGACGCGGACGACCGGATCGGTGCGCTCGGGAGCCTGGAACGCGCTGAGGCGGACCGTGGAGCGGGTCCAGTGGAACACGTTACCCGTCATGTCTTCCGCGCCGAATGGGCTCGCCGCGCCGGGGAATCGCCCGATGGGCGCCGGCCCGAAGGCGTTCTCGTCCACCATGCCCGGTTGCCAGTCGCTGCCCCACGGAAAAACACGCCCGTCGGTACCTCGAGCCGCTGCTTCGTACTCGTATTCGATGGGGAGCCGCTTCCCCCGCGCCGCGCAGTAGGCCTCTGCCTCGTCATAGGTGACGTTCGTCGCGGGATAGCCCGGGCGACCCGCCCGCTCCGACTCCGCCAGACGACCGATCCAGGTGTCGAACGCCGGCTCGTTGTCCTGGATCCAGGTCCGGTATCGGCTCTCCTCCACCGGGTACCTGTCGATGAAGAATGCCTCGAGGCGCACCGTCCTCCTCGGGCCTTCCCGGGGTGCACCGCTGCCGACGGGATAGTCTCCGGCAGGCACACGGACCATGCCATCCGGCACCGGCACCTCGCGGGACGCCGATCGATCGGTGCAGGCAGGCACCAGGAGAAGCCAGATGGCCATCTGCGAGAGCCACGCGAGGGCGGCGTGGCGCCGTCTCCCGTCCCGGAGGAGCCCTCCCACCAGGGGAGCGAGCGGCTTGACCTGCACCGGAATCCGCCTGTTCGCTACCGCCATGCTCGTCCTCCTGCCGTTGTCGGTAATCCGCCCCGGTCCTGCATGTCGGCGCGGTCCTGTTTCGCGAAACGTGCCAGGGTCCAGGTTCGAGATGACATCGACGATACACCAACGCGGGCTGCCAGACAACCGCCCATCGCAGCGGCACGCGGGTTCGGCGGGCCTATTTGCCTGACGCGGGCTGGTGGAGGGCGAACGGTGCGCGGCCGGTCGTCTCTACCGCTCTTCCATTGGTGTTCGTAGGTGGAGAATGATACCCCCGGCGTCCCATCGCAGTACCTCGTGGTGGCGTTTCAGGTAGTCGGCAAAGGCCGGTGCGTTCTCGACGACATCCACGTGGTAGGTGGCCAGGTGGGTCGCCCCCCTCTGGACGAACGACTCGAGCGAATCGGGATTGAACATGTCCGGGGTGAGCACCCATCCCTTGCGGTGGGCGTAGTAGAACACCATGGGCTCGTAGTCGTACCCGCCCTTGTGCGTCGTGTAGGCCCCGGGATTGACGAACAGACCGCCAGGAGGCATGAACGCGTTCAATGCGGTGGCGAGTTCGACCTCCCCGGCTCGCTTGTTGTCGTAGGCGTGGCGCAACGTCCACGCGGTGCCACCCAGGAGCGCCACCATGGCAAGCCCGGCCGTCCATGCGGGGGAGACGCGCCGCCTTGCGAGCCACACGGCCAGGCGGTGCAGGCCGAGCCCGGTCACCATCGCGGCGGGAACGGTCACCATGAGCTGGTAGTGAGGCATGTCCAGGTTTCCTTCCGCCACGATCAGCACGAACAGGCACCCGGTGCCGAGCCACGTTCCGGCCACCAGGATGTTCCCGCGCTCGATCGTCGCCTCTCCCTTGCCCGACCAGGCCCGCAGCAGGGCATGAAGACCCACGAGGAAGAGCAGCACCCCGGCGGGCGTGAGAATCCAGCCCCACGTGCGCTCCGTGGCCATCACCCGCCACCACCATGGCATGGAGAGGTAGGTCAGGGTCTGGAGCTTGTCGTGCCCTCCCGAAAGGATCCCCACCGTGTGGCCATGGGTGAGGAAAAGCTGTCTCGCGTGGATGTACCACCCGGCTACGGGCAGCAGGCCAGAAACGCCGATGAGCCAGAGTCGCGGGTCCAGGATGCCTCGCCAGCCCCGTCGCACCACGACGAGCACCAGCATGGGGAGCCCAATGAACAGGGCGCTCAGCTTGAGACATCCGGCAAGGGCCACCACCAGCACCGTCGCCACACCGTGCCGCCTCGCCCCGGCCAGGTACCGGTCGAAATGGTAGAGTGCCGCCGTGGCCGCCGCCATCATCGGGACGTCCGGCTGGAACGTCCGGCTGAAATAGAGGTGCATGGGGTTGATCGCCAGGACCAGCGCGGACAGCAGGGCCACATCCCGGCCCAGCAAACGCCGGACCAGCATGAACAGGTAGGCGATCCCCATCACACCGCATGTCAGGGTGAGCAGCCGCCCCAGCCAGTCGTGCACGCCGGCGACAGGGTACAGCACCGCAACGAGCCACGGCAGGATGGGCAACTCGGATTCGATGATGCCGTCCGGCCCCGCCCAGTCGGCTCGAGGCAACCACAGCTTGTAGCTCACCTCGTAGAAGTTCCGCGCCATGGAGGCGTAGTCCAGGCTGCGCCAGGCGGACAGGTCCACGTAGGGCGCGGTCACGTGGTAGAGCCTGAGAATCGTCGCCAACGCCAGAACGGCGAGCAGCAGGCGTCCATCTCGGTCAGGCACCGACTCCCCCCTGTCGCTCGAAGGCTGCTGTGCTCCACCGGCTGGTGCGTGTGTCATGAATCTTGCCACTGTACGGTCGACACTGTCATACTTCAATGTTTCTTTTATAGGATGCTGTTGCAAAAAACGCAAGACGTGCCATCCCGCATGACGCAGTCCTCCTCGGCGAACGACGTGGGACCGGAAGCGGGGGCAGGGAGGAGGGGGCAGGGTCCGAGTCGGCAAGCGGGGGAAACACGAGGAGGATCGTTGCCGGCCTGTCAACGTGGGTCAGGCCTCGTACGCCTGGACGAGCGCCGACAGGGCGCGGAGGAGGTCCACAGCCCCGACCATCATCATCTCCACGTCATGTTCGTGCATCGCCATGAGCAAGCCCCGCACGGCGCACGCCAGTTCGGCGGGAATGCCTTCTCCTTCCAAAGCACGTGCCCAGGTGAACACCGCGTCCGCCAGGGGTGAGGGAAGTGGAACCAGGGCGCGTTGTCCAGGTTCCAGATCGATCAGATCGTCCCAGCCCTCGAGCACGGGATCGCCGCTCAGCGCTGCCACCGTTTCGATCGGCTCCCCCGGCGCGCCGGGGACCCCTGCCGGAGTCTGCGGAACACCCTGGGGAGTACTCGGCGCCGACGCTCGCGTCCTCTCCTCAGCCACCTCGAAACGATCCGGGGGTCGTATGCCCATGTTTTCCTCACGACGGTACGGGAGTCGAAGTCGAAAGATGCGGCTGCACCGCTCGCTCCATCTTGGTGTCAACGGCGAGGATGGGCAAGAGAGGGTTCTTGCCGTTCGGAAACGGCGCGTGGGATGACCGGCGAGGCATGCAGAGGAGCGTGCGGCGAAGCACAACGGCGCGCGTGCCGTATCCTGGCAACGTGCCCCGCGCGTCTTCTCGCCGCGCGGAAAGCGCAGATTGACGCACCGATGGGCGCGTTACGGGGAGTTGTGTCCGGATCGGCGAGCGGGTGGCCGGGAGGTGGCGGTGTCATTCGACGGTGGCGCGACCGGCCTGGCGCGTTCCCCCTGGCTCGTCCGTTCGACGACCCGGTTGAGCGCTTCCTCGATCC
>JAJRTE010000203.1 GCA_024278455.1 Myxococcota bacterium
CAGTCCTGGTCGATGCCGTCGTCGCAGTTTTCGGGTGCCTCGGGGAAGATCGAAGCGTCGGCATCGTCGCAGTCGCCCTGGTTCTCGGTGTAGCCATCTCCGTCGTTGTCGACGTCGAGGCATGAGAGGTCCGAGCCGTCGCAGTCCTGGTCGATGCCATCGTCGCAGGTTTCGGGCGCCCCGGGGTAGATATCGAGGGAGGTGTCGTCGCAGTCGCCGTCGTTTTCGCTGAATCCATCAAAATCGTCGTCGTAGGCGAAGGTGTTGTTGTCGGCGATACCGTCGCAATCCTGGTCGATGCCGTCCTCCAGTTCTTCGGCCCCGGGGTAGATGGTGGGGTCCAGGTGGTCGCAGTCGCCTTCCTCGGACGTGAATCCATCACCGTCGTAGTCGATGCGACCCTGGGTGACGGTGCCCTCGAGCCCGGGCTTGGCGTATCCGCAGCCGCCGACGCCTCCTCCGGGGACGGCGGCCGTCCCGGTGACAGAGCCCGCGTCGAAGAAGAACTTGATACGTCCACCGCCCCCTCCACCGCCGTAGTCGTCCACCGTGCCGCCGTTGCCGCCGGCTGCAGAGGCCGTGCCGGAGAAGTCGAGATTGCCCGCCCAGAGCAGGATTCCGCCGCCGGCACCGCCGCCGGAAGCGTCGTTGTGGATGACCGAGCCGCTGTTGCCGTTGGCGACCAGGCTGCCAGCGACGTGAATGTTCGCCGCGTAGAGCGCGATGGTGCCTCCACCGTTGGCTCCCGAGCCGCCGTCGTCGCCGTCCGCGGAGCCGGCCGCACCGCCTGCTGCGCCCATCTGGATGTCCGTCCCGTCCGCGGTGCCGTAGGTCGCCCCGCCTCCGGCGCCGTCGGTACCGCTGCACCCGTCCCGGGCGCCCACACCGCCGGGGCCGCCATGGCCCCCTCCGCCGCCCGCGTCGTAGCAGCAGGAACCGCCCCGTCCGCCGCCGTTCGTTCCTTCTGGAGCCTCGCCGTTGCCGTTGTGGACGCCCCGGTAGCCCGCGCCGGTGGCCACGATGCTGGACGAACTGTCGATCACGATGTCCGTGGCGCGGATTTCCAGCCATCCCGTGTCGGCCGTCCCGTCGTAAGGGGCCACGTTGATTCGGGCGCCATTGGTCAGTTCCACGAGGTCGTAGGTCTGGACCCCGGACAGGGTTGCGGTTTCGCCGTCAAGAACGAGGTCATCCGCGAAGGATTTCCCCGGAATGGCGACGGCAAGCAGCAGGATTGCGCCGCCGGGAAGGATCGCTGATCTCCACTGGTACTTCGACATCGTCTTCGCCTCCACGTATCACCATCACCTGGACCGCTCCGTTGCTGCCGCAGCCAGCCTGACAGGCCGGGTCGGGGCACACCTGGGCGACGACAGCATCCTGCCGGGCCGCGCCGTTCGGTCCTTGCCCCGTGCATGGTACAGTATAGCCCGAATCATCCCGGATTGGCATTCCAGGACGCAGGCGTCGCGATACGGTGGGGAGATGTCCACGTCACCGGCGTTTCTCCATGGTCAGAGACCTGCAATAGGTTCGTCGTCGATTTCCAGGATTGTGAGCAGGGCATCTCTGGTTTCCGGGTCGAGTTCCTTGGTCAGGATCTTGCGAAACGGGCGCTTGCCGAGTTTCGCCCGCTGGTGTGCGAGCAGGGAGATACACTCGCCGAACAGGGGGAATCCGGAACTCAGGCAGATCTTGAAGCTGAGAAGTGTGGATGATACCGCGGATGCGATGTCCCCTTGCTTCGTCAGGATCGCGCTCAAGCTGTAGAGTACCGACGCGGTGAGCTTGGCATCGTCTATCTCCTTGCTGATGGCGAGTGCCCGCCACTGGTATCCCATGGCGGTGTCAAGGTCACCGCGGGAGAAGGCGATCACGCCCATGAGATGGATCGCCGCCCCTGCGCCGCGACGGTCCTCATTGGCTTCGTAGATGGCAATGGCCTCCTCCAGGTACTTGTCGGCCTTATCGAAATCCTCTCGTTGCTGTGCCACGATGGCGACCTGGATACCGGTGTTGGCGATCCTGGGATGGTTGCCGAGGTCGTCCTTGCGTGCCAGGATCTTGGTGTAATACTCGAGAGCCTGGTCCAAGTCACCACGTTGGTGGTACAAAGTGCCGATTTGGTGGTACAGCTCGGTCAATTCTTCCAGAGGCGCTCGTTCCTCGAAGAAGATCTGCGCGGCGAGATAGTGGAGGAGGGCTTCGTCCGGGTCTCCGCGGGCCAACGCGAGTTGCGCCAGTTCATAGTCCGCCAGTGCTCTGCCCGGCGTGGAATCAATCTCGACGAACGTGGCCTTGGCCTTCTGGCACCATTTGAGGGCTTCGTCCATCTCGCCCTCCGCCCCGGCAAACCTCGCCAGTTGCATGGAACAGGTCGCCACCTCGAGCAGGGAGCCCCGCGCGTCGTGTTCCTCCAGAGCGGCGAGGTACCAACGGCGCGCGTCCTCCAAATCTCCGTCCTTCCGGGCGATTCTCCCGATCTCCATCAGCAACCAGCCCCGGGCCGGGTGATCCCCGATACGGTCGATCATCCGTGCGGCCGTGGCTCGAGCTTGACGGGAGTCGCCAAGGAGCAACTCCTGGTGGCGGATGGTGGCCTCCACCGCATTGGTCACTTCACCGGCCTCCCCCCAGTGGTAGGTGGCTTCCCCAGCCGCCAGTGCCTCCTCGTACCGGTTGACGTTCTGCCACTGGCCCCGCCAATTCCAGTAGGCCGCCGCACGGCGATGCGCAGGCAGGCGTGCCCGGTCCTCGCTCCGCCGGTCGAGAACCGAAGCCACCCACCTGTGCACGATATACTTTTCCGATTCCTGGTCCGCGTACCGGACCGGACAAAGCAGCCCGGTCTCCAGGAGGACGTGAAACGCCGCATCCCACCCCTCGGGCGGAACAATCGGTCCCTCTCGCGCTTCCTCGATGTCCTGTAGCGCGGTCTCGACCAAATCGTCGGGAAGCTGGAGCTTCTCGCCCTCCTCTTCTCGCCCCATCGCTTCTATCACCTTGATCAGGCGAGCGAATCGCATCTTGTCACGGATGAATTCGCGTTCCTCCCCCACCTGCCACATCAGCCCCTCCTTCCCTACAGGTCTGCGGTAGACCGACGCCGCTTCGAGAAGAGGCCGAGCCAGGGGCACCGCGTCGACTCGAGCCAGCAGCGCATCCAGTTCCGAATCTGCGGCGGCCAGGGTCAGGACCTGCTCCAACGCCTCGTTCACGGTCCTGTCCGCTGTAGGTTCCGGGAGATCGAGGGAGGCTCTCGCCCGCGCCAAGCGGGCTTCCACGTCCGGAAAACGTGCTTTGCCCCGGAGCAGGGCATCCAGGTACTCGAGCGCGCGCGGGTGGCCGCCCACCGTCTCCTCGATGCCGGTTCGCACCGTTTCGTCGAGCGCGTCGAGCGCGTCGAGAAGGCGCATGAGCCTTCGGGTTTCCGGGGCGGTCAGGGGGCCGACACGATGGGCTGGGAGTCCTGCGTCGATGGGCTCGGACAACGCGATCGGGTGGCGGCAGGTCAGCAGGAGCTTCATTCGCCCGGAAGTCTTTTCAGTCCCGGAGACCCAGGCAGCCAGGAAACCTGACAATGCTTCGTCCCGGACAGAACGGCCGGGGGCCACGTTGGGATCGAAATCATCCAGCAGGAGAACCAGCCGCACCGGTTCGGGGAGGTTCTGGACGAGCATCTCGATCCGCTTCTCCCAGGCTACGCCGGGAAGGCGCAGGTACCGCGCGAGCTGCATTACCGGGTGGTCCCCGGGGAGCTTGGCGCGCACGGCATGGGCGAGGAGGCTTCGAGCGACCTCGCCCAGGATGTCGTCCGGCGCGGTCGGGCCCGACCGGGTCGCGATCAGAGCGCCGGATTCGACCGCAAATCGTTCCAGGACCCTGGCGGCGAGGACGCTCTTGCCCACCCCGCCCAGTCCGTAGATGGCGGCGCCAGCGGTGTCGGGGTCCCGCAACGCCCGGAGAAGTACCAGCTGGTCCCGGCGCTGTCCAACAGTGTCCCCGACCGGGCGGACTGCCACGCCAGGCGCGAACACGGGAGGGGGCGCGGTGTCGATCCTTTCGGCGGGCCAATCCCTCGAGAACAGGGGAGAGCGAGACGGATGAAGGAAGAGAGCCGGCGTGGTCCATTCCGGCGGTTTCTCCAGGAGCGTCCGGTCGAAATGCCCGGGGGGACCTTGGATCAGGCGGCGCCGGACATCGGCCAGTGCCCGGAGCGGGTCGGGGTGCGCGCGCTCCGCCAGGTCGCGGTACAACAGGCCGGACAGATCCGCGAGGTACCCGTCGCTTGCAGGGTCGCGTACAGCCAGGACCGCTGCCACGCCCGCATCGACAAGCGAACGGGCGATCCGGGAGGCGCCCCGGTCGATCGTGCGTGTCCTCCTCTTCTCGGACGCTTCGTCCGCACCGCCAGGCATGGACACAGCCCCGTTTGTGCCATCCGGGCGATCCGCACCGTCCCGCTCCTGGCCGGTGTGCGAGGTCGATGGCGGCATCATCCTGCCCGACAACGGATCGCCGGCGAGCACGACCATGGGAACGGGATCCCCGGGGGGCATGACATCGTTGCACAGGCGCGTCGGGTCCACCCAATTCGTCCCGCCGTCGTCATCCTCGAGCAGCAATTCGTCGTCCATGTAGGGGCAGAACAGGTGGAGAACGTGGTAGCGCCGGTTCCCCATTGCGGCCCGGATCGCCGATACCGTGGCGGTCTCGACGACTTCCACAAAGGCATCCCCACGACTGCGGGCCGGCTCGAGGGCGGCCAGGATCCGCGATATCGACAGCTCCACGTGCCGCGCCATCGTGGAGACATCGAAGGATGCGGGATTCGCCACGGCGACGAGGATACGCAAGGGCGCCGGTATCTTCGGTGCCTCGGCGCCAGCGACATCCCGGGTGACCTGGTAGATGTCCACGACGGGGTGCAGGGCGAGCGGTGGTCCGAATGCTCCTTCCTCCGTGCCGGCGGGAACGAGGAGCAGCTCCCAGGGGATGTCGTGCAAAGTCGGATCGACTACATCGATGGCCAGCTCCATCCGGCGGTTCGTCGCCATTGCGGTGTCGGCGTCCCGGCGCAGCGCCTTGGCCACGTCGCCGCGCAGGAATGCTCGAGAGAGTTCGGTCGCCGCCGCGGAAGGGGCGGGGATCACCTCGATATCCAGGTTCGAGGGCACCAGCAGCTCTGCGAGCAGCCGTTCGAGCTGGGGTGATATCCCATCATGGCAAGCGGCGACCTGGGCGTCGCCCGAGCGATAGACCACCCTTTCCCGATCGATCAGCAGGCGGCAGAGCACGGGAAGGTCCACGTTGGCCCTTCGAACCGGCGCCGGTTGGGCTTCTTGCTGCGGTGCCCGTGGGGGAGGGGGCCTATGGGAAGGCTCGGCGCGGGCGGCCGATGGGACTGGCGCGGCCGGTGCGGAGGCCGGTACCGTTTTCGCCACGCCGCGCTTCCGCCTTTTCTTGGTGGTCATCTTTTCGCGAGATCTGGACAATGCCGACTGCCCCAGGGACAGGGTGTCCAGACCTCGGAACCGGGGCAGGTCTGGCGCCTGCCGGGGGGAAGCGCTCTCTGCCGCTTCCCGTGCGGGCCGGGCGGGGGCTCCGCCGGGAAGCTCGAACGCTGCTTGCGCGGCTTCGGTCACGTCGAAGTCGAGGTCGAGGTCCCGGTCCGGCGTGGTGCTGTCTTCCGGCTCGAGGACGCTGCTTCGGATGGAGAACAGGTCCGGAGCCTGGATGCGCAGCAGGCCCTTGAGGTCCTGATTGCCGGCCAGGATCAAGCCGCAACCGACCCTCTCCCGGAGGACCTCGCGCCGCTCGTTGAGAGCGCAGAGCAGGCGTTTCGCAGCGTCGTGCCACTCGGAGGCGCGGGTGCCGAGCGCGTGGGGGTCGTGGAGTGCGACCCAGTACAGGTCAGGGGGGCCGGAGACTGCGCCGGAGCGCCTCGGTTCGACCAGGTCGAAGACCAGGTCTTCGGCGATGGCGGGGTCCGGGCGCAGCAGAACACAGCGCCGTCCGGTGGCGGCGCACCATTCCCAGGCCTTCCAGTAGAGGCCGTCCAGGAAGGCGATGGAGTCCCCCACCGCGAGAGAGAACCAGAAGCCTTCGCGCACCTCGAGGTCGAAGCGCAGGCGATCCCAGGCGGGGGCGAAGTCTTGCTCGAGGTTCGACGGTTCCCTTGAGGTCTCGGGGGTCGATTTGCGGCTGTCGTTCATGGGTTGGCATCATCCATGTTGTCCGGGCGCGTCCGGTCCGGCGGAGGCGTCCGGCTTGCCTGTTTCGTGCCGGCACGTGGCGTCCTGGTGTTTTCGATGAGGTCGGGTTTTATCAACGGGTGCACGTCATACCAGAAATCGTTCTCGAGGTAGCACAGCAGGAGGTGCGAATCGAGGAAGCGGTGCACGTACTCGAGCTTGTCGCTCTCCACGCCGCTCAGGTCCCGCGTGGCGGCGATCACGCGCAGCAGGTCGATTTCGTCCTTGAACAGGGGCAGGTAGGCCCGCTTCACCACGTGGATGATCCTCTCGGCGGCGTCCTGCCTTACCCCGTGCATGGCCAGGTGGACCCCTTCGCTCATGAACCTGAGCAGGTCACGCACGTAGCCGCCGGAGGCCAGCACGAGGGTCTCGAGAGCCTCCAGGTCCGGGAGCACCTCGCTCCAGGCTCCCCGCCTGCGTACCAACTCGACCATGCGTTCGACGCCCGCCCGGTCCGGCTCGCCGCTCGAGTGGCGCACGTGACAGGCGGGCCAGGCCTGAACGACTCCGTTGACCAGCTCGGAAAGGAAGCGGTCCGCTTGCAACGCGATGAAGGGGTGAGCGCTCATGATCACGTGGGTGTCGGGGAGACTCAGGTATTGCCCGTAGTGGTGGAAAAGCTCCTGGACGCTCCGGTAGACCGGGGTGAAGCTGTCCCGGTCTCCCCGTACGTGTTCGAACGAGTCGACGATGACCACCAGCCGGCAGGCCGTGCCGAAGCGGTCGCGCAGGGCCGAGACAACCGCTTCGTGGTGGTCCCTGACCAGTTGCGCAAGCAGAGGGACCTTGTCCCGGAATGCCTCACGCACCTTCTCCCGGAACGACATTTCGTGCCTGAGCGCCAGCTTCAGGCTCGTCGCGCCCAGGTTGACGCCGGCCGCATCGATCCGAACTTCCTGCTGGAGAAAACTGGCGGCGCGTTCCCAGAACGACGCCTCCCCATGCCCGGGACCCAGGAGGTGCTCCGCCGAGAGCTTGTCGCCGACCGCTCCCGACAGGATCAGCAGCAGTTCGCGGATGTCGACCGGCGAATGGCGGTCGATATAGTGATCCAGGTCGATCCCGACCACCGTGTATCCCGCCTCCCACAGTTTCTTCTCGAGGCGGGAGAATTCGGTGGTCTTGCCGGTGCCGCGGAATCCCGCCACCAGTTGGAGGCTGTTGTCGAGCCCCATGTCCACGGTGTCGAAGAGCCGTGTGACCGGATCGGTCTCCTCGTCATGGAGCGGCTGGTACAGCAGGCGGTCCGCCTCTTGCCCCAGGTCCAGCGCCCGGTCCTGCAGGTTCCTGAAAAGGGCCTTCAATCTCTGGCGACGTGCAGAATCCGGCATGCTGGCCTCCTTGCTGGCAGGGCGAACTCCAAGCGGATGCGCCCTGGACGCTACCCCGCAATAGTAGGCCGTGACGCGCGTGAGATCAAGACAAGATCTGTCCGAACCTCCTCGAAGTTCTTGTGCTACGCTTTGTCCGGTTCGGTCCAGGCCGGCGCCCACGACAGCCCCGAAGCCCGTCTTGCCGGAGGCGGCGACCGTGACGCATGGGGGCCTATCCGGCCCAACCCGCTTGGGCGCCAGCCCCGGGAAGTCGAGCCCTGGACCATGGAATCTCCGGCCCAAGCCGACTTGCCGCCGAGCCGAGCCGTCCGGCGATCGATCAGGGAGGGATCTGTCATTTCGTGCAATCAGACTTCCCTTGCATCGCAAAATGGTGTAGAACAATGATCGGCATCCCGGAGCAGGCTGCGTCTCGAGTGCGCATCGAACCGGTCGCGCGGTATCGAGCTGCGTCTCCAGCCGCCTGTGGCCGTGGCACAGACCAGGAAGCAGCGTGCGTTCGCGAAGGTACGCAACAACCATGGCACCTTGAACCATCCGAACAGAGGAGAGACGTTCATGAGTCTGAAGCTGCTATCGCGGTCATCGAGGTCCCTTCTTTTCGCCCTCCTGTTGCCAGCGGGTATCGCCTTGATGGGGCAAGACGCCTGCAACCCCGGAACCGACGAGGACCGGGACGGGTGGTCCGTCGAGGAGGGGGACTGTGACGACACCAACCCGGACATCAATCCCGGGGCCGCCGAGGTGTGCGACGGGATCGACAACAACTGCAACGACCAGATCGACGATGGACTCCCCATCCTCACCTGGTATCATGACGGCGACGGCGACGGCTATGGCGCACCGCTCCCGGCCGAGGAGGGCTGTGGACCCCCGGATGAAACCTACGTCGACGTGGACGGCGATTGCGATGACAGGGATCCCGAAATCCACCCGGGCGCCGAGGAGGTGTGCGACGGGATCGACAACGACTGCAACGATGTCATCGACGACGCTCCCGATTCCCCTGCC
>JAJRTE010000204.1 GCA_024278455.1 Myxococcota bacterium
CGACGGCTTGCAGCTTCTCGGCGAGTTCGCTCTGCATCTGGTTGCGGAGACCTGCCATCTCCTGTTCCGCCTCGAACTGGGCCTGCTGGAGCGCAATGGCCTTCTCCTGGATCTCGGTCATGCGGTCCTTTCGGGCCTCTTCGGTGAGAACGGCGCTCTTGACCTCCAGGTCCGAACGCAGCTCCTGGATCTCCTTTTCCTTCCGGGCCAGCTCCTCGCGTCGCTGGTTGAACCGTTTCTCGAGCTTGGCGACGGCTGCCTTGCCTTCCTCCACCTCGTTCATGGCACGGTTGAGATCCACCACGGCGATCTTCATCGCCTGGGCAGCGGCGAACCCGGGCAAGCTCAGCGCGGCCAGCAGTACCAGGAGGAGCCAGCTTCTCATCGTGGTTTCGGATGGTGTTTTCATAATAACTCCCTGCCTTGTTGCCGGACTAGTTACCGGTCGAGCCTAGAAGAACGATCCAATGGTGAATTCGAAGACCTGATTGCGCTCGCCCTCTCGGCGCGTGAGCGGGAACCCCCACTCGAAGCGCAGGGGACCCATGGGCGAAAACCACCGGACGCCGAAGCCGGTGCTGAGACGGGGGAAGGAGTCGCTGAGGACCCCGTTGGGGACGCCGTTCAACTCGTCGGTGCCGAAGATGTCGAACGCATTCCCGGCGTCGAAGAAGACCACGCCCCGGATGCCGGCCTGGCGCAGGAGGGCGAACTCGAGTTCCACGTTCACGGTGAGAATCTGGTATCCGCCCACGACGAGCGGCTGGTCCTTGTGGCTGGGTTCGTCGTTGTCGGTGACGCGCAGCGTCGGCCCCAACGACAGAATGTTGTAGCCGCGTACCGAGTTGATACCCCCTGCCCGGTAGCGCTGGAGGAGAGGTATCAGCCTCCCGTCGGTGCTCCATACGGAGCCGATGGTCGTGTTCCAGCGGAAGACGAGCAGATCCTCGACCTTCCTGTACAGCGGAACATACAGCCGGAAGTTGAACTGGTGCCTGTGGAAATTGAAATCCCCACCGAACAGGCTCAGCAGGTGACCGCCGCCGATGCTGAATCCTCCGGCCAGTTCACTGGACGCGCTGAGCAAGAAGCCGCTGGTGGGGGTGATACGGTTGTTGCGGCGGTCGTAGATGAAACTGGCTTCCAGGCTCGAGACATCGCCGCCGCGAAAGAGTTCGCCGCCGTAGTATCGCCGCCAGCTTTCACTCAAGTCCTTGAGCCCGACGTTCTCGAAGGTGTACTTCAGGGAGAACCGGGCGTCATCGCTGCGGCCCACGTAGTGTCCCAGGCCCACGTCCATGCCGCGCCGGAACTCGGCGAGATAGTAGTTCTGGTCGATGTTGTACCCGTCGATCCGGAATGTCCACCGGGTATCGAGGAAGTAGGGGTCGAAGAAGTTCAAGTTGAACTGCCGCCGGCGTGACGACACCTGGGCGGCCGCGCTCATCACGAAACCCAGGCCCAGGAAATTCTGCTTGGCGATGTTGGCGTTGAAAATGAAGCTCTCGAAGGAGCTGAAGCCGGCCCCGATGTTGAACGTGCCCGTGGCCTTCTCGGTGACGTCGATATCCATGTCCAGGGCGTTGTTCCCGGCCTTCGGCGTGGAGATCTTGACCTCCTCGAAATAGCCGAGCCGCTCGAGCCTCCGCTTGCCCTCCTTCATGGCACTGCCGCGGTACTGCTCGCCTTCGTTGATGAGCACTTCCCGCCGGATGGCCTTGTCCCAGGTCACGGTGTTCCCCGAAATAGCGATCCGATTGAGCGTCACCAGATCGCCCTTGGCGACCTCGAACGTGATGTCCACCGTGTGCGACTGGTCGTCGATGTCGGGAATCGGTATCACATTGGCGAAGGCATGGCCCCGATCGCTGTAGTAGTCGGTCAGCGTCTGGATGTCCTCGCCGAGGGTGGAGCGGGTGAACCAGTCCCCCGTTTTCGTGGCCAGCAGCGCGAGGAGGTCTTCTTCCGGCGCTATGAGATCCCCCGTAACATGAATCTCGCCCATCTTGTACCGTTCGCCCTCGCGGATGCGGAAGGTGACGTAGATGCTGCGCTTGTCCGGGCTCAGGAAGGCGTGCGGAGGATCCACGTTGGCCTGAACGTAGCCCTTCTCGTTGTAGTAGGCCATGATGACCAGGGCGTCGTTTTCGAGCTGGTCTTCATTGAATGTGCCGGAAGAGCCCAGGAAACCGAGGAAACCCGCTTCCTTGGTCTCCAGGTAGCGGGAGAACTCCGACGCGGGGATCTTCTCGTTGCCCACGAAGTAGATCTTCTTGACCAGGACCTTCGCATGCTCGTCGATGTGGAAGATCACTTCCACTTCGTTCTCGCTGATGGGCACGATCTCCGGCTCGACCTCGGCAAGGTAGTACCCCTTCTCCGCGTACAGGTCCTTGATGAGCAACACGTTCTCCTGGACATCCGATTCGTTCAGGATAGCGTAGAGCTTCAGCGTGATGACTTCCTGAATGTCCTCCTTCTCGAGCTTGTCGTTCCCCTCGACCCGCACGGTACGGATCGAAGGCTTCTCCACCACGATGAAGGTCAGCACCACGCCGTCGTCCCGGCGCCCGGCGTCCACCTGGATGTCTCGAAACAGGCCCAGCGCGAACAGTGCCTTGACGTCCCGCCGAATCCGCTCGGTGGTGTACGTGGTGCCCGGACGCGCCCGTATCGCGTCGAGAATGGCGTCCGTTTCTATCTTCAGGTTGCCCTGGACGTTGACAGCGACGATGGGCAGGTGCTCGAATGCCTCCCGGCCGAGAATCCCGTCCCCCCCGGCACCTCGCCGCGCCTGCCCGGCTCCGCCCCCTTCCTGGACTGCCCCGGACCCGGCGCCGGCGACGACCGGCACGCCGCCAGCGGTCCACAGACACAACGCGAGCAGGCCGAAAACGCCGGCTCTTCTGTTTCGCTCGGTAACTGCCAACACTGCCCTCATTCGTCGCTCTCCACGGCAGGGGCGTCCAGGGCGGCAAGCCGCCCATCCGCCAATCGATACTGCCGCGGAAGCCGGCGTGCGAGTGCCAAGTTGTGGGTGACGACCACTAGTGTGATACCCTGCTCCCGGTTGAGCCGGAGCAATAGTTCGTGGATGGCCAACCCCGTCCGGGCGTCCAGGTTGCCCGTCGGCTCGTCGGCAAGCAGGATCCTGGGCGACATGACGATGGCTCGAGCAACCGCCACGCGCTGCTGTTCCCCGCCGGATAGCTCCCCGGGCTGATGATGCAACCGCGCCTCGAGCCCCACCAAGGCCAGGGCGTCTTCTGCCACGACCCTCGCGCCGTTCAGTTCACTGCCGGCGATGATGGCCGGAATCATCACGTTCTCCACGGCAGTGAACTCGGGAAGCAAGTGGTGGAACTGGAACACGAACCCGATGTCGGTATTCCGGAGTTCCGCCAGTTCGCGGTCGTCCTTTTCGAATACGTCTTCGTCGTTGAAGAATACCTGGCCCGCCGTGGGCCGGTCGAGGGTGCCCATGATATGCAGTAAGGTCGACTTGCCCACTCCCGACGCCCCCACGATCGAGATGCCATCACCCTGCTCGAATGCCAGGTCGAGCCCGTTGAGCACGTCAATCGTCACGCCTCCCTTGCGGAAACGTTTCTCCACGTTCACCAGTCGTACCGATATGCTCGAGCCGGCTTTCGTGTCATTCATAGCGCAGCCCCTCCACCGGGTCCTGCTTGGACGCGCGCCAGGACGGATACAGGGTTGCCAGGAAACTGATGGTCATGGCAGCAAGAGCGACCAGGGCGAACATGGACGCGCTGATTTGCACCGGCAACGTGTCGAGATAGTACACGTCGGGGTTCAGCCGAATGAGATGGGTCTTGTCCAGGATGTAGCAGAGCCCGAATCCCAGTATCAGGCCAAGGGTCGTACCGATGAATCCGATGATGAGACCCTCGATCATGAAGACCTTCATCACCTGTATCCCTGTCGCGCCCATGGTCTTGAGGATGGCGATCTCCTTGCCCTTCTCGATTACGCCCATGATCAGCGTGCTGATGATGTTCAGGGCCGCCACGGCGATGATCATCCCCAGGATGATCGCCATTACGATCTTCTCGAGGTACAGCGCCGAGAACAGGTTCTTGTTCATGGACATCCAATCGCGAGTCCAGTAGGGGTATCCGAGCGTGGCGTCGACGATCTGCGCAATCTCTTTCGCCAGGTAGATGTCGTCCACCTTCAGTTCGATCCCGGTCACGGCATCGCCCATGGACAGGAAGCGCTGCGCCGCCGACAAGGACGTGTAGGTGAACTTGGCGTCATACTCGTACATGCCGGAATGAAACAGGCCGACCACGCGGAATTGCCGAAACCGGGGAACTCGAGTCCCCATGGGGCCGATGTCGCCCAGCGGAGAAACGACTGTGACCGTGTCGCCGACCAGGATGTGGGAGGTCAGGGCAAGCTCCTCGCCCACGAGCAGCCCGGGCAACGCACCCGGCTCCTCGCCGCCGCTCTCCCCCGGATCGAGCCGCTCGATGGCTCGCTGCTTCTCCTCTAGACTGGTCAAGGGCCCGTCGAGCCCGACGGTCATGCTCTTCACCAGGTCCGTGACCGTGCCGACGGTCGCCGGGTCGATCCCCTTGAGAATCACCCCGGATCCGAGCGTGGCCGTGGTCAACATGACCTCGCTATAGACGAACGGTGTCGATCCGACCACATCGGGCACCTCGAGCGTCTTCTTCCTCACCTCGCGGTAGTCCTCGATGTCTCCCCCGTATTTCAACACGACGGCGTGCGAGTTGGTGCCCAGGATCTTGCTCTTCAGGTCGTCCTCGAACCCGCTCATCACCGACAGGACTACGACCAGGGCACACACGCCAACCATCACGCCCACGATGGACAGCAGCGTGATGGCGGAAATGAACGACTGCGACTTCTTCGCCTTGAGATAACGCAGCCCGACAAAGGCCTCGAACGCGCCCCGGCTCCGGCTTACCAAGGCCTTGGCGGTGCGCGGGCGGCGAAGATCGAGCAGCATCCGTATGGCGAAGACATAGAACTTGCCGAGCAAGAACAGGAGCGCGGGCAGAATCCAGAAGGGGAACAGGAGCCCGAGCAACAGCTTCAGCCCCATCCGGTCCGTGGACGCCCGCGACTTCGATAGCACGGCCAGTGGGATGTTCCCGAGGTAGACCAGGAAGAAAAAGCCCATCTCCACCGTTATCGCCACGGGGTACAGCAACAGGGCGAACGGAGCCAGCAGCACGCGCGCCACGCCCGCGGGCCGGAAGGCCTTGCCGATGTAATTCTCCGCAAGGAAGAAGATGCCATCGACACACAGATTGCACAGTGCCACGAACAAATAGGCCAGGAGAAGCGCGAAGGGAACCCACAGCGGCGCCGTGAAAATGGCAATGTGGTGTGTCGCCGTCATGTCACTCCGCCCGACAGGCACTCGAGACCATGCTGCCGTTGTGTTGCGTTCCGGTGTTGGGGTTGCCGGTCATTCGGCCTCCCGCCTCATCTGGGGAAACAGGATGACGTCCCGGATGGACGCCGCGTCGACGAGCAGCATGACGAGCCGGTCGATCCCGATGCCTTCTCCCGCTGCCGGCGGCATGCCGTGCTGCAGCGCGCGAATGTAGTCGGCGTCGTAGGGCAACGCCTCTTCGTCCCCGGATTCCCTGGCGGCGAGCTGGGCGATGAAGCGCTCCCGTTGGTCTTGCGGGTCGTTCAACTCCGAAAAGGCGTTGGCGATTTCGCGACCGGCGATGAACAGCTCGAAGCGGTCGACGATCGTGGGGTCCCTGTCGTTCTTCCTGGCCAGGGGAGACACCTCCACGGGGAATCCAGTGACGAACGTGGGCTGAATCAACCCAGGCTCAACCAGTTCCTCGAAAACCAGGGTCTGCAGCTTCCCGAGCGACTCGCTGCCGGTGAGCGGCACTTCGGTCTTCTCGAGCACGTGCGCCAGCGCGTCCCTGTCCTCGATCGCATGCTGGTCCAGTCCTCCGGCGTCGACGATGGCCTCTTTCAACTGCAACACCTGCCAGGGCGCCTCCAGGTCGATCGTGGCTCCCTGGTAGGTCAGGACCGGCGTTCCGCAAACGGTCCGAGCGACTTCGCGCACCATGGTCTCGGTCAGGTCCATGAGGTCGACATGGGTGGCATAGGCCCAGTAGAACTCGAGCATCGTGAACTCGGGGTTGTGCCTCCGGCTGAGCCCCTCGTTCCTGAAGCTCCGATTGATTTCATACACCCGCTCGAACCCGCCCACCACGAGCCGCTTCAGGTACAACTCGGGCGCGACCCGCAGGTAGAGGTCCATGTCCAGCGCGTTGTGGTGCGTGACGAACGGTCGAGCTGCGGCGCCGCTGGCCACGGAGTGGAGCATCGGCGTCTCCACCTCGAGGAACCCCCGCTCATCCAGGAACCGGCGTATTGTCTGGATCACCGCCGACCGTTTCCGGAACACGGCTCGAGCGTCCGGGTTCACGATGAGGTCCACGTAGCGCTGGCGGTACCGGGTTTCGATGTCCTGGAGGCCGTGCCACTTCTCGGGGAGTGGGCGGAGCGACTTGGAAAGCAGGACGACCTGTCGCACCTGTACCGTGAGTTCGCCGGTGCGGGTGAAGAACAGGTGGCCGCGCGCGCCGATGAAATCCCCGGTGTCCAACGTCTTTTTCAGGAAGGTGAAGCCCAGGCCGCCCTCGGGCGTGGATTCGGCGGGAAGGTTGCGCTTGCCGGCCAGGATCTGGATTCGGCCGGTGCCGTCCTGGATGGTGAGAAAGACGCCCTTGCCGAAGTCGCGCCGGCTCATGACTCGGCCGCACACGGCGACGTCGTCCTTGTCCTCCCGGTCGTTGTAGGCGTCGCGCTCGGCGGGCCAGCGGTCCGCACCGGCGGCTTCGATGCCGGCTTTCCATCGCCTGGGCGGATCGGCGATCTCCTCGATGGTCGCGGTGGGCCGAAAGTCGTTGGGGTATGGGTGGATACCGGCTTCCCGAAGGCTGGCGAGCTTGGACAGGCGGACGTCGTCGGGCCGGTCAATGCTGGTGTATTCTCTGGTCATGGATGGACTGTCACTCCTTTCGTGCCCGTGGGGGCTCAATCCGCCTTCTTGCCATCTTCGTCGGCCAGGTTGGCCTCGTGGAGAAGGTAGGCTTCGATGAACGGCATGAGGGCGCCGTCGAGCACCGCGGACACGTTGCCCGCCTCGTGCTGGGTCCGGTGGTCCTTGACCATCTGGTACGGCTGAAGGACGTAGGAACGAATCTGGGAGCCGAACCCGATTTCCTTCTTGTCCTGGCTCTGCTCTTTCTCCAGGCGGCGGGCCTCGAGTTCGCGTTCGTACAGGCGCGCCTTGAGTATCTTCATGGCCAGGTGCTTGTTCTTGAGTTGGCTACGCTCGTTCTGGCACGTCACGACGATCCCGGTGGGGATGTGGCGAATGCGCACGGCCGAATCCGTGGTGTTGACCCCCTGGCCCCCGGCGCCTCGAGACCGGTACACGTCGATGTGCAGGTCCTTGTCCGGAATGTCGATGGTGATGGTGTCCTCGACGTCGGGATAGACGGCGACCGAGGCGAACGAGGTGTGCCGGCGTGCGTTGGCGTCGAAGGGAGATATCCGGACAAGCCGGTGGACGCCCCTTTCGGCCTTCAGGTAGCCGTAGGCGTACAGCCCCGAAATGGAGAGGGTCACACTCTTGAAACCGGCCTCCTCCCCGGGCAGGCTGTCCATGACGTCCACCTTGTATCCCCTGGACTCGGCCCACATGGAATACATGCGCATGAGCATGGCCACCCAGTCCTGGGCTTCAGTGCCCCCCGCGCCGGCGTTGATGTGCACGATGGCGTCGGACTCGGATTCGTCGCCGCCCAGCAGGCGCTGGATCTCCATCTCCTCGAGCGCCTTGTCCACGGCGCGCAGCAGGGTGGATGCTTCCTGGAGGCTGTCGTCGTCGTTCTCTTCCTCGGCCAGGTCCAGCAGGACGGCGGCGTCGTCAATCGAGGCGCGCTGGCGTTCCCAGGCACCGATCACGCGCTCGAGCGCTGCCTTCTCCTTCTGGAGCCGTTTCGCCCTCTCGGGGTCCGACCAGAAATCCGGTTCGGCCGTGGCTGCTTCCAACTCTTCGATGCGTGCGGACTTTCCGTCCAGGTCAAAGATGACCTCTGAGCTTGAGGAGCTTGTCCTCAGCGGCTCGCAAGCGGTCTCGCACATCGGTCGTGATCATGCTGCTCTCCTCTCTCCGTACAGCCGCGCGGCGGACAGACGGACTCCGATCCAAGGGTGTTCAAGACCGGTAACTCTAGCGCGATGGCGGGACATTGGCAAGAGGATTCGAGCGTTGGTTCGCAGGACGGTCCCGTTTGGCCCGCTGACGACATCGCGCCGGCTGAACAGTCTGGCCCGCGGCCGTCGAACATGGTATCCTGTTCCGGCTGGCGGTGCCGCGAACACCTGCCCGTGGAGACGAGACATGCGCCACACTGCTCCTCGCGTACCAATCTTCGCTCTGCTGCTGCTGTCGCCCTTGTGCGGGGGTCTGGCGTGCGAGGCGGAACCTCCGCCCGTCCCGGTCGTTCCCCAACCCGCGGGTGCGGCGGTGACCTCGATCCCCATTCCCCGGGTCCTCGAGCCGGACACGTTCCACCTCCCGGACGGGCTCGAGACGACCCCATCCGGACTCAAGACCGCCGTCGAGGTCCCCGGCGTGGGCGTGCGCGCCCGCCCGGGCCAGGTCGTCACGGTCCATTTCACCCAGTGGCTGGCGAACGGCAAGCTGCTGGACAGTTCCAAGACGCGGAAACCGCCGGTCCCTGCCACGTTCGTACTGGGAGAGGGCAACGTGACCGCGGGCTGGGACGAGGGGATCGCGCGCATGCACGTCGGCGAAACCCGCTGGCTCGTCATCCCGCCGGAACTCGGCTACGGAGACCTGAAGCTGGGCATGATTCCACCGGGATCCACACTGGTCGCGCGCATCGAACTGTACCGGGTGAAGTGACCGGCCTGCGGCGTCTCCGAACGCACCCCGGGTCCCCCGGCCGAAAGGAGGGTCCACGGGCGAGACACGGCAATCCGGGACGGGGCAGCCTTTCTACAGCGCACCGGGATCGCACCCTTCGAGCGACAAGGGGACCGGCGCCGATGACGCCTCGAACGTGGCGGCATCCTTGATACCGTCACCATCCATGTCGACATCGAGTTGCACCGCGGCGGCCACTTCCGGATAGCCCAGGTCATTGGCCAGTCGTACGACTTCCTCCTCCGTGGCGACACCCTGGATATGCATCATGTCCAGATCGTAGAAATTGCCGGATTCGATCGCCTTGGCCGTCATCACGGCGTCGGTCAGCCGCACGAAGAAGCTGCCCGTGGACGAAAGCGGGAAGTCCACCAGTGACGGCCCGCAGGAGAGATTGCCCGTTGGGCTGACCGTGCACGGCTCGACGGTCGTCGGGATCCCAGTTTCCAGGATCGAGGGCGGGGGTCCTTCGTCGTAGACGCCCACGACGGCCCACAGGTCCTCGAGGGGGAAGGTTGCGGCGGTGCCGACGTCCGGTAGCATGAACAGGAGCGGGAAATCGTCGCCGGTCTGCTGGAGAATCTGGTTGAGCAGGCCTGCGGCGGTCTGGCGGACGCCGCCCCCCAATTTGTCGATGACCACATCGACACCGATGTCCATCTGAACGCCGCACGGGACTCGAGTCGTGAAGCAAGCCGGGTAGGTCAGTGGCCAGTCGGCGTGGACGGCCGGGTTGTAGTCTATTTCCGTCACGACACAGTAGTCGGTCTCGGCCTCGAGGCTCACCGAGGAATAGTACAGCCAGTCCTCGTCCGGTGTGAGGTAGGCCACGAGATCGACACGTTCCCCGTGTTCACTCACGAGGGTTCCATGCACCTCGAGGCACTCGTTGAACTCATTGGTCGCCCCGAGATACGGCTCTGTGAAGTAGATCCGGGGACTCACCTCGAGCGGGATGGCAACGGCCCCGTTGTTGGGATAGGTGTTCTGGATGGCGAACGTGGGGTCCGGGTGGGGGGTCGGGCCACCGGCATCGCCGCAGTCGCCGTCGCCGTCCGGGTCGTCTGGGTTGTCGTCCGGGCAGGGGTCGCAAGCGTCCCCGACGCCGTCCCCGTCCCGGTCCATCTGGCTGGTGCTCGGCACGAGAGGACAGTTGTCGGCGTCTCCACATAGGCCGTCCCCGTCGGCGTCGTTGTCGGAATCCTGGGGGCAGGCGTCGCAGGCGTCGCCCAGGCCGTCCTGGTCGGCGTCGGCCTGGTCGGGGTTGGGCTCGAGGGGGCAGTTGTCCACATCGCCGCACACTCCGTCGGCGTCGCTATCGTCATCGGGGTCCTGGGGGCAGGCATCACAGGCGTCGCCGATACCGTCCTGGTCGGCGTCGGCCTGGTCCGGGTTGGGCTCGGGGGGGCAGTTGTCCACATCTCCGCACACGCCGTCCTGGTCGGCGTCGTCGTCGGGGTCCTGGGGGCAGGCGTCGCAGGCGTCGCCCGCACCGTCCCCATCGGCGTCGGCCTGGTCGAGGTTGGCAGCGGTTGGGCAGTTGTCGGCGTCTCCGCACAAGGTATCGCCGTCCTCGTCGTTCCGGGGATCGACCGGGCAGGCGTCACAGGCGTCGCCGATGCCGTCC
>JAJRTE010000205.1 GCA_024278455.1 Myxococcota bacterium
CTTGAGCGCTCCGTTGAGCCCCGCCTGCGAAACCTCGTTGTCCTGGCAGATGTAGACCGTCTTCACGCCGCGGAGCTTGGGCAGCAGCCGCTCCCAGTCGGAGGCGCGGATCCTCACCGTGACCGGGGAGACCGCCGGGAACCCGTGCTCCATCAGCGAGATGCAGTCGGTCACCCCCTCGGTGATGATGACCCGCTCGGGGCGGGCCAGCAGGCAGTCCTCGTTGAATAGGTAGCCGTTGTTGATGCAGGGGGCGATGTGCTTGCGCGAGTGGTCGTCGTGGACCGGAAGCTTCTTGTACTTTCCCTGCTCCCAGGGCCGGTCCGGCGTCCAGGGCGTCTTCCGCCCGATCATGAAGACCACGCGGCCGCGGCTCCAGTAGGGGAAGACGATCCGTCCCTCGAAGAACGGTTCGAGGCCGTCCTGGCTCGTCGGCCGGAAGGCCCCGGTCGCGGCGAGCTCACGCAGGCTGAAGCCCGCTTCCCCCCTGGTCAGCGCCGTGATCACGCCGGGGTGTTCCCGGCCGTCGTCGTCTTTCCAGGGGCCGTTGTCGGCGTAGCCTATGCTCAGGGCGTCGATGGTCTCGTCGGAGATCCGGTACCGCTTGCGCAGCCAGTCCAGGACCTCCGGCGAATCCCTGAGGCGGCGGTGGTAGAAGGAGGCCAGGGCCGTCAGGGCTTCCTGGACGCGCAGTTCCAGGCAGCGCTGCGCCTCGGTCTCGCGCAGGCGGTCCGGAGGAAGTCCGTACTGGGCGAGCGGCGGAAGGCCCGCCTTGGCGGCCAGGTAGTCGCGCGCCCGGCGGTGGCTCTCCGGCATGGGACCGGACCGCCCGGTGGTCACCTCGCCGGACTGGATGAACTCGACGAGCTGGAGCACGTCGCCGCCGACCCCGCAGCCGAAGCAGTACCAGCCCTGCTTGTCGAGCATGACGTGGAGGGACCGGCGGGAGTTGCTCTTGTGGTTGGGACAGTCGCACTGGAGCAGGCGGGCGTTTTCCTGGAGGATGCGGGCGCCGAGGAGTTCGCGGGCCACGAGACCGATGTCGATCTCCGTGATCAGCCGGTAGTACTCCTTGACGTTGTCCATCGACGCTCTGGCCATGTCGCGCCCGCTTCCTCCACGTTCGTCCCTACGGGGTTCCGTTCTCCGCCGCCTCGGCGAGAAGGAGCGAGAGGAAGGTCTTTCGCTCGTCGAGATGGCGTTTCCTGGCGCAGTTCGTGATCCCCCAGCGGTCCCCGATGACGACCGCCGTCTCCTTGGCCCGGGTCACGCCGGTGTAGAAGAGGTTGCGGTGGTGCATGAAGGCGTGGGCCTTGTGCACGACGACGATGGCGCACGGGAACTCGGAGCCCTGGGCCTTGTGGATCGTGAGCGCGTAGGCGAGCTGCAGGTCCTGGAGGTTCGGCGAGCCGGCCTCTACCTCCACCGGCATGCCGTCGAACTCGACGACGAGCGACCCGTCCCTCCCCACGTGGGTCACGATGCCCATCGCGCCGTTCATGACGCCCAGGTCGTAGTTGTTGCGGGTCTGGATGACCTTGTCGTGGGCAAGGAACTTGGGCCTGCGGCCCGGCTTCGGCACGGGCGCGTCGACGCCCCAGAGCTTCTTCTGGATCAGCCGCTGGAGCTCCTCGTTGAGCGCGCGGGTGCCGAGCGGGCCCTTGTGGGTCGGCGTCAGCACCTGGACGTCGCTCACGAGGTCGAACCCCAGGCGCTCGCGCAGCACGCTCTCGAACAGCTCGAGGAGGAACCGCTGCGCGTCCCACTGGTCGGTGAACTGGTCGACCAGGTACCACGCCCTCCGGCCCGAGGCCTCGGGCTCGCTGGTCTTGCGCACCTCGCCCCGGAGCACGGCGGTGCTGTTCTCCTTCAGGACGCCGGCCTGCCGGACCACCTTGTCGAGGATCACCGTGGGCGCCGCACCGGTCTGGATCAGGTCCCGGAGCAGGTTGCCCGGCCCCACGGGCGGGAGCTGGTTGTGGTCGCCCACCAGCACCACGGCGGTCCGCGCCGGGTCTATGGTCCGGAACAGGTGCCAGGCCAGCAGCACGTCCACCATCGAGACCTCGTCGACCACCACCACGTCGGCGTCGATGGGGTCCTCCGGCCCGCGGGCGAAGTCCTTGCCGTCGAAGCCGAGCAGCCGATGGATGGTGCTCGCCGGGCGGCCCACGACCTCCTCGAGCCGCTTGGCGGCCTTGCCCGTGGGCGCGGCGAGGATCACGTGGAGGCCGTGTTCCTCGTAGATGTTCGTGATGGCCGAGACGGTGAAGGTCTTCCCGCTGCCCGCCCCGCCCGAGATGAGGGTGACCGCGTGAGAGAGCGCCGCGAGGACGGCGTCGCGTTGTCCCTCGTTGAGATCCGGGGCGATCCGGTCCACGAGACCCGCCGGGTCGTCCTTCCCGGAGAAGTGCGGGTTGGGCCGTCCGCCCTCGCGGAGCATCCCGGCCAGGTCCTCTTCCATCCTCCGGATGTCGGGCCTGGCGACGAGGAAACGCCCGCCGTGGGCGGTGCAGGAGAGCTCTTCCGCTTCGATCAGGGCATCCAGCGCCCGCTCGATGCGCTCGCGGCTGTCGAGGACGTCCATGACCAGGAGCGTGTTCGCCCGGTCCACCAGCTCCTCGTACTCGACCCAGCAGTCGCCCTGGTCCAGCGCCTCGTTCATGCAATGGAGGATCCCGGCCCGGATCCGCGCCGGCTCCTCCTTGGGCGTGCCCATCTTGCGGGCGATCTTGTCCACCCGCTTGAATCCGAACCCGCGCACCTCCCGGACGATGAGGTACGGGTCCTCCCGCAGCATCCCCAAGACGTTGTTGCCGAGCTTCTTGACCAGGCTGGTGACCTGGTGGTGGGTCAGTCCGAAGGCGGCGAGCCAGGTGATGGCCTTGTTGATCTCCTTCGTCTTGCTCCACTCGTCGCGCAGCCTGTGTACCGCCTCCAGGGGCAGCCGCGCCGCCTGGGCCACGGTCTCGGGTTCCTCGGTGATCACCCGGTCGAAGTCGCGGCCGAACCGCTCGGCGATCAGCTTCGCCTTGACCGGACCGATCCCCTTGATGTCGGGATGATTGGCCAGGTAGTGGGCAAGCCCCTCAATATCCAGCTCCAGGTCGTATTCCATGGCCTCGACCTCGAGCTGCCGGCCGTACTTGGGATGGGTGACCCAGCGTCCGGTGAGGACCACCGGCTCGTGCTCGCGGGCGAACAGGCGGCCAGCGAACTGGATCTCGTCGCCGGAGACCGTGACGAGCCTGCCGGCCGAGAAACGCGGCCCGGCGTAGAACACGGCGTCGATCCGCCCGCGGACGGTCACGATGTCTTTGCTGTTTCGTCTTCGCATCGATTGCCAACCTTCCGGTGGAACCTGAGCAGGAACCCCTCGACGAACCGGCAGGCGGTCTGCCGGTCGGAGCAGAAGAAGACCGGGATGCGGTAGTCGACGACGATGGAGAGGACGGCCCCGAGAACGGCGTTGGGATGGGCGCCGCTGCGGAAGCGTCCGAGCAGGAGGTCCCGCAGGTCGGCCTCGACCACCACGCAAGCGGCCTCGTACTCCTCCAGGCGGCGGAGCTCCTTGCGGAAGCGGGCCCGGCCGCGGATGACGGTGGAGACGAAGTCCTCGAGGGTCTTGCGCTCCACCGCCACCGCGCCTTCCCAGCCTTCCACGGAGTAATCCCCGGCGGGCAGCGCGCGGCGGACGACCGTCACGCGCTGGGGATCGAAGGCGTAAGGCTCCTGCTCCCTGGTGTCGACTACGACGCGGACCCGGTCCACGTCAGAACGGGACCAGCGCGTCTTTGGCCGCCGCGTCGTAGTCGTCCCCGCCGTCCTCGAGCACGATGCGCCGGTTGAAGTAGACGTTCTCGTTCTCGCCCCGCGTGCGCTTGGTGACCTCCAGCTTCACGCCGATGAGCTTCTCCAGGTTGGCCGGGAGGTCGGAGAGCTTCTCCAGGTCGAGCCCGCAGGTGTGCAGGTCGGTCTTGAGCCACTTGATGTTCTCGCGCGTCGCCATGACGTTGTTGCGCCAGAGCAGCCGCCCCCGAAAACGGGGCGCGATGATGCGCAGGGTCCACTTGAGCATCGGGTTGCCCGAGGTCTGGGCGCGCGTCAGCTCCACCCGCTCGACGTTGACCTGGTACTTGCCGTCGGGGATCGGCTCGAAGTCGCGCTCCTCCACCTCGGCCTCGGCGAAGTCCTCGTCGAACTGCGTGAGGTCGATGTCCTCGCCGCCGTGCATGGGATAGGTGTCTGCGAAGTCGTCTCTCGGCATGGTCTTTTCCTCCTATTTACTTGGCCTGTTTGCCGTCGGGGGCAGCGGACCGGGGCTGCGCTTCCCGCGGCGCCGCACTCGGCCGCGAGGCACCCGCCTTGGGCGCGGCCGTCGGCTTGTTGAACGCTTCCAGGAAAACTTTGAAATCGAGGTCGATGACCTCCGGCAGGCGTCCGGTGCGGTCGCCCGCCTCGTAGTTCGGGCTCGGCTTGGTGCGCATCACCCGGCGGACCGTGGGCTTCCCGTCCGGACCGGGAGTGACCTCCAGGTCGCAGAAGAGGATCAGGTCCACCATCCCGAGCACGATCTTCCGCGCCTTGTCCGGAAGGGTCGGGACGATGCGCGTGTGCTTGCCCGTGCGGGTCTCGATCTCCTTCTCCTGGGAATGGGAGACGAGGAAGAGCCCGTAGGGCAGGAAGGCGAGCTTGGTCAGGACGCGATGGAACTCGTTGTTGATGAGGGCATAACCCTTGCCGTAGCCGAGGTCCGACTCGTGCTCGATCTTGAACTTCTTGCAGATGTAGTCCGCGCACATGCGGTAGGCGTTGTCGACGGTGTCGAGCACCACGGTCTTGAAGCCGTGCTTGCCTTCGGCGATCTCGCCGCAGGCGGCGAGCAGCTCCTCCCAGCTGTTCACCGGCGCCTGGTACACCTCCAGGGCGTTCAGGCCCGGCTCCGTGGCCAGGAACAGCGCGCCGTCGGCCTGCGAACACCAGGTCGACTTGCCGATCTTGCTCGGGCCGTAGACCAGTACCGTGAGACCGGCCAGGTCCTGCTTGGGCGGGGTTTTCTTCGTGGGCAGCATTTTCGTTCCTCCTTCTTCGTGTCCTCAGAACGCCGGGGCCTCTTCGCACGAGGACCCGTCCCGCAGCTCTTCATGCGGGGGGACTTTCCGGTACAGGTTCTCGATGACGTTGGGACTGCCGCCGGAACGGCAGAGCGGGAAGTAGGCGCAGGGGCGCCGGTAGTGGAAACAGAACGCGGTGTTCCGGTAGAAAGCGCCCCGCCGCCTGGCGTCGAGAAAGGCCTGGGTCAGCTCCCAGAGTTCCGCCTGAAGGGCGGCGAACTGGTCGCGGGAGATGTAGAGGGTCTCCCGGTGGAACATCCCAGGCTCCGCGTACTTGGCGGCCAGACGTTCCTGGAACGCTTCGTCACTCTCGGGAAGCCTGCGCCTGGCGGAGCTCTTGCCGGTCTTGGAGCGTGCGGCCAGCTTCCGCCGCCGCTCCTCGAACTCGGCCTCGGTCTCGCCGCGGCCCTGCTGGAGACGCGCCTTGACCAGGATGTTGTAGATGATCCCCGCGATGCGCAGCCCCAGCGTCCGCTCGACGTACCAGGCGTAGAGAATGATCTGGAAGTCGGTCCACAGGCGCTCCAGGTAGTCGGCGTCGATCTGCGAGGCGGTCTTGTGCTCCAGCAGGAAATGCTCGTCGCCGATCCGAACGATCCCATCCACCCTTCCGGCCAGCACGAAGCTCCGGCTCGAAGCGCCCGTGGCGGGATTGACGATCTTCCCCTCGAAGGTCTTCTCCAGCGCGACGACCTCGAACTCCTCGGTGGGGTAGCGCGCGGCGTAGCCCTTCATCATGGCGGTGGCCAGGTGCCAGTCGCGCTGCTCGCGCTCGTCCTGGGCCCGGTTGGGGCACGCCCGGTCGATGTGGTCCAGCACCGCGGGCAGATCCCGGTCCCGGTGCCAGATCTCCAGGCACTCGTGGATCAGCGAGCCGAAGGAGAGGTTGTGGTCGCGCTCGAGCGGCACCAGCTCGTGGATGTAGCGCCACTCGCAGGCCTTCCGGCAGTTCCGGAACAGGCTCCACATCGAGTAGGTGGTGAGCACAGGGCCGCTCATCGCGCCGCCCCCATGGCACGGAGCGGGGCGTGCGGCGCTTGCGTCTCGTCGACCCGCTCGACCTTGAAGGCCTCCTCGCCGAACTCCCGCGTCAGGAAGCCGGTGAAGATGCGCGCGATGTGGCGCCCCACCTCGGTGCCCGCGTCGACCACGCAGGCCCGCTTCTTCTCGTCCAGGCAGAAGGATGCGTCGAGACGCACCAGGGAGCGCCCGTGCAGGCTCTCCGTCGCCAGCACCGCAAGGAGCAGCGACTCCTCGACATCCCGGAAAGGGACGTCGTCGGAGAAGTTGTATCGGTAGATGTCGCGTTTCATGACTTTGCCTCCGTTCCCGTCGCTTGCGGTTCATGGGAGGGGCGCCCCGGGCCCGGGATCCGGGCCGCCTGCCGGCGACACGTTTCCCGAACCCGTTCCTTACCTACCGGAGGGGAGCCGGGACCGTCGGCGGCGATCACAGGTAGTCCCGGAGGCCGGCGTCCTCGAAGATGGCGCGCAGTTTCTTGATGGACTCGTAGATCGTTCCCCGCGGGATGCCGGTGTCGCGGGAGATCTCGGTCACGCTTTCCGTCTGAAGGCGCTCGCACAGGGTGCGCAGCTCCGGGGGAAGCGAGGCGATGACGCGCCCCAGGTCTATGGAGAGATCCCGCAGCTCGGCCGCCGGGCGCGACAGCTTGCCCGTGCGGCGCAGGTACTCCTCCTGGTCGATGGTCTCCAGCCGTTCGATGGAGCCGCCCTCGTCGTCCTCAAGCCGGTCGTTGAGGGAGCAGGTGCAGAGGCGGTAGTCCCGCATGCCGGCCTTGCGCGCCTCGATGATCGTGGCGACCTTGTGCTCGACGATGCGGGCGATGAAGGTGTTGCGCTGCGCCCTGTCGGGGTTGTACTTGGGCAGGCGGCGGAGCAGGTCGAGCATCATTTCCTGCTCCAGGTCCTCGCGGTCGGACTCGGTGAATCCGGCCCGGCCGACCAGCTGCCTCGCCTTGTGCTTGATGATCCGGACTGCATACTCGTCGATCCCTTCGTAGCGATTGTCGAAACCCATCTGAGCCTCCTCGCGGCCGAGGAGGAGCTCGTGTGGGTGTCGACCTTGTCCGGGATGGCCGCCCTATCCGTCGCTTGCGGAGGCATTGCGAGTTCGCCGGTTCTGGCGACACCCACAACGACCTCCGCTCTGCGGCCAGTCTGTTGTCTGGTGACTGACGTTCAGGCCCGGGCCCTATGCCCGGACCGCCTCTTCCACGCTCATGCGGAACGGGAGCCCGTGCTTGATCTCGAGGATCTCCACCGTTCCGTCGCCGAGGCGGCTGAGGTGTGCGAAGAACTCCACCGCCTGGGCTTTCAGGGCGAAGTCGTCCGACCCGAGCTCACGTCTCGGGCCGTTTTCTCCGCCGAACTTGATCTCGCGCACCACGCGCGGGGGCGGATCGAGCACCGGCTCGCCGCCGCGCACGGCCAGCCCCTCGATCCGCCCGAAGTTGATCTCCTGCATCAGCTCCAGCAGGCGTCTCCGCGCAGGAGTGAGGGACGCCTTGGTCGTCACTTCGCTCATTCCGGACCTCCTTTCCGCGCCGCACGGCGCGAACGAAAAAGCCCCCCTGGGAGGGAGGTCCGGCGGGGATTCCTCCCAGGGGGGCAACCACCCGGTCTCCCGGGCGTGTCTCTACGGGATGAAGGTCCCGCCGGACCTTTCACCCCTCACTGGCGAAATTTCGATGGGAGGCCGGGGGAACGGTGGGTAGAGCACGGTTAGACCGCTCTAACCGATTGATGTGACGGGGAATCTCAGAGCGAGGGCGGGGAACTTTTTGTTGAATTTTTTGCCGGGGGGTCAGCGAATTTTCGCTGGGAGGGACGGGACTGGTTATTCGTCGGGGAGAATCGAAAACCGGGCCTGCCAGCCCTTGCCGTCGTCTGTTACGCGGAAAGGATCCCCTTCGATTCTGAAGAAAGATCGAAGGTTCTCAGCCAGCTTCTCCCGGCGTTTCTGGTTCTTTCGGTGCGCATGCGGGCTGGTCCAATCGAGAACACCC
>JAJRTE010000206.1 GCA_024278455.1 Myxococcota bacterium
AGGATCTTCTCGATGGTGTTGCCGCAGGCGACCGCCGTCGAGACCGAGCGTTTCAGGAGTGAGACGAAGGCGAGGACGTCTCCGTACCGCCGCTGGCGGACCGCCGCGCGCAGCCTGGGCGCGACCAGGCCGAGGAGCGCACGCTGGAAGCGGGCGAAGTGCGGATGGCTCTGCTCGTCGAAGAGCACCGGGTGGGGTTCGACCTCCCGGACCTTGAAGAGATCCTCCCCGGTCTCCGGATCCTTTACATGCTGCTTGAGACGGCGAACTACGTGCCCCCGGTACTCCTCGCCCCGCAGGCTACCGCGCCCATCGACGAGGCTCGGGTCGAGCAGCTCGATGAGCGAGGCGAGGTGCGGGTCGTAACCATCGTGAGGGGTGGCCGTCAGCAGGAGCAGGCCATCGGCCTGCCGCGCCAGCAGCTCGGCCAGGCGGCGGCGGCGGGAGTCTTCCCAGTCGCCCGCTCTACCCATGCGCACGCAGTGGTGGGCTTCGTCGATGACCACGAGATCCCAGGAGGTCCGCTCCAGGTCCTGCAGGACCTTCTCCTGCTTGGCGAAGTCGATTGAGGTGAGACAGAACGAGACGTGGTCGAAAGGGTTGGCGCCGAGTACCAGCCCTCGCCGCGCTTCGCGGAGTTCCCCGGCGTCCTTGATCGTGGTGAAACGCAGCCCGAAGCGCGTGCGCATCTCCCGATGCCACTGGTTGAGCAGGGGGCCCGCGGGCGAGACGACGAGGATGCGGTGCGCACGACGCCGCGCGATGAGTTCGGCCATCACGAGTCCCGCTTGCACCGTCTTGCCAAGGCCAACGCCGTCGGCGAGAAGAAGGCGCGGGCGGCTCATACGAATGGCTCGCATGACCGGCACGAGCTGGTAGGGCGCGATGTCCAGGCGCCCCGGCTGCACCGCCAACAGTGCCGTGGGGCCGAGGGCCTGCTCGAGCAAGAAGGCCTCGTGGTAGAGGACCCACTGGCGGAGCCGGCCAGCGCGCTTGGGATCGAGTTCGGTCGAGACCGGCGTTATCTCTTCCAGGGGATGAAGCAGGTCGAACTCGGTGCCGCGCAGGTCTCCCTGGATACAGCGCAGGCGAAACCGCTTCTGTGTGCCCGCAGGCTCGACCTGGACGACCTCCCAGGCGAGGCCGCGAGCCTGAACCTGCATGCCGGGCTGCAGTGCGCTCATCGCTTGCGCCCCCTTCCGGTCGCGTCGCGACCGATATGTCCGTCCGCGCCGCTGGCACACATCCACTCGTCGATGTCGCTGCGCTTGACCTCCCACGGCCGGCTGATGCGGTGGGCGGGCAGGCCCCTGGCCTCGTTCCGGTGACAGACGGTGTCCTTGGCGTTACCCGGGTGCTTGCCGGCAACACAGGCGGACACCCAGAACCCCCGTTCTGGCATCGGCTCTCTCCTGAACCAGGGGCGTGGCTCCTGCTCAGCGTACGCCACGCCTCATGACGCGCCAAGACCCTATCACGATCCGGCGTTCGGGATCAACCTCGACTCGGACCGAGTAGTCTCGACCCAACCCCGCCATGGCCAGACCGGACCCCGGTGAAGAAGCGCTGCTGCTGGATGTCCAGACTGGGAGCACCAGGTCGAAGAACTGAGTGGCGCGCGTGCGGCGCGGGCCGAGCGGGATGCGCAACCCGCTCATCGCCGGGGCCTTCCACCACGTCGGCGCGGACAACAGGTTCGCACATGGAGCCTGGCCCGGAGAACTGGCCGGTCAGAGTAGTCTCTTGGCCCCTCGTCAACGCGACGCACCCAGCCCGGCCTTCTCCACCACGAAAGGGCCCATGGCCAGAACGTCGATCCGGGCACGCTTGAAACAGTCGAACGCTTCCTCGGGCGTGCACACGATGGGCTCCTGGAGGTTGAACGATGTGTTGATGATCATGGGGATGCCGGTGCGGCGGTGGAAGGCCCGGACCACCGCGTGATAGGCGCCGTTGTCCTCGGCGGTCACCGTCTGCAGGCGGCAGGTGCCGTCCACGTGCAGCGCGGAAGGAATCAGGTGCCGCTTCTCCTCCTTTGCCCGGCCCACGAGCAGCATGTAGGGGCTGGCCACCTCCAGGTCGAAGAACTCGGCCACCTGCTCCTCGAGAATGGCCACCCCATACGGCCTGAACCACTCCCTGAGCTTGACCTTCTGGTTGAGGTAGTCCCGGTGGCCGGGGTTTCTCGGATCCGCCAGGATGCTCCGCGCGCCAAGGGCTCGAGGTCCCCACTCGAGACGCCCCTGGAACCAGCCGACGATCTTGCCCGAAGCCACCTGCTCGGCCACGTACTCGGCCAACGCAGCCTCCTCGAGCCGCCGGTACGAAACGCCCTCGGCATCGAGCACGCGCGCGATCCGTGTCTCGGTGAAAGAAGGTCCGAGATAGGCATGTTTCATCACGAAGGTTCGAGGCTTGCCAAGCAGGCCATGGGTGGCGTACAGGGCCGCGCCCAAGGCCGCACCGGCATCCCCGGCCGCCGGATGGATGAATACCTCCTCGAACGGCGTCTCCTTCACGATCCGACTGTTCGCCATCACGTTGAGGAACACGCCTCCCGCACAGCAGAGATGGCGCAACCCGGTCTGCCGGTGCACGTGGGTGGCCATCGCCACCAGAACCTCCTCGGTGATCGCCTGCAACGTGGCCGCCACGTCCTTGTGGTGCTCCTCGAACTCGGCGTCCGGCGCCCGCTCCGGCCCGAGCAGGTCCACGAAACGGCGGGTGTACATCTTGGCGCCACGATTGAAGTTGAAGTAGCGCTCGTCCAACGAAAAGCTCCCATCGGCCCGGATCCGCATGAACGCGCCGAAGTCCTCCCGGAACCTCGGCTTGCCATAGGCTGCGAGCGCCATCACCTTGCCCTCCCCGATGAAGACCGGGAATCCCAGGTAGGTGGTGACGATGGCGTAGAGTAGGCCAAGGGAATGGGGGTAGTCGAGCACCTTGTGGATGGACAGATCAGTGCCGGAACCGCGCCCGTAGCTCGCGCTCGCCCACTCGCCGATCCCGTCCACGGTCAGGACGGCGGCCTGTTGGAACGGCGACACGTAGAACGCACTCGCCGCATGGGACAGGTGGTGCTTGAAAAACAGGACGTCCCCGTCGAACCCCAGGTCGCTCTTTACGCGGAGGGGGAAGGTGAGCTTGTACTCGAGCCACTCCGGCATCATGTCCAGGAAGTTCTTGAGGGAGAAGGGCCACGACCGCAAGTGGCCAACCAGGACGCGGGCGAGCTTCAGGAACGGCTTCTCGTAGAAGGCGACGTGGTCCACGTCGTCGATCGAGATGTCGGCCGCCTGCAGGCAGTAATTGATGGCGTTGATGGGGAAGACGTTGGAGTACTTGACGCGGTCGAAGCGCTCCTCCTGGACCGCCGCGATTACCCGGCCGTCCCGCACGAGGGCGGCGGCTGCGTCATGGTAGTAGCACGAGATGCCGAGAACCGTGACGGGTCTGCTCATGGCCTCTTCAAATGCCCGCGTAGACGAAAGAAATGATGGCTACCGGCGTGACCTGGTAGACCAGGAACGCGGCGACGAGCAGTACCAGGAGCACGAATCCCAAGGCATACAACCGCTCCTTCTTGATCAGGTACCACATCTCCTTGACCAGGTAGATCAGCTTCCGCATTTGCGACCTCGAGCTTCGCTAGGTCTGTCTCAGCGCATCGTCCATGTCGGGCTCGTAGCCCCGGGCGTCGCTCCAGAAGGTGCCATCCTTCGTGGGATTCGGCTTCAGGAGCCGGCGGTCGAACACCACCGTAAAGAGGTAGGTGATGCCGAACCCCACCACGTAAAGGAACAGGAGCAGGACGAACATGACCCAGGATTGCACCTTCCTGATGACGGCCCAAAGCACCGCTCGCAGCTTCCCCATGCGCCCCTCCCTCCCGTGGCCACGATGGTCCATCGAGCGCGATGAGCCTTCCCCCCGCCGACTTCTATCCAGGCTACCCGCCAATCACTATCGTTCGGGAGGAAAACGCCGGCACGCCGGCAACGTCGCCCCGACTTCATCTATATAGGATTCCGTCATCCTGGTCAAGCTGGCGAACTCGCCCTGGATCCGCAGCACGCTCCATGGTAGCCTCGAGCACGCCGGTGCCCGGTACGTTGCGAACGGTCGCAACCCGGCCGGATTCCCCGGCAAGACTCGAGACACGGGAAACGGGACATCATGATGCGATTCACGCGCGCCGAAGGGCTCGGCAACGACTACGTGGTGTTGGAGACGGACCCGGGCACGGACGGGCACCTTTCGCCCGCCGGTATCCGGCTCCTGTGCGACCGGCACCGAGGCATAGGCGGCGACGGCCTCCTGGTACCCATCGCTCCGACGAGTTCGGACTTCCGTGTCCGTATCTTCAACCCGGACGGAAGCGAGGCGGAGAAGTCGGGCAACGGGCTCCGGATCTTCGCACGCTACCTGCGGGATACGCACGGGGTGGGCGATACGTGCACCATCGAAACCGTCGGCGGCGTGGCCCGCGTGCAGTTCCTGGCGCGAAGCGACGGCACGCTCGACATTGCCGTGGACATGGGGCGGCCGGAGTTCCGGGCCGGGCGCGTTCCGCTCCGGTGCGGCCTCGATCAGGCCGTGGAAGTTTCGCTCCCACTGTCCGAAGATACCGTGGTCGGCACGGCGGTATCCGTCGGCAACCCCCACTGGGTGGTCTTCTGCGACGACGTCCGGGCCGTCCCCATAGGCACCCTGGGTCCCGAAATCGAGCACCATCCGTGGTTTCCCAACCGCACCAATGTCCAGTTCGCACACCCCCTGTCTCGGGACCGCGTGCGTGTCCGAATCTGGGAACGAGGCGCCGGGGAGACCCTGGCATCCGGCAGCAGTGCCTGCGCCGTGGTCGCTGCTGGTATCCGGACGGGCCGGTTCGATCAGGATGTCGAGGTCGAGATGGACGGGGGAACGCTCAAGGTCCGTGCCGCCGGCAACGGCCACCTCTGGCAACGCGGGCCAGTGAACGTGATTGCAACCGGCGTGGTCGCCCAGGACCTCGAAAGGCAGTTGCGCGGGCTTCCAGGCTCCTGAGCCACGATCGGCGGGGTATTCCAGAGCCCCGGGCAGGGCGAGCCATCTCCCCCCGAGCCATCTCCCCCCGGTTCACCTCTCGCCCCTCTCGACGCCTGCTCGCACCGCGGCCAGGCGCTCCTTCACAACCTCCTCCCAGCGCTGCACGAGGCGTTCGTTGGTCTCGTTGAGCTTCTGGACGAACGGGGCATCGAGCGGACGTCCAGCATCGACCCGGGCGTAGAGTTCGTCGAAAAGAGGAGCCACATCGGCCACCAGTTCGTCGGTTTCGTCGTTGGTCCGCTGGGTTCGAAGGTCCGGCTTGACCGCTGCCATGCCAGCCTTCACGTCGCCCTCGCCAAGCCACTCGCCGCAGAATTCCGCTTCGACTTTTCCTATTCCTGCAATTTCGGATACTCCGGCTCCGATAGCACCACCTACACGGGCACGGTATCGATCACGGAGAAGAAGGCGCAGTACCGCATCTCCTTGACGGGCAATAGTTCCCTGACCCTCGACTGCTCCATGCACGACAAGAACGTCCTGGACTGCACGGACCAGTACGACGATCCCTGGTACCTCGAGAAGATCGCCGACTGACACGGCGCTTCATGGCTCTCCAGGCGTCACGAGGCCTGCCAGGGCCTGCCTTCCATCGCCAATGACCACACCCCGGGCGTGAAGCCCGACTTTCAGCGGGACAAGGCCGCACGCACGCAGGGCAGCCTCTGCCTCCCGGCGACGTTCCGGCCGCTCGAGGAAGAGCAAGGCACAGTCCCCCCCGTCGGCGCCCGACGGCTTGAACACACCGAACCGGCGGCTCACCTTCCGAAACCGGGCCATTTCGGAGGAATCCATGGGCAAACCAAGACGCCGGCCCAGCGCATCGAGAAGCCGTGCATGCTGCTCGAGGGCGTCGAGCACCGGCATGGTTTCTTTGGCCCGGAGCGCACGCACGACGGCTTGCGTGCAGGCCCGGCTCCGCTGCTCGAAGTCGAGGAACCACCGCGGGTCCGCCCGTCGCGACGCCCGGTAGCGCGCGATCCGGGGCACGGTCTCCGAGGGTCGTCCGGACCAGGCGACGACGATGTCCAGGGACGCCGGCCAGGACAGCCGCGCAACGACAGGCCCGCTATCGGTGGTCTCGACAAGGACGTCCTCGCCGAATACAGATGTGGCCACGTCGATACCGCTCCCGAGCCCGCCCTGGGTCTGACGATGGGCTTCGAGACACAGCCGGAACAGCAGATCGAGGGCGCCGGGAGCAGGAGCGGCGCCTCCTCCCGCCGTCCGCCCCCCTTCCAGCCCGTGGTGCCACGCGAGCAGGGCCGCAGCGGCGGCAACCGTGGCGGCGGCGCTCATGCCCAGCCCCGGCTTTCGGCCCGGCGAAACGCCGGGGACACCCGCGCTTCGTGACACATCGAGGAGGAAAGGGCGAAGTCCGCCCGGAGTGGCCTGCACGTGGGCCAGCACGCGCGCGACCGCGGCGAGCACGAACCGGGCTTCACGCTGCGCTTCACGCGGCAGGGGCGTTGCCGGCACGACCATCGCGCCGTCCCACGAGACCTCTCCGGGAAGTCCGCCGAGCGCTTCCAGCGCCACACGTGGGGTTCGCGACGGCCCGACCGCCGCGACGACCGGGACGTCCACCGCCGTGCACAGGCCCATCCCCCCGGACTCGAGCACGGCGTATTCGCCACACAATACCAGCTTCCCCGGCGCGACGGCCTGGACCATCTCCGTGCCTCCCGCTCCTCGTACCGGTGCGCCATTCCGCTGGTTCACGCTGCGTTCTCCGGGAGTGGCGGCACCGCTGGCCGCCAGGTCTCCCCTTCGGGCGATCCGGGTCAACCTGCCCCGCTCACGGCCATGCCTTCTCCGGGTATGCGCCTCGCGGCCCCCCCAACTCGACAGGTCAGCGTACTGCGCACACCGGGGACACGGGAAAGGGCACCGCGCACCCGTTCACGGTCTGCGCCTTCGCACAGGACTTTCACGTTGGGTCCTGCGTCGATGGTGAACCAGGCTCCAACGCCCCGCGCGCGCAAACGCCGAACCGCCTCCATCACTTCGACCGTGCCATGCTGCCAGTAGAGGATGGGGGGATCGGCGGTCCACATCGTGGCGAACATGGCCAGGCAGTTGCGTTCGATCACCGGACCCATCAGTCGCAGATCCCGGTCGCGTATCGCCCGCCGAACCAGGGGCAGGTCGATGTCCACGCGGCGCAGCCAGGCAGGATACAACGGAGACGTGCCTACCGTGCGCGCCATGGCCTCCCTCGAGGAAATCTGCTTTCTCCCGTCGTTCACCACGGCGATGACGATGGCGATATCCCAGTGATCGGGCGGCTCGAGCGGGATGGCGAGGGAATCGCTTCCCCCCGGCTCTTTCCCGGGCTTCCACTCGACGAAGCCACCGTGGATGGAGCGGCAGGCCGACCCGGACCCTCGCCTGGCCAGCCGGGACAGCGCGTCTTCGCCCGGGTCGAGCCCGTAGGCCCGGGTGGCGGCAAGGGCCAGTGCGGCGAACCCGGCGCTGGACCCGGCCAGCCCGGCAGCCATGGGAATGTCGCTTTCGGTTTCCACCACAGCTCGCTCGTCCCTGCCGGCCTGCTCCCGGACCAAGTCCAGGAAGGCCTGCACACGCCCGGCGAAACGGGCGTCTGCCGGGCTGCCATGAAGAAGCACCTGGTCGGCGTCCAGGGAACGGTGCACGGTGACGGCGGTTCGGGCCCGCAACGGTGCCACCGTCACCGCGATGCTGCCTCGAAACGGCAGGTTGAGGCGCGCGTCACGCTTTCCCCAGTACTTGACCAGGGCGATGTTGGGATGGGCTTCGGCGACGCTGTGCATCACGTCCCCGTTCCGGCGGGCACGGTCGCGGCCAGGGCGGAGATCCCTTGTTCGGCGGCCGCTGCGAGCAAGGCGTCACCCCCGCCGGGACACAGGGCGACCACCATGCCGCCGCCTCCCGCCCCTGTGAGCTTCGCCCCCGCGGCGCCCTCCTGCATGGCCAACGCCACCAGGGCGTCGAGCCGCGGGGTGGACACCTCCAGCTTTTGAAGCAGCTCGTGGTTGCGATACATGGCCTGGCCGAGCGCCTCGGCGTCACCGTTCTCGAGGGCTTGCACGCCGGCGGCCACCAGTTCCCGAATCTCGTCGAACAAGGTCTCGACCCGCCGGGGTTCCGCCTCGAGGAGGCTCAACACGCGGCTGACGAGGACGGAAGTGGGGCCCACTTCTCCGGAGTCGAGAAGCACCACGGGCATGGGACGGGCACAGCGCACGGTCTTCAACTCCGGCGGGGGGCCGCGACGGTACAGGACGACACCGCCCTTCGCGGCGACGGTGTGGTCGATTCCGGATGGATTCCCGTGGAAGACCCGCTCAACCTGGGCCGCGTGGGAAAGGAGGTGCGCTTCGTCCAGGGGACGGCCCATCGCCGCCGACACGGCCCGAAGCGCGGCGACGGCCAGCGCGGCGGAACTCCCGAGCCCCTTCCCGGGCGGGATGTCCGCGTGCAACGTGATCGACATCCGGTCTCGAGGCGCGTCGAGGCATTCGAACACCTGGCGAAGAGCCAGCCGCACCGGGTCCTGGCTCCGGGAGAACAGGTAGCCGGTCAGGGGGAGCGCGGGTGCCTCCACCCACACGGGACCCTCACGGGCACGACAGATCACCTCCACACCACGATCCAGCGAACTGGCCAGGGCCGGACACCCATGCACCACGGCATGCTCGCCGAGAAGGATCACCTTCCCGGACGCACGGCCTCGAGCCAGCACGTCGCCGATCTGTCCGCCGGCTTCCTCCTCGCGGCGAAGCGCGGCATAGGCGGCTCGAGCCCCGCCTGCGTGGATTGCGCGGCCGGCAACCATGCGAGCCGCCACATCGTTCACCCAGGGCTGAGGTACGCCGGCCGATACGGCGACATTCCGCGCATGCATGGCCATGTGGCCGCGCTGGATGCCCTCGGTCACCAGGGCGCGCAGGGCGGCCAGGTTCTGGAGCAGCCCCACCGCGGCCATGACTTCGGCCAACTCCGCGGCCGAGTCGACGCCGAGCACGTGGAGGTTGGTCCGCACCGTCGGATGGACCTGTATGGCCCCCCCCACGATACCCACTGCCATTGGCAGCTCGATGCGACCTTCCAGGCGACCGTCCTCGAGCTTGCGCCACCGGCTGAGCGGAAGGTAGCGCCCAGAACGTGCGGCGTAGGCGTGTGCACCGGCTTCGATGGCACGCCAGTCGTTCCCGGTGGCCAGCGCAACGGCGTCGATCCCGTTCATGATCCCCTTGTTGTGCGTCGCTGCCCGGTAGGGATCGGCCATGGCGAGGTGATCCGCGGAGATCATCCCGTCGATCACCGACGCGCCGTCCCACCCGTTGCCCTCGAGCATGGGGGGCGACAAGACCACTCGAGCACGAACCAGGCGGCGGTCGGCCAGGTTGCTGAGAATACGCAGCCCCACCCTGCCCCCGGCCACGGCGGCGACTCGAGACGCCATCTTCTCCATCAACGTGTTGACGACGTTGGCACCCATGGCGTCCCTGACGTCGACCACGAAATGGACGACGAGCATGGGCTCGACCAGGCCCTGGTCCCGAAAGGTGACGGCGCGAACCTCGATCGCACGCACACCACCGCCTCGAGCCACCAGCCTGGGGACGAGGGCATCGGCTTCTCGAATCAACGCCGGCGTGGCTTCTTCCAACGCGGCTCGAGCCCTGTCCCCGTCCTGGCAGTCCAGGATCTGGATCTGCCCGATCATCTCCGGGGAGCCGGCCCGGGCCTCCACGCCGCCAGCATCCCGGGCCCGCCGTGCCATGGCCGACAGCGCTGCTACCACACTCGGCTCCTCGACAACCATCGGCACCAGGTAATCCCGCCCGTTGACCAGGAGGTTCAGCCCGATGCCGACCGGGAGCGCCATGACGCCCACCACGTTCTCGATCATCGAGGATGCGAGTTCCACGGGCAAGCCGCTGCCGGGAACGTAGGTGTCGAGGTACCCGGCGGGAATGTCTCGAGCCATGCCCAGCCTGGCTCTCCGCGCGCCTGGAGACAGGAGCCGGAACCCGGGAATACGGGATACGCCGCGCGCAGGCGACTCGCCAACGCCGCCAATAACGCCGCCAATGTTTTCTGGAGGTGTGGTGGAGCGTTTCATGGGCGGTCAGGTCTCCAATCGGAGGGGCTGGACACTCGCGCGGCCGGGCTGGGGGCCGCAGCGCCCTCGAGGTCTATTCGCCTCTATTCGCCCTGCCCTTCGAGCTGCTTGAGCAAGTTGTGGGCTTCATCGCACACGGGGCCACCCTCACAAACGTCGATGATACCCCGCAGGATCTCTCGGGCCTTGTACTGCCGCCCGTGATCCATGGCCAGAATACGGGCGAGCAACAGGTCCGCCTTCACCATGTCACCCCGCTTCCTGGCATCCTCGAGGAGCGTTTCGGCCATGTCGTAGGCACCGGTCTCGAGGGCCAGTTCCGCCAGCACCAGGCAGGCTCGAGGGTGGTCGGGCACGGGAAGCTCCGACCACCACGCAGGCGAAATCTCCTCGATATCCGTCGCCGCCACCAGGTGATAGGCCTCGAGCACCGGGACCAATGCTGCCCTGCCCGCCGCGACAGCCTCCTTGGTCAGGGCGGAAAACAGGGCGGCAGACGCGGCACGCTCCTTCCCGAACATCAGCTCCGCCTCGGCAAGCCGGACCTCGAACGCCCCTTCTCGAGCGCCCTGGGCGGCGGCGAGTTCGGACCGCACGCCGAGATACTGGCCGGCATGACGCTGCAAAAGGGCTCGAGCCAGGTGCGCCAGCGGACGGTCCCGGTACTCCCTCGGCAGGGCGTTGATCATGTCCAGGGCCTCCTCGTTGAGCGCGGAAGAGAGCAGCACGTCGGTACGTGTGACCACCACCTCCAGGTCGAACGGGGCGCGTTCGTATGCGTCGTCCAGGGCATCGAGCGCGCGCGAAGTCCGCCCCAGGTCCGCAAGGATCTGCCCCAACTCGAACGCTGCTCCCGGGTTGGACGGATCGGCCACGACAGCCTTCTCGAGCTTCTCCACCGCGCGATCGAATTCCTGCATGGCGGCGTACTGCGCGGCCTGCTCGACGAGTAGACGACTCCGAAGCCTGGGCGACAGGTCTGCGTCATGACGCAGGAGCAACCCCTCCAATGCCTTCACCTTTTCGGCAGGACCGGCGCCCTCCGGCAGTTCGGCAAGCGCAAGCGCGATCCGGGCAGGCAGGAACTCGGGATTGGCAGCCAAGGCGGCCCGGTACGAGGCGATCGCGCGTTCCCGATCACGCCGGTACGCCATGCCCAGCCCTTCATGAATCCGGGCGAGGGACGCGGTGGCGCCGGTCGATGTCTCCTGCTCGATCCGCTTCAGCGCTTCGCTGAATTCCGCCGCGGCCTTGTCGAGGTAGGCGTCCCCACTGGCGGCCCTGGACAACGCGAAACGTCCCTGCAGCTCCCACAATACCGGCGCGGGGTTGTGACTGATCGCCTCCCGGACCAGGGTCTCACCCCTCAAATCGTCGTGACGATACAGGTCTCGCTCGGCACGAGCCACCACCAAGGGCAAGGGGGACCCCGGCCCCACCGCGTCCAGCGGTTCGGGGTCCGGCGGCTGCTCCCCGACGACCACCCCCTCTCTCCCAAACAAGACCCAGGCAAGCTGCTTCTCGAGCAGCCCGACACGATCGCTGACCCGTACACTCCGGCAACGCTCGAGGACATCCGCCTGGACGCGATGGTCACCGCTGGCCAGCGCAGCGACGACCTGGTGCTCGAGTTCGGTCACTCGAGCCCGCCGGTTCAACCGCGTGGCCACGAACAACGCGACAAGCGCCGCACCGGCTACGGCGAGGAAAACCCAGAACCGGAGCCCGGACGCTTCGCTCAGACGCTCGGGTCGCTGAAAGGGACGATGCGGCGCATAGCCCGGGGGGCCCGGCACTTCGAGGAGATCCACGAGGTCATCGCCGGCATCACGACTCGAGGACGGAACGCCCGCGCCCTCTGTCGGCCCGGCGACTTCCCCGCCTGGGTGCCCCGGCAATTCGGGAACCGGGCGCTCAGCCCGGGGCGGGGGCGGAGAGTGCCCGAGCGGAACCGCGGGGTGCGGGGCAAGACTGGCTGCCGGCGCTACGCCAGCATGACGGGCCAGATCCACCTCCGTATCCGCATCCTCCTCGAGCGCGTCGTCCAGTTCCAGTTCGCCGTCGTCTGGAGCCTCGCCGTCGCGCACCCCGGGAGGCTCGGCCACTCGGGTCGGCATCTCTTCCACAGGCACAGCAGACGGCGCCTCGAGCACCGCAGGAGGCTCGGCCACTCGGGTCGGCATCTCCTCCACCGGCACCCCCGCCGGCTCCTCGAGAACCCCGGGAGACTCGGCCACCAGTGTCGGCATCTCCTCCACAGGCACCGCCGGCGGCTCTTCGAGCACCCCGGGAGACTTGGCCAGCAGTGTCGGCACCTCCTCCACAGGCACCGCCGGCGGCTCCCCGAGCACCCCGGGAGACTCGGCCACCAGTGTCGGCATCTCCTCCACCGGC
>JAJRTE010000207.1 GCA_024278455.1 Myxococcota bacterium
CACCTCGTTCGCGGGAAGCTTACTCTGCTGCGACAAGGAACCAAAACGTTCCGAACCACGGGAAATTGCGGCGATACGGCACGCGGAAGCCGGGGAGGAGGTCCTCGAGCACGAGCACGAGCACGAGCACGAGCACGAGGGCGGGGGGGCGCTCGAAGGCAGCGGATCGAGCACGAGCACGAGCACGATGGAACACGTTGCGCGACCACCCGCTCGCCGCTCCCCGCTCGCCACTCGCCACTCGCCACTCCCCGCTCCCCGCTCGCCGCTCCCCGCTCCCCGCTCCCCGCTCCGGCTGCTTGCCGCAGGCTGGAAGCCTGCTCTACTTCCGTGCGCCAGGGTTTGCCCTGCTGCCTTGCGGGCGCTATAATGCCGGTGTTCGACCCTGGATGGCTGCGGCGGAGAACCGTGGTTGGGAGGCAGCATGCCCAAGCTGGTGGAACTGGACGGCTACAGGCCAGGACGCGAGATCCCGGTGCCCGACACCCTGGTGATAGGTCGCGATCCCGGTCCTGGCGGCCTCGTCGTACCCAACAAAGAGGCCTCCCGCCGCCACGCCAGGATCGTCCGTACCGAGGACGGGTATCGCCTCGAGGATCTCGGCAGCGCGAACGGTACGCTCGTGGACGGGCATCCGGTCGACGTCCTGCTCCTGGAAGATGGCACCACGTTCGCCATCGGGCGAACCCGGTTTCGCTATTCCACCGAGCCAGTGGTGAAGTCGGGACAAGCCCTGGGACTCCGGGTCGCCATGCCGCCGCACCGTGGTGCACGCCCAGTCCCCGACGCTCCCACGGACGAGGACAAGCGGATCGCTTCAAAGGCCCGCGAGGTGAAGCGGGAGTCCATCCCGGAGCGTGCCCCGTTGGCCATGAAACTCGCGCCCCGCCTGGACATCGGCCGCCGTACCGCGGTGTGGAACCTCACGCTGGACGCCCATTCCACGCGCATGGGCTACGTCAGCGACGAAGCCCAGAAGAACCTCCGGCGCGAACGGGACGTTCTCGAGATTCTTTGCGGAATCAGCCGCACTATCGGGAGCATCCTCCACCTGCCCACGCTGGTACAGGAAATCTTGTCGAAGACGTTCGAACTGTTCCCGGTGGCGCAAAACGCCTCCCTCCACATCCTGGAGGGAGAAGCCCTCACGCCGCTCGGCGCCCGATCCCGCGACGGCGGGCGAATCGACGCACCCCGAATCTCGACCACCATCGCCTCCCTCGCGCTGAGCGACCGCCAGTCGATCCTGTCCACAGACGCCCTCGTCGACGAACGATTCCAGAACCGGCGAAGCGTCATTCTGCAGAAAGTCCGCTCCTTCATGTGTTCGCCCTTGTTGTTTCAACAGGAAGTGCTCGGCGTCCTGTACGTGGACACGACCGACGCACTCCCGCAGTTTACTCCCGACGACCTGACGTTGTTTACCGCCGTGTCCGCGCAGATGGCGGTGGCAATCAAGAACAGTCAGTTGCTCGAGGCGAATCTTCACGAGGCGGAAGTCCGGGCGCACCTCTCCCGCTACCTGCCGCCGGACTTGGTGGAACAGGTTCTGCACAAACAGATCGATATGACCCCCGGTGGGAGCTTGCGGCGAGGCACCGTGCTGTTCTCGGACATCGTGGGGTTCACGCCCATGGCGGAAAGGATGGGTCCCGAGCGGCTGGTCAAAAACCTGAACCGCTACTACAAGTTCATGGTGGACGCCATCTTTCGCCACGGGGGCTCGGTCAACCGTTTCGGTGGGGATTCGATTCTCGCCATCTGGGGCGTCCCGGTGGCGCAGGCGGACGACGCGCTCCGGGCGGTACGGTGCGCTATCGACATGCAGGCACTGGTGTTTGCCCTCAACCTCGAGGTGGATGACCGCGACGAGACGATGTTCCGGGTCGGGATCGGGCTCAACTCGGGGTCGTTCGTGGTCGGTAATGTCGGGTCGGAACGCCACATGGAGTACACCGCCTTGGGCAACGACGTCAACGTGGCGCAACGTGTGGAGAGCCGGGCAGCGGGACAACAGGTGTTCATCTCGTCCTCCACGTTCGACATTGTCCGTGGCGCGGTGTCCGCCTTCGCCTTGCCCCCGGCGCCGCTGAAAGGTGTCAGCGCGCCGGTCCCGATCTTCTCGGTCAAGGCGGTTCGTGGTGCGGATGGTGACACGTTGTGTGCCGTGCCGGCCGCTCTCGAGGCCGGTACCGATCCCATCCAGTCTGCCATGGTGACTCGAGTTGCCGGCGGCCAGGTGCTCGAGGTCTGGTCCGGGGCTTCTGTCAGACCGGGACAGGCGGTCACGCTGATTCTCGACGTGCCGGAGCAACCCGGCATGGACAGCGTTCCCGCGCGAGTTGTCGAGGTCACGCCCCTGTCTACCCGGCTGCCGGGATCAGGCCTGCCCGGCATGTCGGCTCGAATGGAACTCTGCAGTGACATTTCGATCGTATTGGCCGTCCCTCAGCTTCTCACGCCTGCCCAGGGCCGCGAATACCTGGAGCGGCTATAAGGTCCGAACCGTGTAAGAGAGGCACCAGGATACCGAGAAACCCTGGTGCGCCAGGAAAGCGCGGCACGCTCCTTGCTAGCGGTTGGCAACAGCGAGCGAAAGCGACCAGCTCGCTCGAGTGGTTTGTTTGGTCGGCAGGGAGGAAGCAAGCCAAACTCCTTGAAGATTCATGGGAACGAGTTCCGGGCCGCGGAGTCACGATGGGCTCCGCCCCTGGGCGTACAACCAGGAAAGGCAGTGACCATGGCAAACATGTTTACGCAGATGGAAAGAGACTTGACTGGTGTCCGTCATGTCCGTGGTAACCGGCCTTTGGTCATGGCGGCGCTGACCGTGGCGTTCGCCGTCGCGCTGCCTCGGCCGGGGGCGGTCGCACAATCGGCTTCGAGCAGCGCCGGCAGCAGCCACGGGACTGCCGGCGACTCCGCGGATCCCGGAGACACGCATGGTGTCGATCAGGCCGTGGAGGGAGACCATTCGGCCGGTTCGCGTGACGCCGCAGGGGCCGAAGAGGCAGAAGATCGGGGCAACGCGAGCGCGCCGGCGCCGGCTGCGGAGGATACGCAAATCGAAGGAGGGGAAGGCGGGTTGCAGGAACCCGCCCAGACCGGAAAACCGGCACAGGAAGGCCGGACATCGTCCGGCGAGCCTGCTTCTTGGATCGGTGAGTCCGCACAGCTCCATTCTTCCGGCCAGGACCAGCAGGGTACGGCGGCCGGCGCTCCGGCTGGGGAAGCCACGGAGAACACCGAGACACCCGGCGGGGACGACGTCGCGGCCCAGACGCCGGCACCTGCCGCGACCGCCGAACAGCCGGCATGGGCGACACAGCCCCAGGGCACCCCCGAAAAGCAACATAAGAAGATGGAAAAGAAGGAGAAGAATGGCACTCCCTTGCTCGTGGCGTCCTCGGGGCTCTGGGGCGTCTACGCTTTCGGCACCCTGGGCTGGATGGGCGAGCGTGCCGATGTCGGCGTGCCGCTCGGCATCGCGTCCGGGGCCATTCTCGGTGCTGGCGGTGCCTACTTGATGACCTTGAACAATCAGGTCACCATGGCAGATGCTGGGTACATCCTGGGGTCGGAACTCTGGGGTGGCGCCGCGGGATGGACGTCGGCAATGTTCTACGCAGCCAACACCGAAAACCCTGACCTTGCGCAGAGAAGGGTGCGCACGGCCCTGAGTCCTCTTGGCATGGGAGCGGGACTCCTGTTCGGCGTCCTGTCAGACAGGGAAGATGTCGCGTCGCTCCACCTCGCCGGCGTGGCCGGTCTTCTGGGAACGACAGGTCTGAACCTGCTCTGGGATCCGTCCTCGGACAGCGAAGCACTTGGCGCGGCGCTGACCAGTACCGGCCTGAGCCTGGCGCACCTCGGCGCCGGGACCCTGCTGGGGCGCAACAAAAAGCTAACACAAAACGATGCCTACTTCATGCTCCATTTGACGTCCCATGCGGCTGACGCAGGCTTCCTGATTCCCTACTACTTCTCTCCCGATCCGAGCGGGAAGCAGAGCTGGGGCGGTGCGCTGACCATGAGTTCCATCGGGCTGTTCGGAAGTCGCCTCCTGGCACAGCGAACGGAATTCACCCCGCGGCAGACCACGACCATGAGTTACAACGGGCTGCTGGGCCAATCCCTCGGCGCCGGTGTGTTGATGAGCCTCGGCAGTCTCAACGATGTGGAAGCGTATCCCGATGGTATCTGGCACACCGTGACCGGGGCGATAGCCGGGCAGTCCCTGGGTCTGACGCTTGGCGCGGTCATGCGCAAGCGGGTCGAGGAGGAGCCGGCGACGCTGGGCTACCAGGTGGTTGGGAGCCTCCTTGGCCTGTACCAGGCCGCCGGCATCGGCTGGTCGCTCGCCTATCATGACACCATCAGCGACAACCAGTACATCGGCCTGATCCTCACTTCCGTCGGCGCGGGCGGCCTCGCGGGCCTGGGTTTCCATTCCACGGACAAGGAGCACGATACCGCCACCCCCTGGATTCTCGCCACGGGCACCGCATGGGGCGCCTGGTATGGTGCGTGGACGGGCGTGATGTTCGACGCATCCATGCCGGACATCGTGCTCATGAGCACCCTGGGCAGCGACTTGGGCTTCGGCGCGGGGATGCTGTTCGCCACCCCGAATCTCGATCTCTCTCCCACCGGTATCGGCTATACGAGCCTTTGCGGCGTGGCGGGGGCTGCCCTGGCCGATGTCGTCATCCTCACCATGACGGGCGATGCCAAGACTCTCGGGGCAGCGAACATCGCCGGAGCAACCGCTGGCCTCATCGCAGGGGCGTTGACCTCGAAAGCCGCCACGAAACACCTGTCCATCGACCTGTCAGGCCGCCTTCCCAAGGCGGAGCGGCTGTCGATGTCGCTGGACGCCATTTCGCGGTGGCACCCGATCCTCAGCGTCGCACCCATCGCCCCGCTGGCCGGAACCCCGGCGATAGCCCCCCCAGCAGGCTCCAACGCAAAAACGGCTGAGGCGGCCACACCTGCATGGGGCCTCAACCTCAGCCTGACCCAACCCGTGAAGGGTTGACCGGCACCATCCTCTCCAGCATGACCGCGGCAACGCAACGGCGGTTTCCACGGGCGGAGCAGGGCGGGAGATCGCCCTTTGGTTCGACGGCTACTCGCCCGGTCGCCCCGCCGGCCCAGGAGGCGCGGGCAGCGGGACACCGTGGCTCAGGCGCACCTGTGCGCGAATCGCTTCCCGGATCTCGTCGTTGAGCCGCTGCACATCGAAAAACAGGTCCTCCAGGGGCAGCAACTTCATGGCGAAACGGGTCTGGCCGTATATCGCCGCGGCGAAACCACCGACAAACCCGATCGTCCCGATCACGTCCATGCCGGGATCCCCGTCGAACAGGTCGACCTGCGAAGCGGACACCCCCGCGATCATGGCACAAACCACGGTGGCCACGCCCAACCCGAGCTTCCGCCGCCGAGCCCGCCGGGCGTCCTCGACACGTGCCAGGGCGCGCAAGAGACGATACTCCGAGATGTGCTGCTTGCCCCGGTAGACGTCCCAATGCCGCTCACGGAGCGCGAAAGCCGGGATCCCTCCCGCAGCCGGATCGACCCGGCCCTTGGGCGTCACGAATATGTAGTGGTCCTCGGCAAACAGTCTCTTCGCCTCGGCCTCCGCCTCGGCCACCAAGGTTGCCCGGTCCTTCGATTCCGACTCCCCTCCCGCCCGCGACGACCCGCAGACGAAACTCGAGCCGAGTACGAGCACGAAAACCAGCCGGGGCGTCTTCACAACGAGACCTCCTGGAGGAGAGCGGCGTTGAACGGGCGCGCCAGATCGCCGCCTACACGGGCTCCAGCGCGATCCAACGGTCTCGGGCAGGAGACGGCAGATCGCACTCACCCGAATCGGAACATGGTGAGCTGCCTCACCCACCAGCCCACCAGGCGCTCCGCGGGAGGAAACCAGGCCCACAAAAAGACGATCAGCAGGAGCGACCAGAGAAGCGCTCTGAGTCCCCGCAAGGGCGCCCGCCCTGGTGTGTGGCGCGACACCACCCGCGCACTCACTGAACCCGCGACCGCCGCAGCCGCCGCAACCCAGATGGGCACCACGAAATGCCATGCGGCCCAGGTGTTCAACCGAAAACGAAGCCCCCAGACGAGGTAGCCCAGGCACAGGACACCCGCGATGGGCAGGACGGCAGCAGCCACCCGGACGGCGTGACACCCGTTGCCCGACGTACCGGTCGCGATCATGGTCCCCCTCCCTCTTCCCGCAACATCTGCAGAACGCCCAGCAGTCCGGTGAGGTTGTGCTGTACGTAGTCTATTCTGACATCGAGCTTGTCTGGCCGCGAGCGAAACCCACCCAGAGCCTTCGCCGGGTTGGGCAGAAAGAAGCTGTTGGCTGCCCGAAACTGGTGCGCTACCTGGAACCGGGCCGACCGGAACGACAGGTCCTTGATCCAGGCTGCCTTCTCCTGCCGCCCAGCCCGAACCGCCATGCGGTACGCCGCGACGAGCCCCTCGTTCCGGGAGCCCGCCGGGGTCACGGTCGGCATGAAGAGCCCGAACGCCGGCCCGCCGGCCAGGTCTGGATCGGCACCCTCTTCGGCCCGCAACTGCGTCACGTCAGTGACTTCAACGATCTCGTAGGCGTAGTCCTCGAAAAGAGGGTCTGGTACGTAGGCATGTAGTTCCGCCAGCCCTTGCGTGAGCCACGCATCCGGAGGCACGTATAGTTCGATCCCCCCCCACCGCCACCGATCCCGGGCCAGGTACCGCGCGGCCTTGACAGCGGCGTCGAGCCACCGCTGCTCCGGGTCGATACCGTACAGGCGAACCAGCCCAAGAAGCGCCTCCCCGGGGTAGTAGATGGAATTCGTCTCCGGAACATCGGCACCCGGCCCCCAGTCGAACCAGCTCTCGAGGAATCCGTTCGGTCTCTGCTGGCTCAACACGAAGTTCGCCATGCGCGTCATGAGTTCCCGATCCCTGTCGTCTTCCACCGCCTTCTGCCGCTCGACCAGCGCGAGCAACCCGAGACCGATCGCACCCAGCTTGGCACGCTTGCCCTCGATCATGTACACCCTGTCCGGATGGCCGGTCACCGGGCGAACCTGCCCGCGAAGCCACTGTGCGGCTCTTTCCGCTGCCTCGAGCATGTCCGGGTCGCCAAACTCCCGGTATGCCTGGTACAGAGAATAGGTGGTGCCGGCGTGACGAAGCAGGTTGTAGTCCCTGTCGCAGCGATCGCGCCCGGCAAAGTAGGTGTAGCAGTACCGTCCGTCAGGGCCGACCATGCGGGCCAGGTACTCCCCGGCCGTCCGAATGCTCCGCTGCACCACTCCGATGTCGAGTGCGTCCAGCAACACGTTGGCTCGAACCACGGGCAAGGGGCCGGGCTCATCGGGGACGCCTTCGATGAATGACCGGGCCCGGAACAGGCCCACCTCGATATCGACATCGGGTCCTCCCAGCACGGCCTTGAGATAGCGCAGAGCCCCCCCCAGGCGCCACCATCCCCGTTCCACGATCCATGAGGGAGGAATGTACGCCGCCTCCCCTCCACGAAATCCCACCAGCCCGTCCAGGCCGGGGTTGACGATCAACGACAGGTACCCCTCGCTCGACGACCAGGCATACACGACCTCACCGCCGATATCCACCTTGATCCTCGCCGCCTCGAGTCGCTCCGCCGCGATACGCCTCTCCCGGCACTTGGCCCCAGCGTCCGCCGCCGCGGCACGGATCGCATCGGCCAACGTCACCACCCCGGAGCCACCGCCGCGATACCACACCCCGTGGGGCGGTACCCGCCGCTCGACAAGACCGACTCCGTGGATCGTGACCACGACCGGACCGGCCGGTACCCCTCCAAGTGCGCCACCGGTGTCCAACGTGGAACCGTCAGAAGCCGCTTCCCTCCCTGTTATCGCACCCGTGGCCGCTGTTCGCGCCACGCGCAGCGCAACCGCCATGTCGTCGCGTGTTGGCGCGGAAGGGGCGACAGGGCGCTGGCAGGCCCGGACGATGAATGGAAGGAGCAACAACGAGAGCCCGGAACTCATCATCAGGCCGGTCTTCGCGTGCCGCACCAGGGCCGCCCGGAGCGCGCTCGTCATGGACTGGTCAACAGGAGACATGCGTTGTGCCCACCGAATCCGAATGCGTTCACCAATGCGGCCCGTACTTCCAGCCGGCGGGCCACGCCGGGAACATAGTCCAGATCGCACTCGGGATCGGGATGCTCGAGGTTGATGGTCGGGGGAACCACGGCGTCGCGAATGGCGAGCGCGGCCGCCACCGTCCCCATGGCGCCTGCTGCACCAACGGGATGGCCGGTCATCGACTTGATGGAACTGACAGCGATCTGTTCGGCGTGAGACCCGAACACGGTGCGAACGGCTCGAGTCTCCACGCGGTCGTTCTCCACCGTCGCGATACCGTGAGCTGCCACGTGGTCCACCGCAGAGGGATCCAGGTCGCCATCCTGCAGGGCGTTTTGCATGGCCCTGGCCACCTGGACGCCTTCCGGGTCTATCTGGAGGATGCTGCGCGCATCACAGGTCGCCCCGTAGCCGGCCACGCGGGCGTAGGGGCGCGCGCCACGCGCTCGGGCGAATGCGGCCCGCTCGAGGACCACCACGCCGGCCCCCTCGGAGAGGAGGTAGCCGTCACGGTCACGGTCGAACGGCCGACTGGCTCGAGTCGGTTCGTCATTTCTCCGGGTCATGGTCTTGAGGAGGTCGAATCCCATCAGCCCGAACAGCTCGGGGTCCCCCAGGATGGCATCGGCCGCACCGCATACGGCGACATCCGCCTCCCCCCTCGCCACCTCGCGCACACCCTCGCCGATGGCCATGGACCCGGACGCGCAGGCGCCGTTGATCGCACGGCAGGGCCCCTTGGCCTGAAACCGGATGGCCACTGCCGCTGCCGGGGCGTTGGGGATGATCATCGGCACCGCGTAGCGCTTGCACGCCGTGCGCCGGTGGTGCGCCAGCCACCCGGACACATTGGCCACCATCGTCGCCAGCCCCCCGATACCCGTGCCGATGTTCACGCTCATGCGTTCCGAGGCTACCCCTTCCAGGCGATGGTAGCCCTTTCGGGGATTGACAGGCTCGATCACGAACCCGGCGTCGAGCACGGCCTCGTGCGCGGCGGCGAGAGCGAACTGGGACACGGGATCGAGGACGCGAGATTCGCGTGGCGGAACATGCCACGCGGCCGGCTCGAAACCCACCACCGGCGCGGCGATACGGGTCCGCAATTCTGCAAGATCGAGGTTGGGGTGCGACAGGGCCCGCCCGCCGGATCGTCCCGACCGGGCCGCCTCCCAAAACGCCGGCACACCGATGCCGATCGACGACACGATTCCCACGCCCGTAATCCAGACTTCATTGCGCATGCTTCTGCCTCGAGAAGAGGAGTTTCCCGGCACCATATCATGGAGACGGCGCTGGGGCAACGCCGGCGACGTACCTGCCTTCCCTCAATGCCGGGAGCCGGGCACTCTTCGCGGGCAAGGACACCCGCGGCCCCATATCCATGGCTGCGGGCGGCTAGATCCGGACCGGAATGCCGCTGACTGCTTCCGGCCCCACAACCTCGAAGGCACACGTGCGTTCGGCCCTGAGCGCATGAAGCAGAGCCGGAGCCCCGGAACCCCGGCGCTCGAGCACCCTGACCTCGGCATTGGCGACCTTGGTGTTGTTGCACACCCGCGTGTCCCCGTCCGGGTCCTGGTACCGAACCCCCACCATCCACTCGGGACGACTGGTGACCTGGGCCACGAGTTGATACTTCCTGTCATGTGCCTCGATGGACCAGTTCGCCACATCCCACAGGGAATTGATGGCCAACAACTGCCTGTAGCCCTCGAACCGGTACTCGTCGCCACCGACCCGCAGGTACACAGTCGACACCGGCGGCGTCAGTACGGGGCCGATGCGTACCTGCGCGGACAGGGCTTCCAGCACGGCGTCGTCGTGCCCTTCGAACAGGTTGCAGTTCGCCCAGGCCCAACGGGCGGCGTGCTTCGTGCCCCAGATATGCGCCTGGTGGCCCGGGACGTTGTGGACATCGACGACGCGATCTCCCATGTCCACCGTGCCCGACCAGGTGCAACTCAGGTTGGGCGCCACGACCTTGGTCGTCGGCACCGGAAGCTTGTACAGAAGAGAAGGCAGGTTCCGGAGCCCCACCGGGTCCGGGACCAGCGTGAGATCCCACTCGACACGACCGGCACCGCTTTCGATGCAGCCTCGAGCCGAGTCGTGCCTGAGGATCGCGTCGTGAATGCGCAACTCGAAAGGATTCCGCTGCGCATGCACCTGCTCGACGGGGTAGGAACACTTCCACGCGCGATTGTTGCCGGGTGCTTCCGCGTCGAAGAATATGCCCCACAGCTCCCCCACGGCACGACCCTTCCCGCGGGTCGGCACGAGGATGGTGTACCGAAACCAGAAAGCCACCCCCTGCTTCGGGTCGTTGAACTTGAAATAGTAGACCTCGTAGTGCCCCGCCGATACCCCGTCCCATCTCAACTCGTTATCCCGTTCCGTCGTCCCGACCATCTCGCCTCCCTCGAACGTTCCGCCGCGGGCACATCCCACGGGGCCTGCTGTCGAACCGTCCCGGCCTCACGCCGCCGGCGCAGGTTCCTCCACGTCGCCCTTGTCGAAGCCGAACCGCTCGAACACGTGGCTGGCGCTCCGGTAGACCATCTCTCGCGTGAATCCGTACTGCTCCAAGCTGTACTTGTGCTGGCTCTTGTATCGCCTCGCACGCTCGCACGCCTCCTCGAAACGGGCACGGGTCGCGACCGACATGGTGTACCCGAAGTGATCGTAGATCGCGGTCACGACCGCCATGGGGTCGCGGACGAGATCGTCGTACTTGACGACGTAGGAGGATGCCGGGTCGTGCTTGTCGAGGATATCGAGGGCGTAGTCATAGGAGTAGTAGCAGTGTTCAGCGAGCTTTTCCCGGGGCTCGGCGTCGGGGGGCAGTTTCAACTGGATATTCCACAGCTTCTCCACCAGATTGTGGACAGATGCGACCGTTTCGTAAGGATTCCGCGCCATGTAGATGATCCGGGCGTCCGGGAACGTCTCGAGAACGCTCTGGAGCTTCGTCGTGAACATGGGGTTCTTGCTGAGCAACTGTACACCCGGCTTCTGGCAGTAGAGGTGGCGCTGGATACACTTCTTGTACCAGCTCATGAGCACCTTTCGCCGCTTCGCGGGCATCTCGTCGAAGAACATGAAGTCGCCCGTGACAGGCACCGGGAACACGAGGCCGAGATAGCCGGATGCCCACACATGGACCATGACGCCTTCGTCCTCCTCGGGCTGGTTGAGCCGGAGTTGGTGGATGGTATCGGCGTTCCTGAGCAACCTGGCCTGGATGCTTTCGAGGGCCGCCGCCGCCCTGCCGCCTCGAGCCTCGTCCGCGCGAGCGGCTGCGTGGACGAGCTTCTTGATCCAGATGGGGAGGAGGATCAGGTCCCAGAATTTCAGCGATGAGAAGCGTTCCTCATCGAGACTCAGCAGGCGCTGCATCAGGGTCGTGCCGCTCCTGGCGTTTCCGATGATGAACACGGGTTCGTGGACCGGGATATCCTTGTAGTCGGGATAGAGGAGTTCGTCGATCGTCAAGGCGATCTTGTTGACGACCTGGGCTGCGGGAAAGACGCCGAAGAAGAGCACCATGGAGGCCACTCGAGTAGGTGTCCACGGGGCTTTCATGTAGAAAACGGACTCCATTGCGGTTCGGAAGTATGCTTTGAACTGAAATGCCATCGTTGTCCCCACGTTGCGTATGGTGTGCTGCAAACGCTCCTTGACAAGCTGTGGATGGTGTTCAACACCACAAGTAGGCCGCGCCGCCCTCCAGGGTCGCCCGACCTGAGATTATGTACCCGATCCCGCACGGTGCTGGCAACCCGCACGTGGCGTGCCGGCCCTCTCCCTATACCATTGACATCGATCCCCGGGTCGGATATGACAGAATTGTCCCAGCCCGATTGACACGATGCATACCCACTCGAGACAGTCCGGGCCGTGGAGGCCGGGCGAGGAGAATCGGCGATGTGCCCATCCTGGAGGACTATCGTGAAGAAGCTCAAGCTCTCGACCCTGCTGGCAGCACTTCCGTTTTCCGCGGCCAAAGGTGAGGAGGAGTACATCCAGTACGACTTCAGCAATCCCGCCGAGGTGTACAAGGCGACCCTCGCCGAAAGCGTGACGAAGCTGGGGATCAGCGCTCGAGACCTCTATGCGATCATGCGCGCTGGCCAGGTCGTCATCGTGAACGACCACCCGGCGAGCAAGGAGATTCCCTGGCTCACCACCGCGGGCTGCATCGTGAACGCGCCGCCCGAGCACACGTTCAAGGTGGTCACGGACATCGGCAAGTACCCGGAATTCATGCCCCAGACGAACAAGGCCGTCGTCACGCCCGTCGCGGACCACATCGAACGGATCGACTACGAACTCGGTATCAACGTCCTCCTGGTCACCATCGACGTGCCCTATTCCGTCTATCACTATCACCAACCTCCGACCCGCACGGATTGGGTCATGGCCGGCGGTGACTTCGAGGCGAACTGCGGTGCATACGAAGTGGTCCCGCTCCCGGGAGATCCTGGCCGGAGCCTCCTTTTCTACACCTCCTACTCCCTTCCCCGCAACGCCCTGGTGAACTCCCTGTTCGACAAGATACCCATGCTGGACATGATGATCAACCTGTCCACGGGAACCCTTGTCGTCAGGGCCATGAAGACGCGGGTGGAAACGCTGTGGAAGAACCAGGGAGGCAAGGTGGCCGCGCCTGCTGGAGGCCCGACGCCCTTCCTGGATCTCCTGGCGTCCCAGGCGGACAACCTCGCTCGACTCTCCTCTCGAGGCAAGCTCGTCGTGATAGAAGACTCGAGCCCTCCCTTCTACAGCGGAGGCATGGTCGTCGATGCGCCCATGGCCGAGGTGTACCAGGCGGCGACCCACCTGGACGACATGTCGAAGATCTCGCGGTACTATGCTGCGGAATACCTCGAAAGGTCGGCGTCCGGCGCTCGAGTCGCCTACACGTCGATCATCCCTCTCATGATCGATTTCGAGTCACACTATACCGAGAAGGTCACGTTCACGCCGCCGAACCGTGTGGCATGGGTGGGGGAACCCGGGGGGGACCTCGAGGGTATCGCCGGCTCCTGGGAGATGGTGCCATTGTCGGACGACAGGACCCTCGTGTTCTATCGCAACACGTCGAACCTGGGCAGCCAGGGATTCATGATGCGCAAGATCCTCGCCGTGGAGCCCACGTTCGAGCTGGCCATCCAGGCGTGTCAGACCCAGTACATCATCGCGGACATGAAGCGCTGGTGCGAGGCCAGCCCGGAGCAGCGTAGCAAGCTGGCCGAATCGGTGAAGTGATGCGCAGGCTTCCCCTGCTCGACATCCCTTGCGCTGTCGCCGGCAGACCATCTTGCCGTGACAGAGACCCGACCACCCACGAAATATCGAGGTCGTTCCCATGAACCGCGGCGTCGCTCTCTTCCCTCAAGCAGTTGTCGTTCTCCTCGGTGGAACGCTGCTCCTCTCCTGTGCCGGCGACCTTCCGGACGCGCATTCCGAAACGCTCTCGTCGGCGCAAGCTCCTGGCAATCTGTCGAACAGTCGAGCCGCAGGAGGAGGTTTCGCCACCACTGGCGCACCCGAAGCCATCCCGCCAGGCCGGGAACCTGTGTCCGCGTCGTCTCGTGGGAAGAGTACGACCAGGGACGGCTCGGTCACCCTCGGGCCGGGCACCCACGTGATTGTTCTCGAGCCGGACGCCAGTCCGTCCGAGGTCCACGCGGCAGAGGATCTCCAGTCGCATATCGAGGCCTGCACGGGGGTGGCGCCGGCCATCCTGACCAACCCCGCGGATGCCGGTTTGCCCATGATTGTGCTCGGGTGCGGTCCCCATGCGCGCAGCCTTGGCGTGGACCCGGACCTGGAGGAACTGGGCGACCAGGGGTACCAGCTCAAGACCGTCGCCCCCCATGTCGTGATCGCGGGGACTCGAGCCGTTGGCACCCTCTACGGTGTCCACCGCTTCCTCGAGGACGTGTTCGGGGTCCGGTGGTACGCGCCGGGGGTCACGAAGACCCCGGCCGTGGCCTCGGTGACCCTCGAGCCGACGGATGAACTGATCACGCCGGCATTCCTGTTTCGCGATACCTCCTACCTCTGGCCCGGGGCGGACGACGATTTCCACGTCCGCCAGGCAGAGAACGCGGGCTACGCGGACGAAAACAGCCCGACAGGGCTCGAGTACGCGCACGACGGACGCTGCCACACCTATTTCTGGTTTATCAGCCCGGACGAGTTTTTCGACACCCACCCCGAATACTTCTCGGAAATCGGGGGGGTCAGGATTCGGGACGAAACCCAACTCTGTCTCACCAACCCGGACGTCCTCGACATCGTGACCGAACGGATGCTGCAGCGCATGGCCGAGAGGCCGAACGTCCAGCAGCACAACTTCTCGCAAATGGACTGGTACAACTACTGTGAGTGCGAGAACTGCCGTCTCATCAACGAACAGTACGAGACGACCGGTGGAACCCAGTTCTGGTTCGTCAACAAGCTGGCCGAAAGGACCTCCCAGGTCTACCCGGACAAACAGGTCTCCACGCTGGCCTATACCTACAGCGAGGAACCACCGGCAGGAATGACGATGCACCCCAACGTGGCGATCTGGCTCTGCCACATGTACCCGTCATGCGACGCGCACCCGGTGAGAACCTGCCCGCTGAACGCGGACTACAAGCGCCGCGCGGAGCAGTGGGCCGCCATCACCGGCCATCTCTACATCTGGCACTACATCACGAATTTCGCGCACTACTACGTCCCCTTCCCCAACTTCCGCGCCATGGCTGACGACATGCGGTTCTACCGGGACATTGGCGTCGAGGGCATCTATCTCCAGGGCATGAGCCAGGCGGGAGGTGGGGGTGAGTTCTCGCTGCTCCGGCCCTACTACGGGATGAAACTCCTCTGGAATCCCGACGTGGACCCGGTGGCGGTTCGGCGAGACTTCCTCCGCGGCTACTACGGCGACGCCTGGCGGCCCATCGACGACTACATCGAGCTGCTGCACGACAAGGTGGATGACGATGACATCCACATGCACCTCTACACCAACCCGGGGCAGGGATACCTCCCCGATGACATCATGGCCAGGGGCGCGGGCTATTTCAGGCAGGCGAAGCGAATCGTCCAGGATGACCCGGTACTGCTGGACAGGGTCCAGGTCGCGGAGATGCCCCTCATGTACGCGCACATCTTCCCGCGCAACGGCTACCAGGTGCACCGGGGCTGGCTCGAGTGGCTTGGTAGCATCGCGAGCGTGAGGGAGGCGCGGGCATTCCTGGACCGGATGGAGGCCCACGGCTTCGAGAGTATCATGGAATGGTACGCCGACAGCTCGATCCTCCTCCTGATGGACGCCATGTTCAACGTGCCGCCCGTCATTCGCACGATCGAAAGCCCGCACCTATCCGTGGAAGTCGTACCACTCCTGGCCGGACGTGCTCTTCGCATCATCCACAAGCCGACCGGCCAGTGCATCACGGCCTACAATGTCGAGCAACAGCTCTACTTCCCCTTCGCCGGCGGGCTCGAGGACCGCGTTGGGGAAATGTCGGGGTACTTCGGCTGGGTCGAACCGGCGCAGGTAACCCAGGCCGGCACGGATACGATCACCACGACCGCGATAACCCTCGACGGCTACCGGTTGGTCCGAAACCTGGCACTCGATCCCCTGGATCCGATCCTCTACGTTCGCTCGACCCTGACCAACCCCTTCGACAGCGAGAGAGAGGTCCGGCTGAGGAATCACCTGGAACTCGACCTGGGTGACCTCCAGGCTACCCAGGTCTATTTCGTGAATTCGATCGGGTGGGAGGTGTACCAGGACATGGACGAGGTGATCGACGGGATGCGGGAAGGCATCCACTACTACCGCGACGATCGTCCCCTCGGATCATGGACGTTCAGCGGAAGCAAGGGCCTCCAGCTTACCCAATCCTTCGATCCCGACGAGATAGATTTCACCTGGCTCTACGCCTACCCGGCAACGCTGGGCGAGTTCGAGGTGGAGTTGTGGGCCAATCGAGCGACGCTTCAGCCCGGAGAGAGCGTGGAAATCAACCAGTCCCTGGAGATTCGCCAGATCGATCTGTGAGCATCCTCGTCTCGCTCCCTCTCGCTCGCGAGACCCGTGGCAACCCGCGGGAGGTGTCATCCTCTCTTCTTTCCTGCTCCCGCACCCGGTTTCCTAGACGATTCGCCCCCTCTCCCCGACTTCCACTGCAGGTGTCAGGCAAACGCCTGCTCTCGAAATGCGCGCGCAGCTCTTCGACCGTCCCTTCGCCAACGACCCGGCCCTGTTCGAGAGTCAACAGGCGCGTTGCGATGTCGATCGCCTCGCCCCGGTCGTGTGTGACGTAGATCAGGGTGAACCCGATTCTCTCCTGGAGCCCGAGGACCTCCTTCCGGAGCCGCTCGTTCAGCTCCTGGTCGAGGCTCGACAGCGGTTCGTCCATCAACAACACCCTGGGCTCGAGCACCAGGGCCCTTACCAGCGCCACACGCTGCTGCTGGCCCCCGGACAGCTCCGCGGGTTTCCTCTCGGCATAGCCGGCCAGGCCCACGAGTTCGAGCGCCTCCCGGACCCGGCGTTCCCTCTCGATCTTCGGAATCCCCTTGACCTTCAAGCCGAATTCGACATTCCCCTTCACACTGAGATGGGGCCAGAGGGCGAGATCCTGGAACACCATGCCCACATTGCGCCGTTCCGGCGGCACGACGATACGCCCGTCACCGGAAACCGGCTCCCCGGCTATGGACACCGTGCCCGCGTCCGGGGCGATGAAGCCTGCAATCAACCGGAGAATGGTGGTCTTTCCACAACCGGAAGGGCCGAGCACGACCAGCCGTTCGCCCTCATCGACTTCGAAGGTTATCCCGGTCAAGACGCGCGCGCCGTCATAGGACTTGGTGACGGCATCCAGGACGACGGTTTTCATCCGATTGCTTCTCCTGTCCCGATACCTCGTACCACCCACACGATCCCGGCCGGCAGCAACGTTGCTACAATCATGATGGTGCACAGCGCTGCAATGAGTTCGGGGGTTCCGTTGGCCATGAGCGTGAAGATACGAACGGGCAAGGTCTCATGCCCTGCCGGGTAGACCAGCATGGTGATGGCGGTATCCCGCAACGTGAACACGTAGGCGGCCAGCCAACTGGCGAGCAGGCCGCGCCGGGCCATCGGTGCGACGATGAACCCCATCCTGCGGAACCACCCCGCCCCTGCGACCTGTGCGGCTTCCTCCATGGATGCTGGAATCCGCGCGAGTTGTGTGACCGAGATGCGGCTGGTTATCGCCGTGTACTTGGCCAGGTAGCCAACGATGACGATCGCAGGAGTGCCGTAGACCAGGTTCGTCCACGGGGTGTTCCAGAGGCTGACGAGTCCGATTCCGACCACCGTTCCCGGCAGAGCGAAGAGAAAGATCGTCAGCGAATCGACGGTCCGCCAGTATTTCAGCGCCCTGGTCCGTATCAGGTAGCCGGCGAAGAAGCCCATAATGGTCAACAGCGTGGCCCCTGCCACGGCATACGCCAGGCTTCTCGACAGACTGCCTCCGGCCCTGTCCAGCGCCTCCACAAAGCTGCCGACCCCCCCTGCCTGAACGACGAGGACCGCGACAGGCACGACCACGATGACGAATCCCAGGAGGGCGACGGGTGCGAGCAGCCACGGGCGCCAGGCTCCGAGGGGTATCGAGGGCAGGCGCTCCACGCCGGGAGATGGGCGCGGGCTGTAGGTCTTGTTGCGCAAGAACGCGGACTCGACGAGGAGAAGAACCAGCGTGACTGCGGCGAGCGGGACAGCGGCCGCGGTCGCCGCCTCGAAGTCGTAGAAGGCGGAAAACTGGGTGAAGCTTTCGACGGGAAAGACATCGTAGCGCAGGTAGCTCGGCACGCTGAACTCCCCCAGGCTCAGCAGGAAGACCAGCATGGCGGAGAGCAGAACGCCGGGCATGATGAGGGGGATCGTGATGCCCTTCAACACGCCGCGCCACCCCGTGACCAGCCTTCCGGCCTCTTCAAGCCCTGGATCCACGGTCCGCAAGAAGACCATCGTGAGGAGCATGGGAATCGGCAGGAAGATCGAGAAAAGGACACCGGCACAGCCCGGAAAGCCGAAGAGGAGACAGGATGTCACCCTGGTCACGGAGCCGCCGGCCAGGTGTGCCAGGAGTCCCTCTGTTCCCAGGAGGTCGAACCATGAGACGGCGACGATGTAAGGAGGAATGACCAGGGGAACGAGGAAAAGCACGGCAAAGAACCTGCGAAAAGGCAAATCCGTCTTTCCGAAGAGGATGCCCAGGGGAACGCCGACCACGACGGTGAGCGCCATGACCAGGGAAGACAGAGCCAGGCTGTGCCCCATGAGGGTCCAGTGGCGAACCGATGTCAGCAACCCGGCGTAAGACGACAGGCTGAACCGGCCCCCGACGAAAAGACTCTTGACCAACATGGAGCAAACGGGAGCGGCACCGGTCACGACGATCAAGATGGCGATGAGGGTGAGAAACAGGCGCCTTGCCATGGGGTTCAGAGCCCCATCCAGCTCTTCAGGAACGGCTGGATTTCGACGAGCTTCCTGGCGACGTCGGCATAGTCCACCTGCATCGTCTCGATCGCGCTCAGTGGTTGCATCCCGGACGGCAAGCGGACGCCGTCACGCAAGGGAATCTGCGCACAATCGGCAAAGGCGAGCTTTCGCTCCGTCTCCCTGGAAAGCAAGGTGTCGATGAGTCTTCTGGCCGCGTCCGGGTGGGGCGCTCCTTCAATGAGAACGGCCGCGTTGGGCACGATGAAGCATCCGACGCCGTTCTCTCCCTGGTCCGGGTAGACCAGGGTCACGGGCTTCCCCTGTCGCATGCGGTTGACGGCGTCATCACTGTCTACCAAGCTGAAGGCGTATTGCCCGCCCGCGACGAAATCTGCACTCTCGCCGTTGCTCGTCGAGATCGCGACATGGTTGCGCTTCATCGCTGCCATGAATCCTCTCGCGCGTTCTTCTCCCCACACTGTGAACAGGGCGGCGAGGTGAGCGGTCGTGGTTCCGAAGAGGGGATTGGCGATGACTGCCTTCCCCTCCCAGCGCGGTTCGGTGTAGGCCAGTATGGACTCCGGCGGATCCCCCGCGCGACCGTTGACCACGAGGACCCTGGCCCTGGCGGAGAACCCGGTCCAGTACCCCTCTGGATCCTTGAACATGGCTGGAACATCCTCCCCGTTCGGGGATGCGTAGGGTGCGGATATCCCCTTCTGCTTCAGGACTTCCGCCCGGATCGGCTCGTTGGCCCAGTACACGTCGGCCTGGGGGTTGCCCTTTTCGGCGATCAGCCGATTCATGGTCCCGGTGCTCTTGGCCTCCTCCGTGTCGTACACCGCCTTCACCGTTATGCCGGTCTCTCTCTCGAAATCCTCGAGTATGGGTTCCGAAAACACCTGGTCCTCGGAAACATAGACAACCACCACCTGGCGGCTGACTACCGCCCGCCCACGTTGCCACATCCACACCCCGGCGAGCAGGACGAGCGCTGCACCAACGAGAGGATAGATCTTCTTCATCAGGACACCTCGCTCTCTCACTTCAATGGCGTCACCACGAAGTCGTCGAAGGAGGTGACGGCGTCGGCCTTGGTCCACAGTCCCACGCCGCCGGGCCTGGTGAAAAGATCGTCGGTGCCTTCCAGGAGCTTCTTCCCATCGAGATACCCTTCGAACCGGTTGCCGTGCTGAACGACCTTCAGGGTGTGCCACTCCCCCGAAGACAGGGTTATCCGCGTGCTCGCCAGTATCTTGCGAGCCCCGTCACGAACGTAGTAGATGCGGAAATTGTTCTCGAGGGGATTGAAGCGGGAGATGTAGTAGTTCTCCTTGTCCTGCGCGCGCCAGATAACGCCGCCCCCCTGGTCCTCTTCTCCCTTGACGGCCTTGAACCGAACCTGGATTTCCGCGTCGAGCACAGATACGGTGTCCGTCCAGCAGATGTTGAACGTGCCCCCAAAGGTGTGGTTGGGACGGGTCATGGCCAGCACATGGTCGCCGGATGGCGCCGTCGCGTCCTGAATGACCTGCCACGTGGCCAGGGGACCTCTTGGATTGGTCGCTTGCACCTTCCATCCGGGAGGTCGCTTTCCGATGGCAACATCCTCGAAGTTCCAGGATACCTGCCCCGCCTTGCCTGCTGCCGTCGGTGCCTGCTCCGTCCCGGCGAGAACCGGGCCGCCCCCGCTCGCCGGTATCGCCGCGATGACGAAACCCACGAGCAACGCTCGGACCGTCCTCACACTTGCCTCCGTCCTTGTCATGGGCACTGCCTCCTCCTTCCGTGACCTCCCACGCCGGAAGCGGCATGGACGGCCGCGACCCCGGCTTGCTCGCACTGGCACGACTCCGAACGCGCGCCAGTGCGAATCTACCACCGCCGGCGCGCCAGGGTCAAGTCCGCCGACACTGCCCGACCGGCTCGAACGGGAGGCCCCATGCCGCCGATTGCCAACGATGGGTCTACGCCGGCCCGGCCTGGGAAGACCTGCGGGAAGCCATCCCCTCCGCCTCCCCTTTCGCTGGACCGGGGTCTGGCAATGGCGAGGGTATCGCCGGGAGATCAGCCAGGTACTCCTCGAGCAACAGCGCCGCGGCGACCTGGTCCACGATCTTGCGCTGCTCGAGAACGGTCCTGGCCCTCTTGCCGGGTGTCTGGGCGAGCCGATCGAGGGCCTCGGCCGTCGTGAACGCCTCGTCGATGCTCGTCACGGGCACGGTCAGCCGCATGGCCAGCTTCCGGGCGAACGAGAGCACGCGGCGAGCGGTCTCGCCGAACGACTCGTCCGCGCGAGCGGGCACACCGATCAACACGCGCTCTGCCCCGACCTCGCTGACGATGGTCGCGATGTCGTCGATGAGCTTCCGGTGCCCGGTGTTGACAAGGGTCTCGAGGGGGGAGGCGAGGGTACCGGTGGGGTCGCTCACCGCAAGTCCGACACGCCGGGTTCCGTAGTCGATGGCGAGTATTCTCATGCAGCTCCTCGCACCCCCCCGGCCTGCCCGAACACCGGCTCGAGAAGCACGGCTCCCGATTCCGTCCCGGGGCGGCAACCAGCCCGGATCTCGCCACGCTCAGTAGCCATGCTTCTTGGCGACCGTTTCGTAGTAGTCGATAACCTGGCGGACATAGTTGCGCTTGTCGTTGTAGCTTCCCGGGAAGAAGCTCCGCTTGAAACCGTAGATGATGATGTTCTTGAGCTGGTGCGGGCCGATGTTGAAGTTCTTCAACGCGATGCCGATCTCGTTGCTGACCGAGGTGTTGGACACGGTACGGTTGTCGGTGCAAAGTGTCACCGACAGCCGGGCGAGGAGCATCTTCGACAAGGCGTGCTCGCGAATCGCGGTTAGTTCAGGCATGGTCTGAAGGTTGGATGTGAGGCAGACCTCGAGGGTGACACGACGTTCGGCGATGTACTGGGCCAGGCGCCGGATGTACTCGTCCCGGTCCCGGATGCCGGGCGAGTGTATCCGCTCGGGACTGAACAGGTGATACCCGTGACCTATGCGGTCCGCGTGGAGTTCGGTAATCGCCTGGAAGATACTCTCCGGGCCGTAGGCCTCCCCCGCGTGCACGGTCTTGTTCACGAAGTGCCTGTGCACATAGGCATAGGCGGCTTCGTGGTCCCCGGCAGGGTACCCGGCCTCGGTCCCGGCGAGGTCGAATCCCACTATCGGAAGCCCATGATCGTTGCGAAGTGAAACGACGGCTCGAGCCAATTCCAGCGACGCCATGGCGTAGACGTTCTGCGGTGGAGAGAATGCGTGCACCGCCATGAACCGCCGGTAGTACTCGGAGAATACCGGCGTAAACATGCGCATGGCACAGGTGATGATGCCGGCCTCGAAACGCGGCTCGGTGCCCAGGCGGATCCCCTCTCCCTGGTTGATCTCGGCACGGGCCCGATCGAGACCTCTCGCGACACTGCTGATCACCTTCTTGATGTCCAGGTTGGCATGGACGTGCAACTGCGGCGCAAACCGCACCTCGAAGTATCGCACCCCCTCCGCGAAGTTGTCGTGGGCCAGTTCGTAGGCCGCCCGCTCGAGCGCCTCCGGGGTCTGTAGCACGGCGCAGGTGTACTGAAAACCGTTCAGGTATTCGACGAGATTCTCGTACCTGTCCTTGAAAACGGTTTCGCGGAGCCCTTCTTCGCTGTAGGACGGGAGCTGCACTCCCTGTCCCTTCGCCAACTCGATGAGGGTGGACAACCGGATCGAGCCGTCCAGGTGGACATGCAGGTCCGTCTTGGGAAGCTCCCTGAGAAAGGTTTCGGAATACTCGTTCATCAACTCCCCCGTTCCTCTGCTTTGCTCACCGCCTCGGTGGAAGTGGAATCTCCCACGCCTTCCGGGCCGCTTCGAGCAACGTATCGAAATGCCAGGGGCCCGCGGCCAGCAGGCCATCATCGTTGCGTACATCCCCATCCGGACGGCGGTAGGCGATGGGATCGCCGAGCGCCGTGGTGAAACGACCGCCGGCCTCCTCCAGAATCACCTGCGGCGCACAGGTGTCCCACAACTTGGTGCCGGGCGACGGGTGCAGATAGAGATCCGCCTTGCCCGTCGTGACCAGCGAGATCTTCCTCCCGACCGAACCGGAGATGTACTCCTTGTGAATGTTCAGAAGCTCGCAAAACGTCTCGACTCGAGGACTCCGGTGCGAACGGCTCACGGCCAATGTCAACTCCGAGACGGGATCGACGCGGCGAAGCTCGAGCCTCGAAGGTGCGTCGGCCCCGGGCGGCACGTGCCACGCGCCGAGCCCCTTGGCCGCGTACAACTCCCGCCCGGTCGCCGGCTCGACCACGACACCGACCACCGGTACGCCCTCGTGGCACAGACCTACCATCACCATGAACTCCCCGTTGGCCTTGATGAACTCCTTCGTGCCATCGAGAGGATCGACCATCCAGGTCCATTCCGCCGACGTCACCCAGGAAGAGGATACTTCCTCGGATAGTATGGCATCCCCGGGAAAGGCTCGAGTCAGCCCCTCCTTGATGATCCGGTCCGCTTCCCGGTCCGCCACCGTCACCGGACCGTCGCCCACCTTCTCCACCGTGCCCGCGTCGGCACCATTCTGGTAGTCCAGGTAGAGCTGTGCGACACGACGAGCGGCCTCCCGGGCGATACGTCTGGTCGTCTCCTGCACTTCTCCAAGATCTCGAGTCATGATATCCTCTTCCGTCACAGGGTGTTGCGCGCTTTTGAACCTCTCATGGCCGGCGGCCGCCGGCGACTGATCCTCGACAGCGGGCCGATTCGGCTGCCCGAGTGTAGCATCGACTCGCCCACTCCGGTACCGAATTGGTGTCACAACGGCCGACGCTTTCCCCGCCGCCAGACCAGGCGGTAGACCGCCCATGGCAGGACGGTGGTCAGCACCAGCAGAATACTGGCCAGGACGATGTTGGCCGTCACCCTGCGATCCCCTGTTCCTTCCCACAGGGAATGCGCAAACCAGGTCACCACTGTCAGCCCCGGGGCGATGGCCAATCCCGTCGCCACCACGTAGTGGATGAACCGTATTCCGGTGAGACCCGCGGCGAAGTTGCTCAAGTTGAACGGAATCACCGGAATGAGCCGCATCACGAAGATGGCCCAGAAACCCCTCGCGGACACGGCCGCGTCCAGGTCCACGAAGCGGCCGCGAAGCAGCCGCTCCACGAAGTCTCTCCCGAGGTGCCGGGCCAGCACAAACGCGAGACTCGCCCCGAGCATGGTGCCCAGCCAGTTGTAGAGCGCCCCTGGCCAGACGCCGAAAACCACGCCCCCAGCCAACGTGAACAGGCTGGCGGGAATCCCAAATCCCAGTGAAACGGCGTACACACCCACGAACAACAGCGGCGCAAAGGGATTGCTCGATAGTTCACCGAGCCATGCGGCGAGGACACGACGATCGAGGTACTGCCCCACAGGCGTATGGCGGACGACAATGGCCACGATCACGAGAATGACCACGAGCCCCAAGAACTTCCAGCGGCTTCCACTCTTATCACGGCGCTGCATGCGGACTCGCAGGGGGGTGCTTCGCGTTGCCGGCTCACGCCAGTGCATGGCCGTCGAGTTGGCGAAGCAGTGTACTGCGCTCATCGTCGCCGGTCAAGGACGACGTCACTCGAGCCACCCGCGTTCGACGCGCGCCCGGACGACGCGCTGCATGCTGACTCGGTGGTCTGGGGATTCCCGTACCCATCTCCGTCGCCATCCCGGTACCAGGTCCCCCTGCTCGCCGGGTCCACCGACTCGTCCGCGCCGTCCGACAATCCGTCGCAGTCCTCGTCCCGACCGTCGCAGTGCTCCGCCGCTCCAGGGTAGGCTATCTCCGAGATGTCGTCGCAGTCGTTGTCCACTCCGTCGCACTAATCCACCACGCCGGGGTGCGCCTCGGGGGCGGTGGCGAGGGAAGGGGCAGGATGGAAAGCCTGAGGCATAGAGGGGAGATGGCAGGATGGAAAGCCTGAGGCATAGAGGGAAATGGCAGGATGGAAGCCTGCCCCACGAATTCAGTCCAGGTTCCGTACCACACGGAAGCCCACGTCCTCCGCCTCCGTCTCCGCGTCCAGGAAGTCTCGGTTCGCGGAACGGCAGTCATCCGACGGGGTCTGGTAC
>JAJRTE010000208.1 GCA_024278455.1 Myxococcota bacterium
GTCATGAAAGGAGACTCGTACCGCAAACGCACCCGGCCCCAGACCCAACTGATCCGCCCCACTCAACACGAGTCCGCCGAGGAGCAAACTGCTCAATAACCGTGACCCCGGCCCTGCTCAATTAGCCTGGTCCTTGACAGGGTCTTCTCCGCTTGTTGCCTTCACCTCCACGTAGTAGGTGCGTCCTTTCACCTTGATCTGGAAATCGCAGCCCAGTGCGTCATTCGTTGGCTTCTCGGGGAAGAAGTACCGGCTGTTCTCCGAAACCCAGCACGCCGGCCCCACTGCCTGCGGGTAGGTCTTTTGCAACAGGCGGTACGCGTGGAGTTCCCCCAGAACGCCCAACAAGTCTTTCATGGCCTGCGTCAACCGCTCCTTTCGGGAGCCTGTCCCCCTCGGGCCCTGTACCCCTGAATCCGAGGCCCCGCCCCTCGCACGCCGAAACGAACCCAACGTTTCCGTCTGGTTCAAGGGCAGGGCGGGCAGGCGGTCCTCCGGGATCTCCGACTCCACCAGACGCCAAAGCTCCGGCAGCCTGTCCTTCACGTTCACAAACTCCCGGCCAGCCACTTTGACGATCTTCCGCTTCTCCTCCAGCCTCGCGCGTTGCGCTTTGATCCGTTCTTCCGCCTTCTGAAAGTCTTCGTCGGTGAGTTCCAACTCCCTGCGGAGTTCCTCCAGGTCGGGCGAGGCCACCGCGGCGCGCCAGAACGCCTCGTGCCCGGAACTCGCCAACACTTCGGCCGCCAGCAGCACGCACGCGGCATGGTCCCATCGCTCCCAGAAGGCCTCCCACGCAAGCGCCGTCCGGAACGGCCCCTCGAGAAGTTCGGGCACCGGGCGAACCCACGGCCCCGGATCAACCCCAGTCCTGCCGCACCACGCGATGAGCGCGGTCTGAATGTCCCGGAGGGAATCCCTCATCCGGTCGCGGTTGCGGGCATGGAACGCCACGGGGTCCATGTCCGGGTCGAGACCGGCCTCCCGAAGCCGCCCCCCCAGCTCTTCGGGCGTGGTGGCTCCCTCGATGAGACGGCAGAGCCACTCGGGGGCTTCCAGATCCCTCAAATAGCCCCCCACCACGGCCATCACGCGCCCGAACGGCAGACGCCAGAACGACCGCGTGTCTTCCTCCAGCGGCTCCAGCCTCAGCAACCCGTCTTGCAGCTCGCCGAACGACCGTTCGTGCGGGTGGGCGCGAAGCATCTGCACCAACACCGCCCCCAGCGGAACCGACGACTCATGGACAACGGCCTGGAACTCCTCTCGCGCCGCACGGTTGCGCACAGGCGCCTCGCCGACCGCCTCAAGGGCCCGGTTCCACTGGGCGAGCTCCGCTTTGGGGCCCAACCGATCATGCAATGCCCGCCCCAGCGCTTCGAAGCTTCGATGCTCGCCCACCCAGTCCAGCAGTTCGGCCGTACCGACGTGCGGAAGGGCCAGGCTCTCGACGATCTTTCGTAGAGCCTCGTGCGAGTTGACGTCGTCCAGGCGCACCAGGCTGGCGCCGGGGCGCAACAGTTCGACCACCGGCCGTACCAGGCGGACCGTCCACCCGAGATTCCCTACCCAATACTGCCGTATCTCTTGATAGCGGCCCTCTGAAATATCCAACTCCCTCAACGCGCGGACGATCTCGTCGTCGGCCGGGTCCTCCACTCCGTCGAGGCGCCCCAACACGAGTCGGAGCGCGGTCCCCAACGTCCGGCGGCCCAACGCATCGGCCAGCGCGTCGCTCAGGGCTCGCCACTCCGGCGGGCCCGTTCGGGCGGCCAGTAAGGTCTTCCTGTCCGGAAGCCAAAGCGCGGGCACGGGGGTTGCGGCCACCCGCTCACCTTCCACCGTTTGCAGCTCCGCCTCCAGGTCGTCCACCCACTGGAACCGGATCTTCCGTAATGTCTGGATCGCCTGGTCGAACGCGTCCGATCCGGTGCCCACCCCGGACTCACCGCCGTACGCGAGCACCGAGAGCACAACGGGGGGCAGCCAGTCCAGGTCGCTGTCGGCCAGGCATTGATCCCCCTCGCGGGCCCAAACGGCCCCGTCCACGCGTGCCCCGAGCCGAAAATCAGAGGCAAACCGCACTTCCCGGGTCAACCGGGCCTTCACGGCCTCTTTCAGCCGGCGCGCGTCCCTGGGGTCGATGACCACCACCGGCTTCTCGTGGGTGAGAAGCGCATGGTACGCGGGGCCTGCCTCGTCCGGCATGTACACGGGGGCGTCCCGCAAGGGGGATACCACACCCAGATTTCGTCGGCCGACCTCGACGACCCACTGCTCGGGGAACCTGTCGCCCGGCTCGAACCGGCTCCAGGCATTTCGCACCTGGCCCACGAAAACGTCCCGGCTGGCAATCTCGCCTTGTCGCTCAGCCCATGCCGCGGCCAAGTCCTCGAGGAGCCGGGGGTCGTCCGTTCTTTCGTCGCCCTCGTCGAGAACGGGCATGCCGAGGTCGCGAAGTTGATCCAACAAGACGTGATCCGCCTCGATGCGTTCCGAGATTTCCTCAGGAACCAGGCGGAGGTGCCGGTACAGGTAACGTGCCCGCCCGGCAATTCTTCGGGGCACCAGCCAGCGGTCCGCCGGGCGGAAGCGCGCAACCCCCTCCTCTTGCTCTACAGTGAGCCAATCCAGGTGAGTTAGGGAAAAAAACAGAGGCGATAAAACCGAAAGAGCATGCCGGTCGCCCCTCATCTTTTTGATGATGGAATTCTTCCAATCAACCTTCTGAACCTCTTCCCAGCTACTCATCGATGCGAGGAGCGCCTGAGTGAACGCGGCCCGTGCTGGGTTGTCAAGCTTGTCCCACCGGTCAAACCCAGGTATGGCATAGAATGTACGGAACTCATAAGCGAAGACTGTAACGTATTTTGCTTTTTGAGTCTTCCTTACAACTTCTCGATATTGGGCCCACATTCGGCTAGGTATTCCCGGAGGCTTTTCCTCGGACAACACCACATCTCTATCGACTGTCAGATATAATTTCGAGTTCCACGCATCGGGTTTGACTGCCTGCAGCCGTAACCCATCCATCACCCCGGCCCTTCGCAGAATCCCTTCGCTTTCACGGCCCCACCCGGCCCATCGGGCATCCTCGGGCGGCAGGAGAAGTCGTCTCGCCGCCTCCTCGGCATCGGCCGTGCCCGCAGCCTCCAAGTAGCTCAGCGTCTCTGCTCCGGCCGTCCCCTCCCATCCCGGGCCGAAGCTTGCGTCCCCCAGCCGGTACCAGCCCCCGCGACACGGCACGGGTACCCAGCCGAGCCGGAGCACGACATCGTCCCCTTTCCTCTTCCGGACCAACCCGGCTACGAGCCGGAGCGTCCCCTCGAACAGATCGCGGCACAAAGCCGCCTCCGGGGCATCGTGGGGTACCGGCAGCGGAGGCGAAAGCCGTTCCAGTTCCTCCACGATGTCGCCCACGCGAAACGGTCGCACGAGATCATCGGCGAGGTACCTCTGCACCTTCGTGAGGCGCCACCGCTTTTTCTCGGTCTTTTCGTGGGTCTTGATCTTGTCGCTCAGTAGCGCGATGCGCCCCGTGAGCCCCTCGGGCAACGCGCGGGCCACCTCGGCGGACACCTCATCTTCGTCCTCCTCGCCCTCGCCCTGCTCGCCGTCGCCTCGCGCCTGCCGGGGCGGGAAAAAGACCGGCACCTCCCCTCCGGCCGCATAGAGCCGGCCGTCCTGCCCCAGGAGAACCCGCTTGCCCTGCAGCGGCTCGCTCGACGGAAACAACTTCATCACGTCGCGCCAAAACCCGTTCCAGTCGGCGTCGTCTCCGGCCTGCAGCAGCCGGTCGGCTGCCGCGGCTACGGTGTCGGCCAACCATTCCCCGGCGGGCGCGCTCTCCCACCCGGCCGTCGCGAACAAGGCCTCCACCCTGTCCCGGCGGTCGTAAAGGGCTAGCTCAACGACCGGGAACGTCGCCACCTCGCGGAGCACCTCTTGTGAGAGAACCTCTGGCTCGGGAATCAGAGGAAGCAGGGCAGCCTCATCGGGAGCCTGCCATCCCAGCGTGGTGAGGAAGATCTTTGCACTGCTCATGTCCTCGCCGCGCCGCTTGAACGCCGCCCGCACCGCTTCCGCCCAGCGTTTTCCCGCCTCATCGGACGTCGGCGCCAGAACATCCACGACGGCCTTCGCTTCGCTTGTCCCCCCACCGACCCACGCCTCCAGCACGAGGTCGACAGCAAGATCGGCCAACGTGTCGAGCAGGAGCTCGTTGTAGGGTTCCCCGAACGGTACATGGGTCCGGCTCATGTGCCCGAAGAACGCGCCGCTCAGGTGTGCTCCGCACCCGCTCCCCACCTCGGTGGGCAGATAGATGTTGAGCACCCCGTCTTCACGTGGTCCGTTCCATGGCACCGCCAAAGCCACCAACGCGTGCCTCACCTCGGGCCACTTGCCCGGCAGGTCCCGCACGGCCTCTTCCAACGCGCAAGCCCCCTCGGGGTCGGTTGGTCCCCCCAACTCCCTCGACCACAGCCGGTAGATATGCCTACGGCTCGGCGCACCTGGCTCTGCCGCCTCGACGACCACCTCGACCCCGCCCAGCGGGTCTCCCCGTATCGGGCGCTCTAACCGCCGAAATACGCGCTGAGTCCTTCCTCGGCGTGTGCACAAACTCCCGAGGCGCCGCAGGAACACAACTGACTGCATCGTGAGAGCGTCGAGCTCGTCGACCACAGTCTCGACGGCGCGTTCGCCTTTCAATGGAAGCCTCACCACCGTGGCGAATCCGCGCCGCTCGAAATCCCTGAGCGCTTTGGGAAACTCGCGCGACACAGGAAGCGGCAACGCATATGGCGACAGGCACAGGAGTTCTTCCCGCAAGAACTCCGGCCCGCGACCCCGCACGCGCCCGCAGAACTCCTCCAGCCGTTCCTGACGCCACTCGACAAGTGGATCGCCGGGATTCAGAGGACACGAGACGCGCGGGTTTCCCCCGAGCAACTCGGCAACGGCCCCGGCAACCTCTTGGAGCCAGTCTGGAGCGAATCGAAAGCAGTACCCGTCACAGCCCTGCGCGTCCGGACGGCTCCGGGAGTAGATCTCCGGGGTCGCCGAGATCTGTAACACGCTCCGGAACCCGATGCCCTTGTTCCCGATGTGCTTTTCCGGGTCCTTGTCGCTCTGGGCCAGATTGCAGATCGCCTCGAAATTCGAGCGAGTGAACGGTTGACCGTCGTTCGCGACATAGAGGGCCCCGTGGGCTCCCTCGTCTTCCACGAGCGCGACCTCCACCCGCTGCTCCCCGGCCGCAGCTGGATCGTCGAACAGCGCATCGTGGGCGTTCTGGATGAGCTCGATCAGGAAGCGGTCGTGGTATTGGTGTTCCAGGTGGGCCGTGAGGTTGTGGAGGCTCTTGTAGTTCGAGGAACCGTTGGCCAGCTCGTCAAGAAACGTCCGGAGCTGGCCGCGCGTCTTGTCGATGATGTCCCGGTCGAACCGGCTCGGCCCTGCGTGTGCCATCCCTCGGACGGTCTCGGTGGCCTTGGATTGAAGGGCGCTCGTGGAATCGCGCATCCGTGAACTCACGTCTGTTCCTCCATCGCTCCCCCCAGCATCCGTTCGAACTCGGCCCAGACGGTTTCGTAGTCCCGCTCGCGGTCGCAGCGGTCGAACGGGGCTTCGTATACGATGGTGCGTTGGCGGGGGCCGGTGGGGAGGGTGTCGTCGGTGACCACGCGCTCGACCGTGCCGGATTTCATGCCCTTGATCCGGTTCCACTCGGCCCGGGAGAAGCCCACGCCGGTCAGGCCCTTGCTCACGGTGAACACGATGCGGCCGCGCTGGTCGTACCAGGTGTCGGCCTCGTACTGGCGCATCACGGGGAACTGGACGCGGTAGATCGTTTTGAGTTCGTCGAGGGTCAGCCCCAGGGCCATGGCCACGAGCACGTCGATCTCCACCAGGGCCTGGCGCCGCGCGTAATCGGTGCGCAGGGCCACGTGACGGCTCCACTGGGGCGTGAGGCGCGTAAAGAACCCGTTGTCGAGCCGGGGATCCTGCTTGGCCCAGCGATCTTCGCGGAACGCCGGGTCCCAGCACTCCTGCCAGAGATCGGCGTAGTGGGTGGTGAGGCAGGTGAGAGATAAGATTCGAAGTATGAGCGCCGGGCAAGCAAAGTCGAGTAGCGGCATGTGCATAGCCACGTCGTTTCGAAAGTGCCCCTTGCCCGTCGACTTA
>JAJRTE010000209.1 GCA_024278455.1 Myxococcota bacterium
CGCGGGCGTGTGGGTGGACGAGCGCCACGGCATCGCGCTGGCTCATCGCAGGTTGTCGATCCTGGACCTGAGCCCCTCCGGACACCAGCCCATGTCCACCCCGGATGGCCGATTCGTGCTGGTCTTCAACGGGGAGGTCTACAATTTCGAGACGCTCAAGCGTGCATTGTCGGAGGAGGCGGGGTATGCCTTCCGGGGCCGCTCCGACACGGAGGTGGTCCTTGCAGCCTTCGCCGTCTGGGGAGTCGAACAGGCGCTGAGGCGTTTCGTGGGCATGTACGCCCTGGCCCTCTGGGACCTCGAGCGGCGGACCTTGTACCTGGCGCGGGACCGCATTGGTATCAAGCCGCTGTACTACGGCCGGGTCGGGTGTGCTTTCCTCTTCGGGTCGGAACTCAAGGCTCTGCGGGCCCATCCGGACTTCGAGGCCCGGATCGATCCGAACGTACTGACCTTGTACTTTCGCCACGGCTACATTCCCGCTCCCTACGCCATCTACGAGGAGGTGCACAAGCTCGAGCCGGGCCACCTGCTGGTGCTCAAGTGGGGGCGTGTCCCGGAAGGCGTGCTCCCCGAACCCGAGATCAGGACCTACTGGTCCCTGCTCGATGTCTGGCGCGAGGGGGTGGCGCAGCCGTTTCCGGGCTCTGACGACGAGATCCTGGGTGATCTCGACACGTTGCTGCGCCAGGCGGTGCGCGAGCGCATGGTGGCAGACGTGCCCCTGGGTGCCTTTTTGTCCGGCGGGGTCGACTCCTCGACCGTGGTCGCGCTCATGCAGGTCCAGAGTTCGCGGCCGGTCAAGACCTTTTCGATCGGGTTCGCCGATCCGCGCTACGATGAATCCGGGCCGGCGCGCGCCGTTGCCGCGCACCTCCGGACCGACCACACGACGCTCTACGTTGGTCCTCGGGAAGCACTCGATATCGTGCCTGCCATCCCCCGGCACTGGGACGAACCTTTCGGAGATTCCTCCCAGATTCCCACATACCTCGTCTCGGCATTGACCCGGCGCCATGTCACGGTCAGCCTTTCCGGAGATGGCGGGGATGAGCTTTTCGCCGGGTATCAGCGGTACCGGCTGGCGGCGCGATGGCGATACCTCGATCGCGTCCCGTCGAAAGTGCGGGAGGTGGCGGGCCGCCTGTCCCGGGGACGGCCCCGCAGGCTCCTCAAGATGGCCGGTCTCAACGGTGCACGAGCATTGTGGCGGCTCGAGGCGCTGGCTATTTCGGACTTTCGGTCTCTCTACCGTTACTTCGTCTGCTTGCACAAGCACCCGGTCTCGCTCGTCAAGGGGGGGCATGAGCTGACCACCTGGCTTTCCGGCGGCCCCCCCCCGGAAGATCTCGGCGACCGCATTCAGCAGATGACCTTCTGGGACCTGGTAACCTACCTCCCGGACGACATTCTCACAAAAGTGGATCGCGCCAGCATGGCGGTGGGCCTCGAAGCTCGAGTCCCCCTGCTCGACCACCGTGTCGTCGCCTTCGCAGCACGCATTCCCACCCGCCTCAAGGTCAGGAACGGACGCTACAAGTGGATACTGAGGGAACTCCTCCACAGGTATGTCCCGGCCGCGCTCGTGGACCGCCCCAAGAAGGGCTTCGCCGTTCCTGTCCAGTCCTGGCTGGAGACAGACCTGCGGGAATGGGCGGAACAACTGTTGGAGCCCCGGCACGTGCGGGCCACGGGTCTGCTGAATGTGCGAGCGGTTCGCCGCCTGTGGAAGGATTTTCGCCGCGGCCGAGGCGCGGACCCAAGCACGCTCTGGACCATCCTGATGTTCCTCGCGTGGTTCGACCGGTGGGGATGACCTCGAGGTGGCCTCGCCGGCGGAAGGATGCACGACCTGTCACGCGCCCGGGAGAAACCTTGCCGCCACCCCCACGATACGCTCGTAGATCGGATCGCCGGCAACCGGAAGCCCGCCTTCGATGTCGGGAATTTCGAAGATGAACGTCGTCTCCGGCTCCTCCGATGAGGGCGTCATCAGTTGTATCGTGATGATCCCTCGAGCCTCCGCGCCGCTCTCCGTCCGCTCGACCACGCCGGTCAAGAGATACCCGACGTTCATCCTCGACGCGATGTCCCGTGCGAACGCCGGCCGGATCCCTCGGAGAGGCATCTTCCGGACCTGCTCTCGAGCTTCGTCGAGAAGGTCATGAGCCGGGGACGGGATCGACGGAAGCCCCCGGGTCTCGATATCCGGGTCCAGCAAGAACATCTGGATGAAGGCCACCTTGGCGGATTCGGGCTTTCCGGCCGCGAGTGCGACCAGTCCCTCGTAGAGGAACAAGTCCGACAGCTCTTCCGGCCGGGACAGCTCCGAATGGAGCGACCGGTACAGGGCTCGCGCCTCCTCGATATCCCGCTCCGCCGTCTCGAGATCTCCGCCCCGGTAGGCCCGCTTGGCCTCGGCAAGAAGCTTACGCGCCTGGCCGAGTTGCTCTCCGCCGGCCGGTCCGGTCAGCACCTCGTACATGGCCATCTCGTCAACCATGTCGAACCTGGAGTCGATGAGGAACATCTCCCTCAAATTGTGGGAAAACTGCTCGACTTCATCCTTGTCGACATGCCTTGCCGTGAAATCGATCATGGCGATCGATGCCTTTTCCCGCTCGCCCGCACCGGCCGGAGGCGCGACGGGCAACGTGCAGGCAACCGCGGTCGCGATACACCACGACCAGAGAGTCGTGGCACGATTCGGCTTGATACGAGCGCTGGCCATTCGAACACCTCCTGCTGACGGTTCGTGAACCAGGGTAGCTGGAAATGCCAGTGGTGTCAAACACCATACCCAGTGAATGGCGGCGGTTTGAGCGCAAGCGAGGCGTGTCGGGAATGTCAGACAGGGGCTTCGTGCTGGCCGACTCGCAACAGTTCGAGCTTGGCGATCGAAAGGAAGCCTCCGGCGTAGCGCAAGAACTCCCAAGGGGTCGATGGGATGCCGTTCCTGATGAGCCACCTCGGCCTGAAATAGAAGCGCCGGTGCGCAATCTTCAGCAGGTCGAGGATCTCTTCCTTGGACAGGTGCTCTTCCCACACGAGCGGGACTTCGTGTCCACCCAACGGATCCAGCATCATCTTGTCCCAGCAGTCTTTCTCGAAAAGCCCCTTCTGGACGCCCTGGTGGAACGACGGGGTGCCCGGGTAGGGGCTGAACACCGCGATCACCATGAAGTCCGGATCCATGGCAATCGCGGTATCGACATTGGCCAGGACCTGTTCTCGAGTCTTCTCGTGAGGACCGGCAATCATGACGTAGGACACGGACTTGAGCCCGATCTTACGACACCATCGAAACACGCGCGTCATGTCTTCCGTTGTGCACAGCTTGTTGTAGTCCTCCAGACCTTCGTTGTTCGCAGTTTCGACGCCGAAACAGATCTTGTAGCAGCCGGATTCCTTGGAGCGGCGGATCTGGCGCTTCGTCGTGCCGGCGATCGTGGTCTTGTAGCCGTAGTCGAACTTGAGCCCCCGCCGCTCGATACCGTCGGCGAGATCGAGGACGAACTTCTCGTTGGGATTGAAAAGGTCATCGACGAACTGAACATCCTTGATTCCCAACGACAGGCAATGTTCGATTTCGTCGAGGATGTCCTCGAGTTCCCGCACCCTGTAGGAGCCCTTTTCGGCGAGGCAGAAGGGACAGGTGTGCGGACAGCCTCGAGACGTGACGGCGATGGTGGTGTAGCGCTGCCGCGTCCCCGGAAGGTAGTAGCGCCGGTAGTCGACGCGAGACCTGTCGGGAAAGGGATAGGACGACAGGTTTTTCTTGTAGGGCCGTGGAGGGTTCCTGACCAGTCGCCCGTCCTCCCAGAACCAGACACCTTTGATGCCTTCGAGGCTCTTCCCGGCATCGAGCGCCCGGGCGATCTCCACGAACGCATCTTCGCCGTCGCCCACGACGATCCCCTTGATGCCTTCGAGACGGACCGCAAATTCCGGAAACATGGAGCAATGGGGACCGCCAAGGAGGATCTGTGCGTTCGGGTTGTACTTGCGCACCAGGCGGATCATCATGGCGACGTCTGGAAGGGCATGGGTGAACGTGGAGATACCCACGACATCCAGGTCGTAGGTGCGCAGCCGCTTCTCGACATCAGGATAGTCCAGCGCGCCGACCGTCGGGTCGAAGATGTCGGCCTTCAAGGGGGTTCGCTTCTCGAGGCTTGCCTGCAGGTACATCAGGCCCAGCGGTGGGAAGTTGTACACCCCGGCTGCGGCGGCCTTGGGGATGCCACACCAGATTCTCAGTTGCTCGGGAGGATTGATGAGGGTGATACTCATGGCGCCTTCTTCGGTGGTTGCGCGACGCCGTCCGGCTGCGACGACGCCCGCAGGGTGTCTTCCAGTTCCTCGGGCGGCCGGAGTTCCTCGGGAGGCACGAAGATACGCGGCACAATCAGCGGGACACGCTTCCTGTACTCGAGATAGGCCTCACCGAACACGTCCACCAGCACGGGTTCCTGCCGCCAGACCTTTTCGACAAGCGAACCGGCCAGGAGCACCGGCACGAATCCCAGTGTAAATGCGGGGGAATTCACGATAATCCCGACTCCGAGCACCCCGAGGAGTTTGCCCAGGACCGAGGGGTTCCGGCAACGCGCGTAGATACTCCACGTCACCAGGCGCGTCGTACGCCGGATCGACGGCGACGGACTCCCCTGACCGCCATACACGAACACGTGGTACGTATAGAGCCACAGGGTCGCCCCGGCCAGAAACAGGGCGCTTCCCACGACCACGTTGGCAGGCGGCTCCACGAGGCGCGTCCATCCCAGGGCGTCATCCACTTTCGTCGCGCCCAGAAGGAAGAAGAAGGTCATCGGAAACAGGATCGGGAAATAGATCCGGAGCACCAGGAGGTAGAGGTCGGGCTCCTTGATAACCGCCAGGACTCGCCACCACTTCCGCAGCAAGACAATGCTCCCCATAGGTTCCGCCGGTCCGGTCCATCTCGGACCTGGCGCCTGCCCCCCGCCGCGTCCACGCCCGCCCCTGAAACTATAACCACCCGGCGACGTTCCTGTCAATTCGGAAGGCTGCACCCGGCCGGCCATGGCCGCTCGCTTTTCTGTTGGTAGGGTGAAACCCCGTGCTATAGTATGAAATTCGCGTGCGGGGAGACGAGAAACGGGCGACTCCCCGCCCCCGGTCTTTGGTCAGGCCTCGAGCCGGCCGGGGAGGGCGGCCCCCTGTGTTCGGTTGTCGAGGAGCGTGTCTTGGTCACGAACAGACAGGAACGAGCGATTGGTATCTTCGATTCCGGGATTGGCGGCCTGACCGTCCTCAAGGCCATCGCCGAACTGATGCCGGCCGAGCACATCGTCTACATGGGGGACACGGCGCGCGTGCCTTATGGCTCCAAATCGGCGGCCATGGTGACCCGCTGTGCCACCCAGGCCGTGGGCAGGCTGATGACGATCCCCCTGAAGATGGTGGTGATTGCCTGCAATACCGCCTCGGCGTGCAGCCTGGGAGCGCTCGTGGAGACGGTGGACCGCACGGGTGCCGTACCGGTCATCGGGGTCATCGGCCCGGGGGCGCATGAGGCACTGGCGCGGAGTCGCAACGGACGCATTGGAGTCATCGGCACCGACTCCACCATCCGCCAGGGTGCCTACCAGCATGTGGTCAAGACGCTTGCTCCCGACACGATGGTCACCGCCCAGGCGTGTCCGCTGTTCGTGCCCCTGGCCGAAGAGGGCTGGGTAGACAACGAGGTCACCGAGGCAGCGGCCAGACGGTACCTCGATCCGCTCAGGACCCGGAACATCGACACGTTGATCCTGGGGTGCACCCACTACCCCCTGCTCAAGGGCGTCATCGCCACGGTCATGGGGCCCGATGTGCAGTTGATAGACAGTGCGGAGGCCACGGCTCGAGAAGTCAAGGCCCTGCTGCACGCCCGGGGGCTCGAGCGGGCCAGTGGCGAGCCGGGGAAGCATGCGTTCATGGTTACCGATGCGCCGGAGCGGTTTGCGCGCGTGGGAGAGATCTTCCTGGGCAGACCGCTCGAGCGGGTGGAGTTGGTGATCCTCCAGGCCTGAGAGTGACGCGACGATGATCGAGATGTTCCATGTGTACAAATCCTACGTGGAGGGTATCGATGTCTTGATGGACGTCAACCTGCATGTTTCCAAGGGCGAATTCGTGTTTCTGACCGGCGTTTCCGGGGCCGGGAAGACCACGCTGCTGCGGCTGATGAATTGCACCGAGCGGGCTACCTCCGGCCAGGTGCTCATCCGCCGGCGGAACGTGGCCCGTCTCACGTCATCGTCCATCCCGTACCTCCGGCGGAACATCGGCGTGGTCTACCAGGACTTCAAGCTCATCCGGCGGCGGTCGGTCTTCGACAACGTGGCCCTGGCGCTGGAGGTGCTCGGTACGCCGCGTGCGGAAGTGCAGCGGCGCGTGATGGACGTGCTTCGGTCCGTGGGGCTGCAGCACAAGTACCTCCAGTACCCTCCCACGCTATCCGGGGGGGAGCAGCAGCGCGTTGCCATCGCCCGGGCCATCGTGAACGATCCGGCCATTCTCCTCGCCGATGAGCCCACGGGAAACCTCGATCCGGACATGACCATCGAGATTCTGAAGCTCTTGATGGATATCAACAATCGAGGCACGACCGTTCTCGTGGCCACGCATGACCGATCGATCATCGAACGGCTCCGGTTCCGCACCCTGGTGCTGGAGAAGGGGAGAATCTACCACTAGGAGCGCACGTGGTGCTCGGCCAGTATATTCGCTATCTCGTCGTCAGGGCATTCCAGAACATCCGGGAGAACAAGTTCCTCACGGTTGTCACGGTGGCCGTCATCACGGTCAGCATGCTGCTGTTTTCCAGTTTCCTGCTTCTCTATTTCAATCTTGCGAATGCCCTTGAAAACTGGGGACACGATGTCCAGGTCTCCATCTACTTGCGTGACTCGGTGAGCGAGACGGAGGCTCGAGCGATCATGGCGGAGTTGGAGACGCACCAGGAGGTGACCGCCTCGTCGTATGTTTCCAAGGAGGAGGCCCTCGAGAGCTTCTCCCGGTCGCTTTCCGGAGTCGCCGGCATCATCGATGATCTGGGCACCAATCCCTTGCCAGCGTCGATCGAACTCACCCTGCGGGACGATCTCGCGGATACGGCGGCGATCGAGGCATTCGTGGATTCGATAGATCGCCAGGAGTTCGAGGATGTCGATTGGAGCCAGGAATGGGTCGAGAAGTTCTACGCATTCCTGGATCTTCTCAGGTGGTCCGGGATCGTTCTCGCCGGGCTCCTGGCATCGGCGTCGGTGTTCATCATTTCGCAGACCATCAAGCTCGGCTTCTATGCCCGGCGCGATGAGTTCGAGATCCTGGAACTGGTTGGTGCGACCGGTCTGTTCATACGCATACCTTTCTTGATCGAAGGTATCGTGCAGGGCCTGACCGGGGCGATGGCCGCCGAAGTCCTGCTTTTTGTGGCCTACCGTATCGTTCACGGCATTCTCGACACCGGACTCCAGGAGACGCTCGGAGCCATCTCCTTCCGGTTTCTCCCCTCGTCCTATCTTGCCGGAATCGTTCTTGGAGGCATGGGGCTTGGACTCCTGGGCAGCATTCTCTCCGTGCGCAAGGTCGTGCGAGTAGGAGCGGACTGATGGGCAGTCGTCGCACGCATCTCTCAACCCGAACGAGGGGATGGCCGTGCCGCCCGGACGGACCGGCGGTACGACGGATGTGCTGGCTCCTGCTCGCCGCCGTTGCGTTCCTTCTGATCGCCGGCCATGCCTCGTTCGGACAGGGGCGAAAGACCGGGAACAAGATCAGACAGCAACGCGAACACCTCAAGGAGGTCGCCCAGAAAGAAGGCTCGATTCTCGAGGCCATGGACGAAATCGACCGTGCCATCCAGGCACAGGAGGAGCGGCTCGACACCCTCCGCAGGAAGCAGCAAGAGGTGGAACGGCGGGCAGCGTCCCTGGAGAAGGAACGCCAGGATCTCGAGAGCGAACTGGCAGCAAGGCGGCTGTATCTCCAGCAGCGGCTGCGGGCCCTCTACAAGTACTCGACCAAAGGCTTTCTCCAGGCCATGCTCGGGGGCGGATCCGGCACCGAGCGGCTCAAGCGCATCCGCTACTTGCACCAGATAGTCCGTCGCGACATGGCCCTGCTCGACCGTCACCGCGCGGCGCTTGCTCGCCTGGCAGAGGTACGGAAAGCCATCGAGGTGGAGCAGCTCCAGGTTGACGAACTGACTCGAGAAGTCGAAACCCAGGTGGCGATGGCGCAGCAGGAACGGCAGCGGAAGCAACAGCTTCTGGCGCAAATCCGGGCCGAGAAGACGATGACTCGCCGCATGATAACGGAGTTGGAGCTGGCCGCCACCGCCCTCGAGAAGCAGGTTGCAGGATTGCCGGGGGCGAGCGGGAGATCCGGGCGTGCCGCCCCCGCAGGCACCACCGCATCTCGGACCGGCGATCGAGGCCCCGGCACGGCTTCCCCCTCGATCCCCGAGCGGTCCAGGGGGTTCCGGGCGCAGCGGGGCCGCCTGCTTTTTCCCGTCAAGGGCGGCAAGGTCACACGTACCTACGGACGATATCGAGCGCCGGGCATGAAGACATTCGACTTCCACCGCGGCGTGGACATCACCGCCCCGGCCGGGGTCCCGTTTCGGGCCATCTTCGGCGGAGAAGTCAAGCTCGCCAAGTGGTTCAAGGGCTACGGTCTACTGATGATACTCGACCACGGAGGAGGGTATCACTCGATCTACGCCCACGCCTCCCGCTTGAAACGGCGCGCGGGGGACAAGGTGCAGGCGGGAGACATCATCGGGCTGGTCGGTGATACCGGTAGTTTTCAGGGGCCGTACCTGTACCTCGAGATTCGCAAGGACGGCAAGCCAATCGACCCGCTCGAGTGGATTCGCGTGCCTCCCGACGCGATGGCGCTCCCATAGGGGCGTTTTGACGGTATAATGACAGCGCTCGGGACCCGACCGGCCCGCGTTCAGCTCGCTGTTCGCGTCTCGAGGCCGCCGGTGTCCCAGGCCGGCCTCGGGTCTCTCCGGGGGATCGGTCGCCCGGCGCGAGGTGTCGCATGGCCATCAGGATGGAGGGGTGCGCATGGTCAGAAAAGTGAAGTCGTTCATCGTGGTCTTGGTGTTGTCGTCTTTCGGCATGCTGGTGGGTGGCAACCTTGCGTCTACGGCTGTGGCCGACAACGAGGACTACTACGAGTCGCTCGAGGTGTTCAGCCAGGTGCTCCACCGTATCCGGCAGGACTACGTGGAAGAGACACACCCCGACCAACTCATGCTCGGTGCCATCAACGGCATGATCGGGACGCTGGATCCCTATTCCCAGTACATGACACCTGAGCAGTACAAGGCGTTCCAGGAGGAGACATCCGGTGAATACCACGGCATCGGTGTGGAGATATCCGCCACCGAGGAGGGGCTTCGGGTGGTTCGTCCCTACCCTGGCAGTCCAGCGGAAAAGGCAGGGCTCGAGCCGGGGGACATCATCGTCACCGTGGACGGGGTGGAGATCGCGAGCATCGGTCCAGACGAGGCGATTGCGCGTATCAAGGGCCGCCGTGGTACCAAGGTGAGGCTCGGAATTGCTCGAGAAGGGTGGGATGAGCCCCGCGAGTTTCTTGTCGAAAGGGATCAAATCCGCACGCGCGCGGTGAGTTGGTCGCGTCTCGAGGAGGGGTACGGCTATGTCAGGGTCTCACAGTTCCAGGAACGTGTGGCAGAAGACGTGCGCAAGGCGGTCAAGGCCATGTCCCGGGAGGGCGACGTCGAGGGCGTTGTGCTGGATCTCAGGGGCAACCCCGGGGGCCTCCTGGAAGAAGCCGTTCGTCTGTCCGACCTGTTCCTCGCCCAGGGGATCATCGTGAGCACTCGAGGCCGCGGCGAACCGGAGGTCGAACGGGCACGAAAAGGGGGCACCCTGACAGATATCTCCTTGAGCGTTCTTATCGACGGCGGATCGGCCAGCGCGTCGGAAATCGTGGCAGGCGCCTTGCAAGACCATGGGAGGGCTATCATCGTGGGCGAACCGTCCTATGGCAAGGGCTCTGTCCAGAACATCATTCGACTCGAAAACGACGGCGCACTGCGCCTCACCGTCGCCAGGTACTACACCCCGAACGGACGGCCGATAGACCACGACTCGAGTATCACGCCGGACGTGGTGGTGCACTGGGAACCGGAATCGGCAGACCTCGATCTGCTGGAGACGGACAGCGGGTTGCTGGCCGCGGAAGAGGCCAACCCGGACCTCGAGCACGACCTTCAACTCCAGGAGGCCTTGGCCCAGTTGAAGCACCCCACCGCGAACCGCCGGGCCGAAGTGCCAAGCACCGCGAAGGGGGACAAGAACGCACCTGACATGCGACCATAGGTGGAGTTCGTATCGGAATCATGCAATGACCCAGCCCGTTCCCCCGCAGCGCGTGAAGATCCATCCACCGGGATCCCGCGTTACCGCGGCCCTGCCCCCCTGGTTCCGTCGCTTCGCCGTCCCCTGCGCGTTCGCCGTGACCATCGTCGCATTGTGGGCAGCCCTCATCCAGGTCCTCGCACCCGACCTCGTTTCCGATCTCGCCGGCAAAGGGGTTTCCGACCCCCGCGTGCGCAGCAAACAGATCGCCCTGGCCGTCAAGCGCATAGATGCGGCGATGTTGCACGTCTTGGACATCGTCGCCCCGGGAACCGAGGTGTTGAGCAATCACGAGGAGCAGAAAGCGCTGAACGGCGTGAACTGGCGCTCGGCGCGTCTCGAGCTTCAACTGCCCCCCTCCGCACCGCTCGCCAAGGTCATGGATGCGCTGGCGTCCGTTCCCTATGACGAGCAGTGGCGCATCACCACGCGAACGTTCCAACTGGAGCCCTACTCCGAGACGTTGCAGGTTGCGGTGCGCGACTATCCCACGCACCTCGTCACGATCTACGCGGCGCTGGATGACGTGCCTCCCGTCCATCTCGCCACGACGGACAGGCCCAAGGTGGCGATTCTGATCGACGACATGGGCTATCAGCGGTCGTCCCTGGACACGCTGTGGCAACTCGAGGTGCCCTTCTCGGTCGCCATTCTTCCGTTCTCACCCTTTGCACTGGCGGTCGCCGAAACCGCCGAACAGCACCTGAAAGAGGTCCTCGTCCACCTGCCGCTCGAGCCCCTTCCGGACCCCGAGCACCGGCGCCGCCGCCCGCTCGGGCAGATCACCCTGTCGATGTGCCCGGACGAGATCCGCAGCAGGGCGGTTCGGGCACTGCGGGCCGTGCCCCGCGCGGTGGGCGTCAACAACCACGAAGGCTCGGCCTTCATGCGTTCCTCGAGCCACCTTCGTGTGCTGCTGGATGTGGTGAAACGGGAGCGGATGTTCTTCGTGGATTCCCGTACCACGGCGCAGAGCCGCGGCATGGCCGTTGCACGCGCGCTCGGCGTCCCGTGCACCGACCGGCAGGTCTTCCTCGACAACGACCTGGAACCGAAACAGATTCGCCGAGCCCTGGACAGGTTGAAGGAAATCGCCTTCAAGCGCGGGAGCGCGCTGGGCATCGGGCATCCCCACCCGGCGACGATCTCGGTGCTCGCCGAATGGCTCCCGGCCGCGAGTGAGGAAGGACTGAGACTGGTACCTGTGTCCGCCTTGACGACCCTTGACGGTGGGGGCGCGCTCGCGAACGGTGTGGCTTCACCGGTGCCGTGAGCCGGCCACCGGGGTGGCGCGGACGGCGGCACCTTGCCAGGCGTGGCGGGCCAGACCTGGGCTCCCGGCGGGTGAAGCGCACGGGGCGGCCGGGGTCCCGCGCCGGACAGGCTACTCCTCGTCCAGCCTCTCGAGCTGTTCCCGGGCACTCCGGGCCCACGCGGACCCTGGAGCGAGTTCGACGACGAGTTCGAACGCCTTCCTGGCCTCGTCCTCTCGTCCCACCATCATCAAGACTTCCGCCAGGCCGAGGTGCGCTGCGCAGTTCTCCGGATCCTCCCGGATCGCCTTCCGATACGCCGATTCGGCCCGCTTCAGGTTGCCCTGCTGGCGCGCAATGTCCCCGGCAGCTCGAGCGACTTCCGCGGTCCTGGGCCGCAATCTCGATGCCCGCCTGAGTTCGTAGCCAGCCTTGTCCAACCTGCCCTCGGCCAACATGACTCGAGCCAACAGCAAGTGCGTGCGGCTGTCTCGAGGCCACGACTTTTTCATTTTGGCGGCCAGTTCGGCCGCTTCCGCTGTCTCGCCGATGAGCACGTGCATTTCGCCGGCCTTGTAGGCCCACTCGGGGTTGGTACGGTCCCTGCGCCGCAGCTTCAGGTATCCTCCCAGTGCCTTTTCGTAGCGCCCCGCCTCCTCGTCGAGAATGGCCTTCAGTGCGATGGCTGGTGCGAAGTGGCGGTCCATCTTGACAGCCTGCTGCACGGCTTCGAAAGCGGCGTCGTCCTGATGCTGCTCGCGCTTCACTGCTCCGATCCAGTAGTAGGCCTCGGGATGATCCGGGTCCAGTTCCAGGGCATGGTTCAACGCAGCCAGGGCATCGGCATGGCGTACCTGCTTGAAGAGCAGGGCACCCTTCAGCACCCAGACGTCCGCCGACGCATCGTCGCGTTCCATCGCCTTGTCGATGGCGGATCGAGCCGTTTTCCAGTCCCCACGGTCCAGCGCGATCCGAGCCGAAGCTATCCACAAGGGGAGACTGTCGGGGGTGCGACCCGTCGCCCGGACAAGCAAACGGACCGCTTCACGGTCCCGCTTCATGGCGTGGAGGCACAACGCCTTCCCGGCAATGGACTCCACGTCGGAGCGGTCGAGCTTCAGAGCCCGTTCGTAGGAGCCGGAAGCCTCCTTGTATCGTCCGAGATGGTAGAGGGCGTGGCCCTTCAAGCGGGGAGGAACCACGGCGTTCGGTTCTTCTTCCTCGGCTCGTGACAACACTTCCACGGCTTTCTTGTAGGCGCGCAGCTCGAGCAGGCCTTTGCCGAGCGGGGTGCGCACGCCGGTCTGGCCGGGGTTGATTTCGAGGGACTTGTGAAAGGCGTCCACCGCCGCCTGGGTATGGCCCTCCTCGAGGTATCGTTTGCCGATCTCGTTGAGAAGCGCCACGTCTTCGGGGCCGTTGACGAGCAGTTCCTGCACCGCGGCCACGTATTCCTCGTACAGGCCGGCCGCTTCGAGCGTTTCCCTCAGCTTGGCGTGGTAGCTGTCGTTGTCCGGCTCGCCGGACAGGGCGGCATGATAGGCAGCCGCGGCCTCACGCACCTCCCCCAGGATGACCAGTTCATCACCCAGCGCAGCCTGGGAAGCGGCGTCCCGGGAATCGATCCGGGTCACGCGCCTGAGAAAGGCGGCCGCGGTTTCGTGATCTCCCTGGCCGGCGTAGATACGGGCCAGAAACTTCAACGCATCGATATCGTCCGGATCCTCCTCGATGCGCGCCCTCAGTACCTCGATCGCCCCTTCGGCGTCTCCTTTGTCCATCAAGACCTGCGGATCCTTGCGGGCGCCTCCGAGACAGCCGCTCGAGAACACGCCGGCGACGATCATGCAGACCAGCCCCCAACTACAGCCACCGGACACCATCCTGCCCATCATGCTTTCCCCATGTCTCGCAATCCCTGGCACGCCATGCGCAATTGCTTCACCCGGCGCCGGTGTCGTCAGGGGCCACCAGCTCCGCGGTCCAACTTCAGGATTCTCTGGATTCCCGAACGTATCCGGGAGACCTGTGTTTCGCCGATATCCGTCTCTCCCAGCACGACCAATATCAGTTCGAGTGGGGTCAGGGCGTAGACGCGCACCGCGGCAGCACCCCGTTCGTCCACGGACGGAGGTAGACCGAAAGGCGCCTCCCGGGCCGGGGGCATCAGCCGGGACTTCACGTCGGCACCGAAGCTGCCCAGGGCGGCCAGCGCAGCGTCCGAAAGCGTATCGGAGCTGGCCGCGACGAGATAGCCTCCTGCGTCCGCCACGACCAAGGCGTCGAGTCCGCAGTCCAGCCGCACCGTATCAAGAAACTTCCCCACCGCCTCATCCCCGTAGGGACTTCGGTCCTTTCGGCGCTCGGCGCGATACGTATGCTCGTCCACGTCCCGGTTCTCCCTGCCCGCACACGGCCATTGCCCTTGGGTATCGGTACCCGACCGGGCGATCTGTCCGTGCATGTCGCGGTCGGATCCGTGGAAAGAGTGGCCAGCCGCTCGCCTCCCCGGCCATGCCCTCCGCTCCGAAACAGGCTCCAGGGCTCGCCACCTGCGGAACCGAATCGGAATGACCGCGCACGCCATACTATCGCAACACGCTATCGTGGTCAAGCCGGGGCGATGTGATGACACGCAACGACCGGGCGAGGTGGCATCCCCTACTCACGCACCAGGTTGAACCGGTAGGGATCCTCGGCACCGGTCGTCGGGCTGTAGGTCGTGTTGTGATAGGGTGTCGCATCGGCCGCCTCGAGGTAGTAGCTTACGCTGCTGGCACCGTAGACGTCGGCAGCATCGATTTCCGAGACATAGTAGCCGTCGCTGCCGGCGGGCGTCATGCGCCGTGTCTGCCACGCGGCGTTCTGAGGCTTGAAGTGCAGGAAGACGGCATAGACCCCACTCGGATCGGTGGCCGTGGCGTCGATCAGGATACCGCCATCGATGGACTGCGGCTCGGTTACCGGGTCCGTTTCGAGCCGTGGTCCTTCATGGTCGGAGACCGGGTCGGTATGAGATGGTGTCGGCTCGGGAGGAGGAATGGGGGGTTGACAGGCAGGCAAGGCGAACATGGCGAGGACGAGGCTCGCGGCCGGAATGCCGATAGCGCGCCTGCTGCAAGGACGCGCCCGCGCCGCCGTGGTCAGACGGGAAAGGACGTCGAACATGGCTCACTCCGGGGGGAGACGATATGCCCGATGACATCATAGTCGAGGGCTCGAGTTATCTTCACGGGGACCATGGAGCCGGCGGTTGCGGTGCCTTCGTTTATCAGCACCCGTCCGTCGACATCGGGGGCCTGGGTGGACAACCGTCCCTGCAGGAGCAGATGCGTCTCTTCACCATACCCTTCCACGAGCACCTCCTGCACGGTCCCGACCAGGGACACGTGGTGAGCGCGCGAGATGCGCCTCTGGGCCTCCATGAGGGCCTTCTGCCGCGCCCGCTTCTCCTTCTCCGGGATCTGGCCCGGGAGTTCCGCGGCGGGAGTCCCCTCCTCCGGCGAGAAGACGAAGACGCCGAGGTGCTCGAACCGTACCTCTTGCACGAAATCCAGGAGCGCCTGGAACGCCCGATCGGTCTCTCCTGGGAAACCTACCATGAACGTGGTGCGTAACGCCAGGCCCGGAATGCGTTCCCGCAAGAGGGCCACGAGCCGCCGGCAACGGTCCCCGCCAACACCTCGTCCCATCCGCCTCAGCACGCGGGAGTCGATGTGCTGCAGCGGGAGGTCGATGTACTTGACGATTCGGGACTCCTTGGCAATCACGTCGATGAGTGAAGCGGGAAAGCGCTTGGGATACATGTACAGGAGGCGAATCCACCTCAATCGGTCGATGCGAGCGAGTTCGCGCAGCAACCTGGCGAGCGGTGGTCTGCCTTCTCGTGGCTCGATGTCCATCCCGTAGGCGTTGGTATCCTGGCTCACGACATTGAGTTCCACCACACCCTGGTCTGCCAGTGCGCGCGCTTCGGCAACGAGGCTGTCGACAGGCCTGGAACGGAGGGGCCCACGCAGCGTGGGAATGATACAGAAGGTGCACCGCTGGTTGCACCCTTCCGAGATCTTCAGGTAGGCAGAGAAGGCGGAGTTGCTTCGCACTCTCGGTACGTGATCCCGGGGGATGTCTCCGGGGAGATCGGCAAAGACCTTTTGCGCGGGCCGATTCTTCAGCAGGGCGGGAATCCTGTCGAGTTCGCCGGTGCCAACGAAGTAGTCCACCTCTGGCAGTGCGGCCTCGAGGTCTTGTGCATAACGCTGGGCCATGCACCCTGCCACAACCAGGTACCTGCACCGACTCTCGCTCTCGTGCCTGGCAAGTTCCAGGATGGTGTCGATCGATTCTTCGGTGGCCTCGGAAATGAACGCACAGGTGTTGACGACGATCACGTCGGCATCCGACGGGTCGTCCACCGGTTGGTACCCGCTGGACAACAGGC
>JAJRTE010000210.1 GCA_024278455.1 Myxococcota bacterium
CATCCTACACGCCTACTGGCCGACCATTGCGGCCATGGCGGGGATCCCGGTCGGACTGGTGTGGAACTTCTTTGGCTACCGCTACCTGGTGTTCTGATACCCCTCTCGAGTCCGTTGCTTCTGCGCCCGGGGAGGCGCTGTTGATGGCATCCGGCCTCCACCTCGAGCCCCTCGTCGTTCACCTTTTGTACCAGCGCCTCCAGGGAAGTGAAATATCCCCGCAGCCCCTGCGTACAACAGGTCGACGAGAAAGAAACCGACGGCGGACGCCTCCAGCGTGCTCCCGCCACCGAATGCAACCGGAGAGACATCATGGTCGTGCTCAAGAACCTGTTCCTGGTCATCGTGGGGTTCTTTGCCGTGCTCGTCCTGCTCAAGCTCGGCCTTGCCGTGCTCGGGATCTCGCTGGCCGTCATCGGCCTGTTCGTCAAGTTGGCCGTGGTCGGAGCGGCGGTGTACATCGTGTTTTCCGGTTTCCGCGCGCTGCTCGAGGCCGCATCCTGACGGCCACGGACGCCGGGGGCTCGACGCCGGATGCGCCCGCTCATGTCCGGGCGCGCGCACGCGGCCCGTGGTGCGAACCGGTCAGGCCGTGAAAGAGGCACACATCACGCACTCTCGCGGGCCGAGCGGAGCCGCTGAGCATTCCCTCCTTGATTTGGCGCGTTCCTTGTGCATCGCTGTTGCATGGTCTGGATTCGCCGTTCCATCGGCGAAGACCGTTGACGAACGGGCGTTGCCCACCCGGCAATCCGGCCGGTGTGACGAAGGGATGGTGACCGATGATCAAGAATACCGCGCGATATCTTCCCGTGTTGACTGTCTTGCTCGTGCTTCCCGCTCCGGCGGCCAGCGGTGCCGGGGACGTGGACCCATCGAATGGCAAGGCACCATTTCAGCTTCAGGACATCTACCGAGTGACCTGGCTCTCGGGCCTGGATGTCTCCCCCGGCGGCGACGCCATCCTCGTGGCACGCACCACGAGCGACCTCGAGGCCGCGACCAGGCAGAGGCACATCTGGCGGATGGACGCCGATGGCTCGAACCTCGCGCAGTTGACCAGCGGCGACGGTCAGGATTGGAGTCCCCGTTGGGCGCCGGACGGCAGCAGGATCGCCTTCCTGTCCTCCCGCTCCGGAGCGGCCAACGTCTACGTGATGGCGCCGGACGGGAGCGATGTCAGGCAGGTTACCGAGTTGTCCCTGGGGGTGGGCGGGTTCGCCTGGTCGCCGGACGGTCGCCTGCTGGCGGTGGACACGACCATCTATCCCGAGTGCGGAATCGACGACGGGTGCAACCGCCTGCGCGACCGGCTGCGGACCGAGGGACCATTGCAAGCCCACGTCGCCGACGACCTCCTCTATCGTCACTGGGACGACTGGATCGACGGGCGGCGCACAGCGCTGCTCTTGGTGAACCTCGAGACCGGAGCGCTGACCCAGGTGAACACCGGTTCGTTCGACGCGCCCGCATACGGCCTGAGTGGGCCGGACGGCTACGCCTTCTCGCCGGACGGCCGCGAACTGTGCTACACCTCGAACCACGACCCCGACCCGGCTCTTTCCACCAACGTGGATCTCTTCGTGGTTCCCGTGGACGGCGGGGAGCCCAAGAACATCACGCAGGACAACGATGGCTGGGACGGCAGGCCCGCCTATTCCCCCGACGGGCGATTCATCGCCTATCTCACCCAGAAGACCCCCCGGTACGAGTCGGACCGGTTTTCTATCGCGCTGTTCGACCGGGAGACCCGCACGTCTCGCGTCGTGAGCGACGCGTTCGACAACTGGGTCGACGCATTCGCATGGACCGGCGACAGTGCAGCCATCGTGTTCAAGGGCGAATACCATGGCCGCACGCCCTTGTACCGTCTCGACGTGGCGTCCGGGCGAATCGGCGAACTCCTGGCTCGAGGCTGCGTGGACGGATTCGACCTGGCTCCAGGGGCCGCTTGGATCGCCATGGTGAGCCGGACGGTGGCTGAACCCCAGGAAGTCTATCGTGCGGACCTTCGGCGAGGCCGGAAAGTGCGCAAGACCGTGCGCCTGACGCGGTTCAACGAAGCGCTGACCAACGAGGTGGATTTCCGTCCAGCAGAGGAGATGTGGGTGGACGGTGCCGGGGGGGAGCCGGTTCACTTGTTCGTCATCAAGCCGCACGGATTCGACGAGAACAAGACCTACCCCTTGATCCTGAATGTGCACGGCGGCCCCCAGTCCCAATGGTACGACGCCTATCGATCGGACTGGCAGTTGTATGCTGGAGCTGGATACGTCGTGGCCTTTGCCAACCCACACGGGTCCACAGGCTATGGCCAGGCCTTCACGGCCGAGATCTCCGGTGACTGGGGCGGCTGGGTGTTCGAAGACCTGATGAAGGTGACCGACGCACTCGAGCAACTGCCCTACGTGGACGGGGAGCGGATGGGGGCGATGGGATGGTCCTTCGGCTGCTACATGATGAACTGGTTCGAGGCGCAGACCGACAGGTTCAAGGCCCTGGCAAGCATGATGGGGGCCTACGACCTGCGCTCCTTCTACGGGGCGACCGAGGAGTTGTGGTGGCCGGAGTGGGACCTCCGGGGCACGCCGTGGACGTCCGGCCTGTACGAAAAATGGTCACCGTCCAATTACGTCGAGAACTTCCGCACCCCCATGCTGCTCGTCACGGGCGAACTGGATTTCCGGATTCCCTACACCCAGTCGTTGCAAATGTTCACGACCCTGAGACGGAAAGGCATTCGTGCCCGCCTGGTGGTGCTCGAGGACAACGGCCACTGGCCCGGACCGCTCAGGCCGATGGCCCTCTACTACAACGCGCACCTCGAGTGGTTCCATGAACACCTCGGCGGCGCCCCCGCGCCATGGGACTCGAAGAAATTCGCACACAATCGCGTGTTCGAGCAGGACCGGAAGCCGTTCGAGGAGTAGTGAACTTCTCGGAAGTTCTTTCGTTGCCCTTTCACAGTGCCTGGCTATCATGAAAGGTGCCGGCGCCGGGGTGCCGGCTCGTCTCTTTTCCTGGAACGCCATCAATCGAGGAGATCTATCGTGACCAGCGCTCGACCTGCCACCTGGCGAGATCGCCCCATGGCCCAGGGGATCCCCTGGCCGGACCTGGAAGCCTATGAAGCTGCTCTCGAGACCTTGCGGTCCAGCCCGCCCCTGGTGGTGCCGTTGGAGTTGCGCGCATTGAAAACGCAGCTCGCCGCCGCGGCACGGGGCGAGGCGTTCCTGCTTCAGGGAGGGGATTGCGCGGAGGAGTTCATTCGTATCCGCCCGGACCACATCCAGGACACGTTGAAGGTGTTGTTGCAGATGGCCGTGGTGTTGACCTACGGTTCGGCCAGGCCGGTCATCAAGGTGGGGCGGATCGCCGGGCAGTATGCCAAGCCCCGTTCTTCGCTCACCGAGGTCATAGACGGTGTGGAGATGAGTTCATACCGCGGTGATGCAGTGAACCGGCCGGAACCCATCGCCGAAGCCCGGCGTCCTGACCCGCAGCGGCTGCTCAACGCCTACCAGAAGGCCGCACAGACACTCAACCTGATTCGCGCTCTGACCAAGGGAGGTTTCGCCAGTATCGAGCGGGTGCACGCCTGGAACCGGGAGTTCGTGATCGACTCCCCGGTGGGCGAATCCTATGCCGAACTGGAAAGGCAGATCCACGGCGCCCTCGGGTTCATGCGCGCGTGCGGCGTCGACACGTCCAGGCTTCCCGCGTTCCAACAGGTCGATTTCTACACATCGCACGAGGCGCTCATCCTGGGCTACGAGGATGCGCTGGTGCGGCAGGATCCGGAGACTGGAGGTTGGTACGCGTGCTCCGGCCACCTCCTCTGGATCGGAGACCGGACGAGACAGCTCGACGGGGCACACGTGGAGTTCTTCAGCAAGTTGGACAATCCTGTTGCGATGAAAGTCGGCCCCACAATGAAGCCGAATGAACTCAACCGGTTGATCGACAAGCTCAATCCGAAGAACGAGTACGGGCGGCTGACCCTGATCACGCGATTCGGCGCCGACAAGATCGTGCGTCACATGCCGCGACTCGTCCGTGCGGTGACTCGAGCCGGCCAGCGCGTGCTATGGTGTTGCGATCCCATGCACGGGAATACGTTCAAGAGCGAGAGTGGACACAAGACCCGGCATTTCCACCACATCTTGGCGGAAATCAAGCGTTTCTTCGATGTGCACCGAGCGGAGAAGACCGTCCCCGGCGGGTTGCACTTCGAGCTGACCGGGGGAGATGTCACCGAGTGTCTTGGCGGCGGCCAGGAGATCGAGGACTGGAACCTCGCGGAACGCTACCTCACCGCCTGCGACCCGAGACTGAACGCGCAACAAGCCCTCGAGGTGGCTTTCCTGGTGGCCGAGGCGCTCAAGGTTCGCTAGTCCCTCACGCCTCGATGCGCCCCTGCGCGATGCCCAGCCGCCGTTCCAGGTCCTTGGCTACCGCACGCAGCAGTTCCCGGACCGGGTGACCGGACTCGATGTAGGTCCGAATCGGCGAGTTCCGGTCACGCCAGTAGGTCCGGAATTGCGGATAGGGCGGGTGCCAGTTGTAGAACTGGATGAGTCGTGCCAGCGCGTCGCGTACCTCCGCGTCCAGGACCGAGAGATCGTGCACCGTGCCGTCCATGGCCTCGTAGGTGTCGGGATGTTCCGGAAGCGTTTCCAACATCGGCGTCTGCTCCTGCGAATCGATGTGACCAGGGCATGGCTCGAGCATAGTCCCGAGAGGGCGGGCCGTCAACCGATCCCGACGTTGGACGTACCCCAACGGCTGCAGCCACAACGCGCTGGACACAACGCAACAACTTCTTGACCTTTCCTCGCGGTCATGATAGGCACCGCTTCGACGTAAGCGGACCGTTGAAGTGCTGGCCGTCGATCCTGACGCCTTTGCCGATCTGCAGCCGGAGGAGTAGTATGAAATGCCATCAACCCTGACATGGATAGATCACGATTCCGAGGCTCGGGAGCGCAGCCTTCGCATCCTGGCTCTCTTCCAGGAGAAAGAGAGTCGGGACGAACTGGGTCTCGGCGGCATCCGTGACAGCTTCGCAGATCAGCTCTTTCCTGGAACGAGTACTATACAGACCCGTCTGCGCTACATGCTCTTCGTCCCGTGGATTTACAAAGACCTCGAGGAGCGAAGGGTTGCGCCTGGCGACTTCGCTCGGCGAGCAGATGCCGCGGAGCGTGATCTCATTGACACGATGCGGAACGTCGATGAACGCGAGGCGGGAGTGTTCGGTGGACGCTCCGGTCGCCAGTTGAAACGACTTCCGAGTTCTGTTTACTGGGCCGGGCTCGGGTCGTGGGGAATCCGCGTTGCGGATCTCTCGCAGGACCAATACCACCGGCAGATTGGGGCAATCTACAACCGACGCAAGGAACAGGCTGCGCGGGATCGCGAGCGCAGCAAAATCGGGGACGACGCTGATAAGGCGCCTGCGGCAGGCACCGTGACGTGGCACCCACGCCTGCCCGAACCGCCAGAAGACTTCCCTGACGAAGCCGAATTCGCCCTCACCCAAGAGGAGGCCAGTTTCCTTCTCGATCGAATCCAGCGAAGCCATCCAGACAGCCTCCTAGCCCACCTGGCACTCCACTGTGAACCGGCTGAAATCGCGGCGCCTTGGGAGCACCCAGACATGGCTGGGTTCTCCCCGAAGCACATCGAGCTTCTCGATCATGCGCGCATGTTCTCATCTGTAATGCACGGGGCGGCGCTCATCTACAACATAGCGCTGGCCGAGGAGAGGGGATGGTTGGACAAACAGGAAGAACACGAAGCCACGTTGGATGCGTGGCTCACAGAGATCGATATGGCTGAGGTGCGCAACTGGTCGTTGTCTCATCTATGGGGGTTGACCATGGACCACGGCCACACAATCACTCCCCCGACACAGCGCTTCGTCGAGCAGTGGGTCGCCGCGGTGATCGCCCGTGGTGAGGGGATCGGAGAAGACGACTCCGCGCGGAAGCTGGTCCGCAGACGGGAGATATCGGTGAAGAATGGGCGGTCACGTTTCACCAACCGCCGCGCTCTCGATCAATGGGGAGGATCCTCCGGGCTGGGGCGGATGACCTACCGCTGGCCCAATGCTTCGACTTTCCTCGAAGATTTGTACGACGGATTGCATCGGGAGGGGGAGGGCTGATGCTCAATCCAAACACGAGGAGCCTCTACACCGCTGCGCTGACCCCTCCTCCAGGAATGGTCTTCGACGAGGCGATCGGAACGACGTTCTCGATGGATCCCGCGATGCTGCTTTCCGTGCCGGTACACCTTGCGTTGCTTGGTGGCGACCGCGGGAATC
>JAJRTE010000211.1 GCA_024278455.1 Myxococcota bacterium
CGCCGCCCGAAGGGCGGTTGACACTTGAGGCCGGCGAGCACAGGCATATCCTCGGGCGAATCGATGGGCGCTCCCGGTCGTTCCGTATCGCCCAACCCGTACACGGAATCAGAACGATACTCGGAATTCCCTCCTCGGCGATCGCCTTCACCCCACGCGAGTACCCCTTCAAACTCTTCTGTGACAAGAATCCTGCGACCGGAGACGGTCGGCGGAACGGGACGGTACACAGGTCATCTGAACACGAGTACATGTCTGCGAATCCCGCCGGTCAAGCCTCCCGGTTCTCGGGTTGAAGCCAGTCGCCTTGAGGCGACTTCGCAATGGTAGGCGGTAACTTCAGTCCCAGGCCATTCCTGGCAACTGTGGTCCGCGCGGCGGCCATCCGACCGCTGCAGACCACGGATGGAATCGTGCCATGGCAAGTCGCACGCCCAAAATGGGCACCTCTTCACTGGAAGACTATCCGAGACGCCCGTTATCCGAACACGAATGCGGCAAGTGGCACCCAACGCTCGTACTCGTGCTCGTGCTCGTACTCGTGCTCGTGCTCGTGCTCGTGCTCGTGCTCGAAGGACCTCCTTGGCGGCCCTCCCCGGGGCGTATCGGCGCAATTGCCCGTGTTTCAGAACGTTTTACCAACATCTCCCGCCAGAACCTCTGGGGCTGTGGTAAGCGTGACACTGTCACCGATCCCCCAAGATGGACCCACTTTGCATCGCATCCAGAGGCCCACGATAGTTGCGCCTCCCGGCCACCAGAGCGTGAGAGCCATTTGCGAATGCCGAAGCATCGCCTTTTGAGAGCTGCGAGAGATCCACCTGAGATGCCCCGGAGGCGCCATGTCGATTGAGCGCCTGCCGTCATGGCAGGTTGCGCCGGGGGCGCTCACGCGGAGATTCGGGCTTGGAGCATACGTACTCTCGCTCGCCCACCTTGGATGATTGTCCGTTCTGGCCCGGGGGGATTGTGGCCGCACGTCAATCGATGGGCGCCAACCGGTTTCTGGCCAGGACGGACCCATTCGCGCGACAATGCCCTACCGGCGGCATGGATTCCTGACGACGGATGACGAGAATAGGGGCGAGGCGATCCGTAGTCGGGCACGGAAGGCCGCGGCGGCATGGATTCCTGACGACGGATGACGAGAATAGGGGCGACGATCGCCGAGTGGATCTCTGGGAGGAGATCGGTGGCAGACAAGCCGGCTTCCGCGCCAAGTCCTCCCGGCGTGCGGCTGCCCAACAGTCTCCCCGTGCCGGTTCTGCCCGAGTCCGAACATCTCCCTTGATACCCTGTGCGCAGGGTGGTAAAAGATCCGGACCCGGGTCGATGGTGGCAAGAGCCGCTGGCATGCTGGCACGACCGCCGCCGGGTCACGAGCGCACGGGATGTGGCGATGTCGAGCCGCACAGGTTCGGAGGGACGAAAACACCATGACCATCGAACTGGCCCATCGTATCGACCGTCTTCCCCCGTACATCCTGGGTCGGATCAAGCACCTCACCCACGAACGCCGGCGGGCGGGCGCGGACGTTATCGACCTCAACATGGGCAACCCCAGGGACCCCACGCCGCCGCTCATCGTCGAGAAGATGCGCGAAGCCGTGGAGGATCCGCGGAACCAGCGGTACTCCGTGAGCGTCGGCCTGTACAATCTCAGGCGCGAGGTGGCGCGCAAGTATCAACGGCGCTGGGGGGTCACGCTCGATCCCGACGAGGAGGTCATCGCAGTCATCGGCTCCAAGGAGGGGTTTTCGCACATCTGCCTGGCGCTGCTCGGCCCTGGTGACACCGCAGTCGTGACCGATCCCGCGTTCCCGATCCACACCTTCGGCGTCGTTCTTGCGGGGGCGAATGCCATCAAGGTGCCCCTCGAGGGAGGTGCCGGCCTGTTGCCGCGCATAGAGAACGTGCTCGAGCACCTCGTTCCGAAGCCCAAGGTATTGATCCTCAACTTCCCGAACAACCCCACCACCTGCTGCGTGGACCTCGACTTCTGGGAGAGGGTCGTCCAGGTAGCACGCCGGAACCACGTCGCGGTGATCTCGGACTTCGCTTATGGCGAGACCTGTTTCGATGGCTACGAGGCTCCGAGTTTCCTGCAAGCCACGGGGGCACGAGACGTCGGCGTCGAGTTCACCACCATGAGCAAGGCCTACAACATGGCAGGGTGGCGGATAGGTTTTTGCGTGGGCAATCGGGATATGATCCGCGGCCTCGCCACCATCAAGGGGTACTACGATTACGGGATCTTCCAGGCCGTCCAGATTGCCTCCATCATCGCGCTGCGCGAATGCGACGATGCGGTGCGCCGGCAAGCCGCGATCTACCAGGCCCGGCGCGATGTGCTGGTCGACATGGTGCGCCGGATCGGCTGGGACGTCATTCCCCCGAAAGCCACGATGTTCGTATGGGCTCGAGTCAGGCCCGAACACCTCGAGAGATACCGGGGCAAGACCGTCAACTTCTGCCTCGACATGATCGAGCGTGCGGAAGTAGCCATGTGTCCCGGCGGCGGCTTCGGCGACCTCGGCGAAGGTTACGTGCGCATCGCCATGGTGGAGAACGAACAGCGTATCCGCCAGGCGTTCCGGCAGCTCGACCGGGTCCTCAACAAGGGCACCGAGCGCATCCGGTAGCGCCCGGGAGACCTCCGCGCGGTTTTGCTTGCCGCCCCAGGGGAATTGAAGTATATCGGCTGCACCATCGAGTTGTGACCGGGTTGTGTGGCCCGGGAGAATGTCTCGAACCGATACCTGCCACCCTCGACTACTGGGGCACTTTCGGGCGAGCCATGTCCAGTGACCGTGTCCATCGGGAGGATGAACGATGATCATCGGAACGCCAGCAGAGATCAAGGACAATGAATACCGTGTCGGACTGATTCCGAACGCGGTGCACCAGCTCACCAACATGGGACACCGCGTCCTGATTCAGAAAGGTGCCGGCCTCGGGAGCGGGATCGGCGACGAGGAGTATGGTGCGGCCGGCGCGGAAATCGTCGAAACCGCGGACGACGTGTTCGACAGGAGCGACATCATTGTCAAGGTGAAGGAACCTCTTCCGGAGGAATACGGCAAGCTCAGGAAAGGGCAGATCCTCTACACGTTCTTGCACCTGGCTCCCGTGCCCGACTTGACCAGGGCGCTGCTCGAGCGTGAGATCATCGGTATCGCTTATGAGACCATTCTCGAAAACGGCGCATTGCCGTGTCTCATCCCCATGAGCGAGGTGGCGGGTCGCATGTCGGTGCAGATCGGTGCCCACCTCCTCGAGCGCATGCAGGGTGGACGCGGGATTCTGCTCGGCGGCGTGCCCGGTGTGCCCCCGTCGAACGTCATCGTCATAGGCGCGGGCGTCGTCGGTCTGAACGCCATCAAGATTGCGCACGGCATGGGTGCCAGGACGACGGTGATCGACATCGACCCGCGGCAGCTCCGGAAGATCGACGACCTGTTCCACGGACAAGTCGTGACCTTGATGTCCAACCCGCTCAACATCGAAGGCGCCCTGCGCCGGGCCGACCTCCTCATCGGCGGCGTCCTGGTCACTGGTGCCAAGGCGCCCCACATCGTCACCAGGGACATGCTCGCGGTCATGAAGAAGGACAGCGTTATCGTCGATGTCTCCGTCGACCAGGGCGGCTGCGTGGAGACCATTCACCCCACCAGCCACAGCGAACCGACCTACTTCGTCGACGGCGTGCTCCACTACGGCGTGGCCAACATCCCCGGCGCCGTTCCCAGGACATCCACGTTCGCCTTGTCCAACGCCACCATGCCCTACCTCTATCGTATCGTCGAGATGGGGTTGAAACAGGCTATCGAGGCATCCGATGCTTTGCGGCAGGGGGTAAACGTGTACCGGGGCCACCTGACCTACAAGGCCGTCGCGGACGACCAGGGGTTGCCCTACACGCCGCTCGAGAAGGTGTTCGGATAGTTCCGGCCGGGCCTACGGGTGCCCCGGTGTTTCGGTCGCAGCCTATCACTGCCAAGGGGTCCCGGTGCAGGACCCCCAACCCCCCAGCCCGTCCGTTCGTGCCAGGTCCGCCGCTTCCTGGATCTCGTCGCAGCAGGCATAGTCGGCAAAGTAGTCGTCGATCATCACGGCGTAGCCCCCGGCAGCCAGTTCCTGGTTCAGCATGGAGCGCCCGATCATGACATAGGCGAGTGCACGGCCGTATACGCCTGCACAGTCTCGATCGAAGTAGAGCGTCACCTCCTCGCCTTCCACCCTGTCCTGGACGTAGGCGGCCGCCTGTTCACCGTAGCATTCGATCTCCTCCTTCGTCTCGGGTGTGTTGATGCACAGCAGCCGGACCTTGTCCGTTTCCCCGCTCTCGAGAGGAATCGGCGGATCGACCTCCAGCGTATCTCCGTCAACGACCCTTTGCACCACCACGGTCATGGGAGCTGCGCAGGGGTCTTCCGCGTCTTTCGTGCATGGAGGGCGGCAGGAGAACAGGAGTACCGCCTGCAAGACCGGGAGCAGTGAGAGAATCCTGGGGCACATGGTGCATACCTCCGTCTTGCGGGAGACGTGGTGGTTGTTCGTCCGGTTCGCCTTTCGGCGGCGTGCGGGTGTGCGGCCGCCTGTGCCTCGCGTACCGGGCGGGCCGGAGCGCTCGCGCGTGATCAAAAGGCAAAAGCCACTTGAAGGCGGCCCTTGCGCTCGGGGTTGACCTCCGCCTCCGGGTCGTCCAGGTCGTAGACCTGCTCGTACCGTGCCTGGATCCGCATGCGGCTGGTTGCCGAGATGTGTATTTGCCCGTAGCCGCTGGCGTACCTGGCGCCGGTATCGTCCCCGGGTCGCTCATCGTAGTACTTGGCGCGTGCGATGAATCGGATGGAATCGGTGATATGGCATCCCAGCTTGACCCAGGCGTAGTGTGTGCGCATGTACCGGTCCGGGTAGCTCGAGATGTCTTCGTAGCGGTCGCGATACAGGGTCTGCAACCAGAGAGCTTCGGTCGGTCTCAACAGGAATCCGCCGCCGACCGACCACTTCTGTCCCTTGCACTCGGCGGGGTCGCTGCACTCGTAGGCCTGGTCGCGACCTGTTTCGGTGATATCCTTGTCGCGCAGATCGGCGATGAGGTCCACCCTGAGCCAGGGCGCCAGGTCCAGGTCCAACCGTGTCTCGAGATAGGCGTTGGTCACATCCAGGGAGGGGCGTTTCCACACATCCGCCTTTCCGCGCACGCGCATCCAGTCGAACGGGTAGTAGATGACCCGCAGTTCCGGCCCGAATTCGTCGCGATCACGGTCACCCCCGGGATCGAGTTCCGGGCCGGCGGCGTCCGGTCTCGAGGTGTCCGGTTCGGAACGTCCCCGACTGTGCGGGTTGTCGAATCCCTCGCCGTAGTAGCGGCCCGACAGGTTGATCTCGAGGCCATCGAGCTTCGCTATGATTTCCGCTCGCGAGCCGAAGCCCATGGTGTCGGTCACCGCGGCTTCGAAGAAGAGGTCCAGTGGTCCCGCGGGCAGGGCCGCGTTCAAACCGGCCGCCCCGTAGGAGGCACGGTTGGGGATGGGGTGGTTGACGAAGTCGTAGTCGTAGCGCTTGACGGCACGCGCCGCGTACAGCGTGAAGCCGAGTACTGTGTCGCTGTCCCAGAAGAAGGTGGCATTCATGCCGGCCAGATCTTCACGGTAGACGTTGGGGAAGGTCGGGTAGGAGACATCGTCGTCGCTGGAAACCTGGTACTCGTGCGGGCTGATCTCGGTATAGTAGAGATCCTGGGGCGCCGATGAGCCCAGCAAGGTGAACGCGATGGCCCGGCCGGAGGGGAGTGCCCCGCGCACCGTCGCGGCCGCGCCGAGCAGCCGCTTCGGGACCGAATAGGAGTCGTAGCTTTCCCAGTCCTCGTAGACCTGCAGGTCCGGATGGAACCCGTAAGGATGCACCCGGTTCGTGACGTCGAGTGTCAACCCGAGACCGAAACCCACCATGTAGTGCCCGGCGACTGCCGACCAATTGGCTTTCTCGACGGTGGCGAACACACGCTCGAGCGCCACGGTGGGCCGGCGCCCCTCCACTGTCACCGGGTCGGTGCTGTAGTCGAAACCGTAGGGTCGATCCTGTTCGGCCACGATGAAGCCAGCATCGAACCACCCACCCACGGTCTGCTTCCCCCGCAGGAACGCAACCGGCGCCCGGTCGTCCTGAAGCCGCTCCATGGCCAGCAGTGAAACCGAGGCACTGAGGGGCGGCCGGGGCCGGTCGGCCCGGACGAGCGTGACAAAGGGCCGGCACTGCTCGAATATCGCGGACCCGACCAGGGCCTCGAGCTGGGCCACCCGCCTGAATGGCGCCTCGTTCCGGGCGGCAACGATGGCGTCCGCAAGAGCGTAGGTGACATCCGGAAGCAACTGGAGCCGCTCCCGCGACGCATGATTGAGATCGACCGGGTTGTCCAGGAGGTCGAGAAGCTGATCCCTGGCCTCCTCCGTGATCTCCCCGTTCATGGCCAGTTCGTAGATCTCCGCCCTGGAGTGAACCAAAATGGTTCCTCCATAGTCGAAACCGAAAAGCCAGACACAACCGGACACGACGAGGGCGACTCGAGCACATGCATGCTTGGCTACGATCGATCTGGAGGACATCTGCACCTCCCCGTGATGCCATTTCGAGAGCAAGACGACCGGGGCGCCGCTCGCCCGTGGCGGCGGGCCGGCGGCGGTGCCGGCAACCCCCTGCTACTGGGAACGCGATTCGCCGGCGCACACCTCGTTGGCACTGCCGGGCGTGGGCGTTTGCGCGCGACAAAAGTCGTCGCCGGAACGTCCGGTGTCCGCGCCGTCGGGGTATCGCTCGAGGCTCTCCCCGGCGTCGACGGCGGGCGCGATCGATGTGGCCGGGTTCTCGTACTGGTCCGGGTGCCCATCTTCGTTGCTGCCACCGTAGACAACGGCGTCCTCCAGTGTGCCTGTGCAGTCGTCCAGGTAGAGGGCGTCCCCGTTCGTACCGTTGCCGAGGTCCAGATCCAGGGTGACACCTGGAGTGGGTTCGACGGATTCCTCCCCCACGAGCAGGATGCCGGATGGAGCCAGGGTGGTGCCGGCCGGAAGCCGGGCCGTGCCGCCGGTCGTGCTCGACTTCGCCCACCGGATGACCCAACCGGACAGGTCTGCTTCCGCCGTTCCGTCGTTGTAGATTTCGACCCATTCGAAGCCGGTATCGCTTCCAGGCGCGTCGTAGAGGAATTCGTTGACGACCACCGAAACGTCACTGGCCAGGCTGCATGTGGGCGAAGCTGTCGGGGTTGGCGCAGGCGGGGGCACGGTTGGTGCCGGCGTGAGGATCGGCGTGGACGTGACCGGGACACACTCGGGATTCGGTTGGCCGGGAGTGGCTTCCCCGGTAGGGACGAGGAAGAAGTCGTCGCCGGAACGGTCCGTGTCGGTGAAGCCGCCGCACCGCGCGAGTACCTCGCCGTCCCCCGGTTTGGGCGCCAACGACGTCGCGGGCTGCCCGCTTTCGTCCAGGATTCCGTCATCGTTGTCGTCGCCGTACACCAGCGCATCGACGACCACCCCGCAGGGGTCCATGAGGTGAATCCCGTCGCCGTGGGTTCCGTTACCCAGGTCGATCGGGGCTACCAGGTCGACCGGGGCGTCCGTCCCCTCGTCTCCGAGCACCAGGAATCCGCCCGCGGGAATGGTGACATCGTCGGGAAGGTCGATTTCTCCGGACGGCTTCTCCGGGTCGGACTTGAAGTAGACGATTCTCCAGCCGCCAAGTGTGACCTCGTGGGACTCGGGGTTTCCGATCTCGATGTACTCCTGGCCATCGGCATCAGATCCCTCGGGATTGGCCGCCACTTCGTTGATTTTCAGGTTGGCGGATTCGAGCGCGCATGGCGTGGGGAGGGGAGGTTCGCAATCGCCGTTGGAACCTCCCAGGGTCGCCGTCCTGGGGTCGAGGGAGCGGAAGTCGTCGCCGCAGGCGTCCGTATCCCGGCCGTCGGGGCACCGTGCGAGCACCTGGTCCTCCCCCGGGTTGGGTGCCCACGAGGTGGCGGGCTTGCCGCTTTCGTCCAGGATCCCGTCGTCGTTGTTGTTCCCGTATATCACCGCATCCACCACGTTGCCGCATCCATCGATGAGATGAATGCCATCGCCATTGGTTCCGTTTCCGAGATCGAGGTCCACCACCACATCAATCGACACACCGGCGTTCTCTTCGCCGATGACCAGGTATCCGCCGGCAGGCACAGAAATTTTTCCCGAGAGGGTGACAGTCAAAGGAGAGTCGGGATCGGATTTGAACTGTGCGAGGCTCCACCCGGATATGCTGATGGCAATACTGTCGGGGTTGTACACCTCCAGGACTTCTTTCCCTTCGTCGGCACCGGCCGGGTTGGGCAGGATCTCGTTGATGACGATCTTCGGGTCCGCGGGGCACGAAGGGGTCGGCGAGGCGCTGTCATCGTCGCCGTCGCAGCAGCTACCGGCGCCACAAAGGAGCAGGAAGGCGACACCCACGGCAAGAGAGACACGCAGCTTCATGACTTCCCCCAAAAAACGAGGTTTGGTGCGGCAGACAACGTTCCACGATGGACTCCTGCAGTCAGGATATCCCGCCTTTTTCTGGGTGTAAGGGGACAAAACCGGCCGCTTTTCGTACCGGAACGGCGGTCGTGCCAGGAAGCGTGGCCGGGGGCCAGGCGTCGGGTCAGAGGTTGCCCGGATCGTTGACTTCGGAGGACAGACAGCGCGTCGCACGGAATATCATGCTTGAAAACCACCTACCAAGCTCACCGGACTACGAGGTATTTGTGGTTCTATGACGAAAATTGTGCACGGGAAAGACTTTTTTGTTGATATCCATTCTTGTTCAGGGTAGACTCGCACCGATTTCGTCAAAACCTCCCGGCACTTGACGGCCAGGCAGGCGTCGCCGCCGGGTCCAGGGTATCGTCGCGCTGGGCGTGGACGCAGGAGCCGGGACACCGTGAACCGCGGCTGCAGATTCGGACCGGGCAGCAAGGATGCTGGCGTCCCGCTGGAAATAGCGAGGTCCTGGACCGCCCGTGCACTCCCCGGACGTGGAGACAGAATGCACCTCGTCCCCACCCGATCCCCCTGCTCCCAGCGCACCCCCTGCTCCGAACCTGCTTTCGCGGCCACCGGCCGGAACGCACGATACAGACGGACACCCATCGCTCCCAAACAGGCCGTCGCGGCGTTCTCTCGTGCAACGAGGAGCGTCTTGTCGATCCTGGAGAGGTACCAGGCCGGCGCATCATGTCAACCCGCGACGGGAAAGGAGGAAATCATGTTCGATGACAGCGCGTAGCGATTGGCCGGAGGGAAAAGCACGTCTCCGAGTGCGCACACACCCGGAGACGTCCGATGCACCCATCGGTTGAGGGAACACCGGTTGGAAATGGGTATTTCCACTGTCAATACTACCCGCCCCCGCGCGCTCCTTCAACGCTTTTCCGCATGAAACCGCCTGTGGAACACCCGTGTCGTGCACAGAGGGACTGCCTCGCCCGCAAGAGGAGGAAAGCAGAATGCGGAGAACGCCATTTTTTTTCTTGTTGTTACTGGTGGGATTGACCGGCACGGCGCCCCGGACTGCCGGTGCGGACGAGAGCGGCGACAACGCGGCGGAGAGCGTCTGTCGATCCCCGCGCAACAAGTACCGTTCGCCGGACCCGGGAAGCGGCGGCCGGCAGCGAACGCCGCCGCTCCCCACCAGCGGATTCCTGCGGTTCGATACCAGGTGCCAGGAGAACGCGACCGGGTTGACCTGGTTGCTCGCGTGCTACATCGAATCGGGTTCCGGCACCAGGTGGCCGGGGATGAAGGACGGCCGTGCGCGGAAGCCGTGACGCCCCCACCCCCGCCAGGAAGCATTCGTCGTGCCCTGCTGGCTGGCCAGTGCTTCGTGCGCCTTGTCCCAACAAGAGGCTCCACCCCGTTCTGCCACCACTCGCGGAGGTTCCGGATCATGGCGAACGACCTGCACCGACCAGAGTATGTGATGATTCTGCTGCTGGAGGCACTGAAGTTCACGGCCCGCGTCGCGGTGACCGCCGGGGACCTCTCTTTGTCCGATTTCAAGACCATCTGGGAAATCGCCATCTACCGTGCGATGAAATCCCTGGGCTATACACACCGGGCCATGGCAGTGAAACTCTCCTGCTCCTTGAGAACCATCAGAAGGATGAGCGAGAAGTCACGTAGCCTGCGCACCACGCCGGCACCACGAAGTCACCTTCGACGCATTCTTCGCGCGCTCGATCGCAACGGTCCCCAGACCTACCTCGAACTTTCGGCCATCCCCCCGACATCCACGGAGGACTTCGACACGACCCGCGTCGCCCTTTCCATGCTGATGGACCGCGGACTCGTCGTGGAGATCGGGGGGCGGCCGACAAGGTTCTCCCTGGCAGAGGCCCACGACGGACGCGACAGTATCTGGGAGCTTCCTCTGTCGGAGATGGAGTCCGCATACGTGACCGGGCTCATCGTGCTCCGGTGCCTGAGTGAACGCGAGGCAACGTTGGCCGATCTGCGGCGCGACCGCCGTCTGAAGGATCTGTCGAAGCGAGAACTATCGGACGTCGTCGAGTTTCTTCTGGAGAAAGGCTACGTGGGCCGGCGGCCGGGGCAGTCGGGTCGCGCGATGGTATACCATGTCAATCGGCCGGAGATCCGGGTGCAGCCGGACCACCTGGCGGCGCAAGTGCGAGTGGGCCTTCTCGACATGTTCCGCAAACTGGGACTGTTCATGGACAGCGCCATGAGACCGCTAGGGGAAACTGTCTTCGATCAGCGAGCATGGGTGTTCCTGGCCCGGAAAGCGTCGTTGCGGGGATTCATCGATGACTACAAGGCGTTCGTGACGGCTCGTATCAGGCGGCTCGAGTACGAAGCCTGGGAGGCAGGAGATGCCATCCGGTGTGTCATGATCGGCGCGGTCGCCCAACTCGCCGTCGAGGAGGGGGCCCCGGACGCCCGATGACGCCGTGTCGGGCTGGCCTGCCGTTTGCGTCATGGAGCCCTGTGGCCGTTCCTTGCACGGAACGGCGAGCCGGTCACACCTGTTGCCACAAGAGGTTGAAGGTGTTATCCTGGTACCTGGAAGGTGCGGTTCCGCCTCGGATTTCGTGCCGCAGCAGATACCGGGAGGTCTCCATGGGTACGCAGATGCTTCACACCGGGAAGATCCCGGTTCCGCGTATCTTGTGCGTTGCCATCGTATGCACCATGGCCGTTTCCGGAGTTCTCGTGCACGGCGGCTGCGGCTACGATCCATCCCAGAGCGCCGGGTCGAGCCCCACGCCGGTGCCGGGCGACGATGATACGCCCATTCGAGGGAGCCCGACGCCCTGCGCCGATGAGGATGGAGACGGCATTTGCCGGGCGGACGATTGCAACGACCGGGACCCCACCGTCTACCCGGGTGCCGCCGAGGTGTGCGACCTGAAGGACAACGATTGCGACGGCGTGCGGGATATCGACGCCGACGGGGACGGCTACGTCTCGGCTGCCGCCTGTCCGGCTGGAGATGACTGCGACGATTCGGACCCTGATGTACACCCCGGGGCGGCGGAAGTGTGCAACTACGCCGACGACGATTGCAACGGGGTCGTGGACGACGGCGTGGAGCCCCAGACCTACTACCGGGACAGCGACGGAGACGGGTATGGCGCCGGAGGCCTCCCCAAGGAAAGCTGCGTCCAGCCTCCCAACTACTCTCCCTACGGAAACGATTGCAACGACACCGACGCAGACATCTATCCAGGGGCCGACGAGGTTTGCAACGGCATAGATGACGACTGCGACGGCGTCAACGACAACGGTGTCAAGCTCATCTCCTACCCCGACGAGGACGGCGACGGCTTCGGCGACGGGGGGCAGCCGCCCCTGTCTTCGTGCACCCTGTCCGCCGGGTACGTGCTCGATGACGCCGATTGCGACGATTCAGACCCGGCGGTGAACCCGGACGCCGAAGAGGTATGCAACAACCGTGACGACGACTGCAACGGCGAGCCCGACGATGGCCTGGCGACCTCGACCTACTACCTGGACGCCGATGCCGACGGTCACGGTGTCTCATCGTCCACCGTGGTCTATTGCGCCCTCCCCGAAGGCTACGCACCCGTGGCAGACGATTGCGACGACACGGACGCGCTCGTGTACCCTGGCGCCGAGGAACGCTGTAACGGGGCCGACGACGATTGCGACCTCATCATCCCCGGCAACGAACTCGAGGACGGAGACGGTGACGGCTCGCCCGTATGCGCCGATTGCGACGACACCGACCCCCTCGTGGCACCCACCGCGAGCGAATCCTGCAACGGCATCGACGACGACTGCGACGGTCTGGTGGACGAGGATTTCCCGGAAGGCGCCAAGGATACCGACGGCGACGGCGTGCAGGATTGTCTCGACGACTGTCCTCGCTGGGTCGACGCAGCCGCTTCGCCCGGTGGAAACGGGACCTGGGTCGAACCATACACCGGTATCCAGGAAGCTATCGATACCTTTGCCACGGACGCAAGTTGCGCCGTGGTGAGGGTCTGGCCAGGGGAATACGCCGAGACCATCGACTTCAAGGGGTACCCTTTGCTGGTCGAGGCTGCCACTGTTCCGGCTCGAGTCGACATCGACGCTTACCTGGCCGGCAACGCCCAGGAGCCGGAATCGGCTGCCGTGATTGACGGCCAAGGGGGCGGCCCGGTGGTCACGATCTCCCAGGACGGCGGCCAGGAGGTGGCCCTGATCGGTTTCGTCATCCGGAACGGCTCGGCCAGCGGCTGTGGTGGCGCCATACGGGTGACCGGCGGTTCCCCTCGGATCGCGTACAACCGCATCGAGTATGCCACTGCCGAAAGCGGTGCGGGGGTCTGCGTGCTCGGAAGCGGCGAAGCGCAGCTTCTCGAGAACGACTTCATCGGAAATGCCGCAGCCACGACCGGCGGGGGGCTCCACGTCGCACCGGGCGCAGCACCCGAGGTTTCAGGGAACCAGTTCCTCGGCAACACCGCCACGGACGGAGGCGGGGTCTTCCTGGACGCCGGAGACTCCGATGTGTCCACATTCCGGCTGGACGACAACGCCTTCTACCTGAACCTGGCTGAGAGAAACGGCGGCGCGATCGCCATCGAGGGGCGCGCTCTCGGGTCGATTGCCGGCAACGCCATCGCGTTCAACCAGGCCGACTACGGAGGGGGGCTCTTGGTCAATGCCCCCCCGGACCTCCTGGTGTCCGTGACAGGCGGCTACATCGAGGACAATACCGCCTCCACCGCCGGTGGCGGCGTGATGGCCACCGGCACCGGCGGGTTGGTGCTCGAATCCATGGTCGTGGCCCGGTGCGCGTCGCCATCGGGGGGGGGCGTGTTCGTCGATGCCCATGCCGGGCTCCTCCTGAACGAGGTGACGCTCGACGGCAACGGGAGCCTGCTGGGCGTCCAGGGAGGGGGGGTCCACGTGTCTCCCCTGGCCAAGGCCACGATCAACTCCAGCATCATACAGTTCAACGTGGTGTCCGGAGATGGCGGCGGGATCTTCGCTGGCGAGCAGGCGTCGCTCACCATCGAGGGGAGCTACGTCGGGGACAACGGTGCGCAGCGAGGCGGTGGGATCTTCGCCCAGGGGCTTTCGTTGCTCGATGTCGCGTCAGGAGAATCCCGTGACACCGAAATCGCGTACAACGCGACCTCTTCCAATGGGGGTGGAATCTACCTGGCCGATTTCGACCCCGACGTGACCAACGGCCTGGTCTCGGCGACGAGGATCCACGACAACCAGGCGGCCAACGGGGCCGGCATGGTGATCGACAACTCGAGCTTCGTGATGACTGGCAACCAGATCCGGAACAACACCGCTGTGGTCGGGCAGGGAGGCGGCGTGCTGTGTCAGGGGGAAGTGAGCATGAAGATTCCCGTTTCCAACCTGGTCATGGGGAACGAACCGGCAGAAACGGAGGGCTGCGACTGAACCGGGGCGGTGGAACTCCGGGGGATGGGGGACCACCCGGGGTGGCACGAGCAGTCCGTCCGTAGGGTGTGGCTTCACGTTTACAATCGCCACCGCCTGCGCTATCATCAACTCAGAGATCCCTTTTCCAAGGAGGCTGTCATGGCCGGCATGAGATGCCTGTTCCCCTTATGGGTCGGTGTGGTCTGTGTCTGCGCCGGATCGGCGCAGGCTCGAGCGCAGACGCCGACCGAAGCCCCGCCCCCCCCGGCCTCTACCGTGCCGGACAAGCAGGGACCTGGGATTTCCATCTACAGCTACGAAGACGAGCAGGGCATCATCCATTTCGTCGACTCGCTCGACCTGGTACCGGAGGCGTTCCGGGTCCAGGCGGCGGAACGCGCCAAGGCGGGGGCCATGGTAGGGGATGGACAAGGGGGAACGGTCAACGTGATCGCCGTCCCGGCGTTTCCGGAGACCGGCTCGAGTTCGTCCCAGGACATCCACGTCGATGGCGGCGCGCACCCGGCTTCCGTGAAGTCGCCGGCGGGCGGAGAGGGTCCGGGCGGGGAGGCGGCCGGGTCAGGTGGCGTGGACGGGGAAGGTGGAGCCCCGGTGCTGGAGGGCAAGGCCTACTGGCAGGCGCGGATCGCCGAGTGGCGCGACCGCAAGGCGGCAGCCCAGGCCGAGATCAAGGCCGTGGAAACCCAGATGCTGCGAACGCGCACGCTCACACCGGCTGGATTCCAGAAGACGATGGGCGAACTGGAGCAGAGGCGCCGTGACCTCGAGGCCGAGATTCGACTCGCCGACAACATGTTGAACGAGGTCATCCCCGAGGAGGCCCGGAAGGCCGGTGTGCCTCCCGGGTGGCTGCGATCCGAGGACTGAGCCCGCTGCCGAGCGCCGGAACATCCGTTCCCGGTCGCGTCCCTGGCGGCTGCCCCATGGTGTGCGCGCCGGTGTCGCGGGGCCTGGCCGAGTCACGACGTCCCCTCGAGCCTGGCACCATCTGCTCCGGGTGCCATGTCCCGGGCTGATCCGGGAAGTTCAGCCCAGGCCGACCACGGTCACCCCATCCCCTCCCTGGTGCTTGGCACCCGGTTGAAACGCGACGATATAGGGGGAGTGCTCGAGGTGCTCCCGGGTCGCCCGTTTCAGCGCGCCCGTTCCATGTCCGTGGATGAGGAACACGATGGTGTCGCCGCGGAGCGCCGCTCGGTCCAGGAAATGGTCGATCCGCGACAGAGCTTCGTCCACCCTGAGCCCGCGCAGATCCAGGATGTTCGTGGAAGTCTGGATGGCGTGGGTCAGTTCCTCCGGCCTGGGTGGTGGTGGCACGCTGATGGGCCGGGAACGGGAGGCGCCCGTGTCCCGCTCCGGTACGCCCGGTCGTCTCGGTGCGGACGCGATTTCCGTATCGGCCGGTGGTCTCCGCAGGTCTTCCGGCCACGCCTTGACCCTGAGACCGCCCACCATGGTCTCCACCATGCCGCCGTGCTGGTCCGGTACCGCGACGACCGTGCCCGTCTTGCCCATGCCGGAGATCCAAACCTTGGTGCCCGGCTTCAACTCGGTCCAGGGAACACGCCTTTCCGGCCTGCCTTGCCCGTCCGGCGCAAGCCCTCGTACCTTCGCGGCCACGTCCTCCACCCGGCGACGCGCGGCGCCGGCACGCCGCAACCGGTCGGACCCCCGCCGTTGCAGGTCGCGCACGATCACCCGGATCTGTTCACGCGCCTTGTGCACTTCCCGCTCGAACTCGGCGACAGCTTCCCTCTGGAACCGCACCTTGTCCTTCTCCAGACGTTCCAGGCTCGCCGCGTACTCTCGCCGCTTCGCCTCGAGTGCCTTGCGTTCCCGCTCGAGGAGCGTCTTCTCGTCCCGGACTCGAGAGAGCGTCTTCTCGAGTTCCCCGAGGAGGTCTTCCAGCGCCCGCTGGCCACCCTCGAGCCAGCCGCGGGCACGTTCGACCACCCTGTTGGGCATCCCCAGGCGTTCGGCGACATCGAAGGCGAAGCTCCGTCCGGGAACGCCGACCTCCACCCGGAACGTCGGGCACAGCCGGACCGGGTCATAGATGACTCGAGCGTTCACGAAACGCTGATCCTCCACGGGGAGGGTCTTGAGTTCCGCGTAGTGCGTGGTCGCGACGATCCGGGCCCCGGTGTCGGCGAAGCTCTCGAGGAGGGCTCGAGCCAGAACCGCCCCCTGGGCCGGATCGGTGCCGGCAGCAATCTCGTCGATGAGTACCAGCGTGCGTGTGCCATGGCTCCCGAGCGCCTCGAGGATGCCCTTGAGCGTGAGCATGTGGCCGGAGAAGGTGGACAGGTCCGCTTCGACGGTCTGCCGGTCGCCGATGTCGGTCAGAACGTTCTCGAAGAAGCCCACCTGGCTGCCGGATTCGGCCGGGAGATGAAGTCCGGATCGAGCCATCAGGGCGCAAAGACCCATCGTTTTCAGTGCCACGGTCTTGCCCCCGGTGTTGGGACCGGACAGGATGATGGCCTGGTGCCTCTCGCCGATGGACAGGTCGTTGGGGACCACGTCGAGACCTCGCAGCGCCAGGATGGGATGCCTGACTCGGCGCAGTCGCATGAGAGGGCGCGAGGAGAGTACCGGCGGCGTCGCCTCCAGATCTTGCGACAGGCGCGCGCGGGCGTACATGACCTCGATCTCCGCGAACAGGTCCAGGTTTTCCCGGATGCGCCCTGCCGCACCGGCGACTCGAGCGGAGAGGTTGGCGAGGATCTTGGCCTCCGTGCGCCTCAGCTCCGCTTCGGCCACCTTGAGTTCGTTGTTCATGGGGACGACTTGCCGGGGCTCGACGAAAACCGTCTGGCCGGAGCCGGACGTATCGTGGACGATTCCCACGTCCATGGAACGCGCCTGGACCTTGAGCGGGACCACGTAGCGCTCTCCCCGCATCGTCGCGTAGTGGTCCTGGGCCAGTGGCGCCAATTCCTCTGTGAGGAGGAGGGAGGAGAGGCGGTTCTGTATGGTCTGGTGGAGAGCCAGGATACGGTTCCTGAGCTGCCCGACCGCGGGGTAGGTCTCGGGAGACAGATCCCCGGAGGAGGTAAACGATACCTCAAGCAGGCGCGTGAGGTCTTGCAGGTCGTGCATCCGCCCGGCGGTGGCCTGAACAGTTGGGCAGAGGTGAGCGTGTGCGTTGATGGCCTCCTTGAGCCGATGGCACGCGGTCAGAGTATCTGCCACGTCCAGCAATTCGCGGGCAACGAGAGTGGCGCCCTTCTCCGCCGACGCCGTGTGGCCGCGTATGTCCCGAAGTCCGCCCGTGGGAACGGAGATACCGTCGTCCAGGAGGCGGCGGAGTTCCGTGGTCTCGTTCTGCCGGATCCGGGCTTCGGTGAGGGATGCTGCAAGAGCGAAACCGCGCACTTTCTCCCGGCCGGGAACACTTCCCACGCGCGCCTCGAGCGCCTTGAGCAGGAGGGGCCAGTCCAGTGCTCCAAGAGACTCCCTCTCCAGGGTCTCCCGATCGATGTCGTCAGGGTTGGTTCTGCTCACGCTGATCTTCACAAACGGCGGCTCTCGGCAACGCAGAGGGCGGAGAAGACGATTTCCGGAGCCCATGCGGTGCCACCTGAAGGTTTTCGTTGCAATCTCACGCAAGAAGGCGCGAGAATCAAGAACTATCCACCGTCGGAGTGCGGGGACAGTTGGGTCAAGGGCAAGCGCGACGGGCTGGGCGAGCAGGTGAGACTTTGCCACCCAGGAGTGGGGAGCGAGGGGAGATGTGGCTGACGAGCGTGCCATGGTGAGCGATGACTCGAGACCAGTGCCGGAGAATGTGGTCCGGAGCATCGCCGGGGAAATCGTCGAAGAGCAGATTCGTACCGGTGTGACGGGTGCCGCCGACAAGACGTGGTTGCTCCGCAGCGCTTGCAGCGAGCTGCCCCTCTGCGTGCTCGAGGCGTGGCGCGAAGGCAACGAGGAGCCGCTGCGTGAGTGTCTCCTTCGCCGAATTCGCAACCTGGCGGAGCGCTGCTATTACAGGACGGTCCAATATTCGATGTTGTCGCGTAAGCTCATCAATCGGACCCGCTGGCTCATCGACGACCCCGCCCAGGCCGAGGACATCGTCCAGGCGACGCTCGAGCGGGCCGTCAAGGGGTCCGCCCGGTATCGGGGAGACTGTACCTACGAGACCTGGGTCACGTCGATACTGTTCAACGTGATTCGTGACCAGTCCCGGGGTGGCGCGCGCAATTTGGTACCGAGCGCGTCTCTGAGCGGATTGATGGATTCGGGCCCTGCCCTCGAGTGTGCTGGGCCGCTGGCTGCGTTCCTGTACGGTCCGTCCGTGACGCCCGAAAAAAAGGTCATGGAGAAGGAAATTGTTCGTAAGCTTTTCGATCGCTTTCGAGTCTTACTGACAGATAGCTACTCGTACAGAGCCATCTACCTGACCTTCGTGGAGGCCCGGCCGCCAGAGGAGGTAGCGAGAATCCTGGGCGTGACCGTTCCCCACTACTACCGGATCCTGGCAGGCGCCCGGAAGAAGTTGAGAGGTTCCCCCAGCGTGAGGAAGCTCTTGGAGATGGAGGGGATTCATGGCCGGCAATCGAAGGGGCGATCCCGACCGGAAAAGCGTTGAGATGGGTTGCGAAGACGTTGCGCATCTGTACACTGCCTTCTGCGAGGGCTCCCTCGGCGTGGAGCTTGCTCACATGGTCGGCAGGCATGTCGCAACGTGTGCAGCATGCCGGGAGTTGGTGTTCGGTTTCCGTGCTTTCCTCGAGCACTCATCGGCCACGGACCTGTTGCCTGAGCGGGATGGTGAGACCGTCGCTTCCACGGCCGCGACGCACCTCGCCCGCTGGACGGCCCTTCTGAAATCCTGGCTCGACGTCATCTATCCCGCATCGGTACCTGCCGTCGTCTACAGAGGCGGTCAGCAAGCACAGCCTGCCAAGAGGGAAGCGGAGGCCCGCCGCCGCTCGGAGCGACCATTCCTGATCGCGCGTGACAAACGGGTCCAGATCGTCGTCCACAGGGCGCGAGGCAAGCTCCTGGGTCGAGTGGACGATTCGTCCGGATTGCCGCTGTTCCCTGTTCTGGTGGGGCTCGACAGCTCCAGGAATGGCGGGCACGTCCTCAATCGCCTGGACGGAACATTCACAACCGACTGGGACCCCGAGGCCACCGGCATCGTCTGCTGGACGCCCATGGGGGGGAAGTCCCTGTTCCCGTTCGATTCGTCTCCTCATGACGGCGCTTCTACGGAGTGAAGATGTCACGCTCGGCAGCGGGACCGTTGGCGTGACTCTGATGGCGGGCGATCCCCCAGAGTGTGTTGCGGGGTCATCGCAAGACGGAGGAGAATCGTGTTTCGGTTGTCGAAATACACCATCATGACGACCGACGATGAAGGCGGTGCCCTGTGGTACAACGCCGCTACCGGCGAACGACGTTGCTTGACGCCAGGGGAGGCCCGCCTGGCGAGCGCCTGGGCGACTGACTCGAGCACGTTGCCCGAGCCAGGTGTGCCCGCATCCGGGACGGGCGGTGGGGGCGATCCGGGAGAGAGTGCGCCCGTGGCCTCTTCCAACGGCTCCGGTGAACGGGTCGCTGCGCGAGAGGCTGCCCTGGCCGACGAACTCATCCGCAAAGGGTTCTTCGTGGATGCGGCCCGGCGAGAGACTCGAGACATCCTCGTGCGTCTGAAGGCCGAGCGCCGTGCTCGAGCGCACCTGGGATTGACGGTCCTTGCCACCCTGGACTGCAACCTTGCCTGCCCCTATTGCGTGGTGCGGACCAGCCAGGGGGCGGGCTACATGTCGGCGCGCGTGCAACGCCGGCTTCTCTCCTGGTGGAAGGAACAGCTCCCCGGCAGGAGATCCTGCTCGCTGGATTGGATGGGGGGCGAGCCCCTGCTCTATCCGGACGCCTTTTGGGCCCTCTGCAACGAGCTGCTCGCGATAGCCCGCTCGGAGGGGGTACGGGTGATCCGGCACGCCATGGCGACCAACGGCGTGAGCGTGACGCCCGAACTGGCAGATCAGTTGCGTTCGCTGGGCATGAACCATATCCAGATTACGTTGGACGGTCCGGAATCCTATCATGATCGCAGTCGTCCGATGGCCTCGGGAGGTGGGAGCTATCGCCGGATTGTGGAAGGGCTCAAGGCCGTGGTGCCGGCATGTCGCGTCCAGGTCAGGGTGAACCTGACGACCGCGAATTCCAGCGGCTTCGAACCTCTTCTAGACGAATTGGCCGCGGAGGGTCTTGCCGGGAAGGTTGGGATCTATCCTGCTCGAGTGTTCGAGCCTGAGCACAGGAAGGGTGCCCTGCCCGTCCCGACGTTGGACCGGGAAGCGTTCGCCAGAGCTGCGACCCGGTTCGCCGTTGCCGCCATGGAGAGAGGCTTTCCGCCCCCGCTGCTCCCGCCGCCCTCGACCGGTGGTTTCTGCGGCGCATATCGGAGTAGCCATTTCGTGGTTGGGCCTCGCGGCTTGCTCTATGGCTGTCCCGGACAGGTGACCGCGGGCGGCGAGTACGCTGTGGGCTCCATCTTTTCCCCGGACCGGACGTCCGAGCAGGAAGTGAACCAGGCGTTCTACGACCAGTATGGTCCGACCAAGGCCAACGGCTGTTTTACCTGCAAACTGTTGCCCATCTGCCTCGGAGGTTGTCCCGAGGTTGTGCGAGCAAGTGGGGTGCTCGATGACGGGTGCGTGCCCTGGCGCGATTGTCTCGATACGCAATTGGTCATCGAGCATGAGTGGATGAAACTGACCAAGGAGGAACCATGGAACGAGAAGCGAGATTCGAGCAGCCGCTGAACGTTCGTTTCGGTGACGGCGATGATGGAGGCGGGGATCCGGAGCCTGACAGTGCGTGCCCCGGACTGCTTGGTTGCTCCAAGTACGATCCTTGCCCCATCGAGGCCCCGGTCGTGGGATTGGCGGGGTCCAGCATGGTCGCCCGGGAGGTTGCCAGGCGCGTCAAGACGAGGCTGCATCTCGAGGAGTAGCGGGATCTAGAAGTAGAAGTTCATGCCCAGCGTACCGGTCACGTCGTTCTGGACGGTCTGGTCCGCGGCCCGCCTGTCGATGAGGGTGTAGTAGATGCTCCGCCCGTCGACCGTGATGCTGACATTCCTCCCCACCAGGAACTCGACACCCAGTCCCAGATGTGGTCCCACGCGGAGTTCGCTGTACAGGTCCCCGTAGTCGGAGCCGGTGTATTTCCTGTAGGTCCTGATGTCGCCGGTCGCTCCGAAGAGGAAATAGGGCTGGATCGGCGAACGAGGAAACGCATGCAACACGGCGGAGAGCTGGATCGGGATGTCGCTCCGCGCGTCGGAGCCCATGCCATCGTACCGCATGTTGGTACCGTAGAGCCCTACCGCGAGTTCTGCGCCGAGCACTGGTGCGTTGCGGTAGCTGAGAGTGAAACGCAATCCCGGATCCGAGTACTCCGGACCGTTCAGGTACTGTCCGCCGTATGCGCCGGCGGACACGCCGAGGCTGTACTGTCGCAGGTGCCGGAAATCGGGCGGTGGAGGGGCGGCAGGCCTCCTGGGCGGAGGCGTGGTAGCCTGGGGTGGCGGCTGAACCCCGAGGAAGTAGAACCCGAACCATCCCGGTGCAAACAGGGGAGGGGGCACGACGCGCACGCGCCAGTAGGGCCGGTACACCCGGTAGTGCCGGTAGCGAGGCGGCGGCGGGGCGTATCGTTGAGCCAGGTCGATCTGGTCCTGGTCCAACGACGCGATGACGTCGCTTCCCGGCGCCATCAGCGCCGAATCCGTGCCCTGTTGCGACGGCGGTCCGGGCGCCGCTTCCGCCGGTGCTGGTGACGCGGCAGTGCCAACCAACGCCAGGACGCCGGCTGCCATACCGATGTATCGACTTCTCGTATGCGCATTCATGAATCATCCTCCACAACAGACCGTCGCCCAGGTAGCTGAAGGCGCTCGGTTCGACCCGTATGGATGGGACAGCATCCGTTCACTCGATCCATTCTGTGTCCATGGACGTAGGGCATCAGCCGATTATTCACCCCGGGCGCGTGATGGGCCGTTTTTTCTTTCGTCTGGCTGGATCGCGGTTGGGACGTTATGTTGTCAGCATGAGCGCGCTGGACAGGCAACGGCACTTGCTGAGCATTGCCCCGATGATGGACTGGACCGATCGGCATTGCCGGGTCTTTCTTCGGTTGCTATCTCGTCACGTTCTGTTGTACTCGGAGATGCTTCCGGTCGATGCCCTGATTATCGGGGGCGCCTTTCACCTGCTCTCTCGCCGGGAGGAGGAGGGCGCAGTCGTGGCCCAGCTTGGCGGTGTCCATCCGGAGCGACTGGCCGATGGTGCCCGCAGGGTGGAAGACGCCGGTTTCGTGGAGGTCAACTTGAACGCGGGTTGCCCGAGTCACCGTGTTCAACAGGCCGGTATCGGGGCCTGCCTGATGAAAACGCCCCTGGTGGCCGCTCGAGCCGTGGCATCCATGAAGCGCGCGGTGTCCATTCCTGTCACGGTCAAGCATCGGATCGGCGTGGATACCGTGGATGCGGAGAGTCAACTGGTACAGTTCGTCGCGGCCCTGGCAGATGCAGGATGCGACGGTTTCATCGTGCACGCGCGCCTCGCGCACCTTCGGGGCTTGAACCCCAAGCAGAACCGGCAATGTCCTGCCCTGCGTCCTGACATCGTGTATCGCCTGAAAGCCCGCTTCCCGCACCTTCACATCGAGTTGAACGGGGGTATCCACGACCTCGAGGAAGCCGCCAGGCACCTGGCCCATCTGGACGGCGTGATGATCGGCCGGGCAGCCTACCGGAATCCTTTTCTGCTCGCCGGAGCGGACCGGGCGATTTTCGGGGACTTCTCCCGTCCGACCCCGAGCCGGGTCGATGTCCTTCGGAAGTTGATTGACTACGGAGAGCGCCTCGCCGCCGAGGGAGAGCCGATATGGCACCTGGCGAGACACCTTTTGGGATTGTTCCACGGGAGGCCGGGCGCAAGGCGATGGCGCCGGTTCCTGTCGGAACACCCGCACCGCATGGCGGCGAGCGCCCGTCTTCTCCAGGAAAGTCTCCGTCTCGCGGAGACACTCGAGGCGACACCGTGATGTGGCAAGCTTCTCCTGGCCTGGACACCCATTCCCGTCCCGGAATCGCGCGCTTTCCGTCCGCACGGCGCGTGCGGACGACCCTGTGCTGCCACGAGTGGTCGGCAGGCATGCATTGCGCAGGGCGATGGCCGTTCGCGTTGTCGCTGTCAGCCCCGGGGGGAGGGGCGGAGGGGGGCGCTACAGCTTGCCTTTGTTTTCCAGGAACGCCTTCAGGGTCTTCTCCGACCGGCGAAACTCCTTCCTCTCCTTCGGCGTCAGCGTCGCGGTCAGGGTTTTCATTTTGCGGCGTTGCTCGCGCTTCACCTTCTTGCGCTGCTCCTGCGGAAGGTCCTTCGTGTTGGCCATGGAAATCTCCTCGAGAAACCTCTTTCACCTTTGACGGGTCGCCACTCTAGTCGCCCGCGTGGTAGTGTGTCAAGAGAAAAGGTACCGCCCGGTGTGTGGTTGCGAAACCGTGGCACCTGTGGTATGAGAAAGGGGCCTGTTGAAGACCATATCCATGATAGCGGGTCCCTGATGGCAGCGGCCACAAAGAAACGGATCCACGCGCGAAGCCGCGGCAGGTTGTCGCCCGTGGAGCGAGGGGTGTACCATGCGTGAAACCACGGTGGTGATACTCGGGGGAGGACAGGGCAGTCGGCTGTTTCCCCTCACGAAGAACCGAAGCAAGCCAGCGGTGCCGATCGCCGGGAAGTACAGGATCATCGACATTCCCGTGTCGAACTCCATCCATTCCGGACTAAGGCGGATATTCGTCCTGACGCAGTTCAATTCCGCTTCGCTGAACCGGCACGTCACCCGGACCTATCGATTCGACACGTTTTCTGACGGATTCGTGGAAATCCTGGCTGCCGAGCAGACCGATCAACATCGCGACTGGTTCCAGGGAACGGCGGACGCTGTTCGGAAGCACTTCCATCGCTTCAAGTATCCGAGGACCGAAAGGGTGGTGATTCTCTCTGGAGACCAACTATATCGCATGGACTATCGAGAGATGCTCGCCCGGCACGAGGCGACTGGCGCGGCGGCGACGGTTGCAGTCATCCCGGTGCGGCGAGAGCAAGCGAGCAACTTCGGCATCCTCAAGATCGATGGCGAAGGGCGTATCGTGGAGTTCTTCGAGAAGCCCTGTTCTCCGAAAGATCTCGACGCCATGGAGTCCTCTCCGGACACCCTCGACAAGCTGGGCTTCGCTGACCGCAGCCGCTCGTTTCTGGCATCGATGGGAATCTACACATTCGAGGTCCATGCGCTCGAGACAGGTCTGGCCGATGAGGACGCCATCGATTTCGGCCGAGACGTGCTCCCGCGCATGATAGAGACCCACCCGGTCCATGCGTTCATTTTCGACGGGTACTGGGAGGACATCGGGACCATTCGGGCCTTCTACGAAGCCAACCTGGACCTGGCCGGGCCGTCGCCGAAGTTCCACCTCTATCGATCGGGGGCTCCGATCTACACACGCCCGAGGTTTCTGCCGGCTTCCAAGTTGTACGACTGCAAGGTGCACAACTCGGCAATCAGTGAGGGGTGTCTCGTTCGGGAGTCGCAGATCGACACTTCGATCATCGGGATCCGCACGCGAATCAACACCGGATCCGTGATTCGCCGCTCCGTCGTCATGGGCGCGGACATCTATCCGCCCCACCCCGACCCGGCAGTCGCCCAGGGGGTGCCCGAACTGGGTATCGGGGAGAATGTGGTCATCGAGAACGCCATCATCGACAAGAATGCCCGAATCGGACGCGGTGTCGTCATCAGAAACGAAGCTGGCGTGGCCAACGAGGATGGTGATTGCTACTACATTCGGGATGGGATAGTGGTCATCCCCAAGCACGGTGTCGTGCCCGAAAACACCATTATTTGAAGACGAGAAGCCTCCCGGCCATCGCGGACCGGGCCACCCGGGCGGTGGCGGAAGGGCTTGGCCCCTACTCCTCCACCGTTGACGGTTCCGGGGGTGGAATGGTGATCTGCACCTCGAGTTCGACCATGAGGCAGTCTTCTGCGGGTGGGCCATCCGGGTGGGCGTCATCCCACTCTTGCCGCGTGTACGTGGGGTGACACGGCACCGACGTGTACTCCGCCATGCTGTCGTCGTAGATGATGGCTTCCGGGACCAGCGCCTGGTTCCACTCGTCGTGATTCCCATACCACAGGTAGAGTTCCGGCAGTACGAACCCCGGTCCATACCGGTCGTACCCCTGGATGACGAGCGTATCTCCGTACTTCGCCGCGCACGTGCGGGATGGCTCCGGCTTCATGATATTGTCCATCGCATTCACGCACGGAGAAAGCGCAAGTTCCCCAGTCACACCGTCTCGAACCCAGACTTGCAGGTTGTCGTCCGGCGTGAAGGCATAGATGGAAAACTCGCCACTGCCGGAGATCACGTAGCCCAATTCGCTCTCCTCGTTCCAGATCTCGATGGACACGGTGTCCGCACCCGTCTGCCCTTTCGAGTCGATCGCAACGAGTGTGACGATCTGGGGCCCCACCGTATTGAGTTCTGCCGTGCAGTAGGCATACCCCGACGCATTCGCCGCGGTGCCCGGGCAGAGGATGCCGTCCAGCGAAGCGCTCCAGAACAGCTCCAGGTCTTCCGGGGCGTCTCCGGCGTCGGAGACCACAGCCTGGAGAAGGACCGTGGACCCCGTGTAGAACGTGTCCCCGTCTGTCGGTGATACAATCGAAACGACAGGAGGATCGTCCGCGAATCCGTTCCCGGAGAAGTCGACACCCACCCGAGGATCGTCCACGTCGTTACTCTCTATGACCAGGGTGCCCGTGTCGGGGCTGTCATCGGAAGGGGAGTAGATGAGATCGACGCTGATCCCCAGTCCCGGGGGCAGCGAGTCGCGGAGTGCATAGGTGTCGGGGAGAACGATCGAGAACTCGCTCGCCAGTTCCGGCGGGTCCAGGCTCACATTGAGAATCGCAAGCTGTCCGTCTCCTTCATTCTGGATAGTCACGGATTGCGTTGCGGTTTCACCGATCCCCACCTGGTTGAAGTTGATTGCCTGCGGTGACACCTTGATCTCCGGCTTGACGACCGCCCCGAGCAGCCCGATTTCCGCGGTGGGCACATCCTCGTCGTTCGACTCCACCACCAGCGAATCTGTCACCGCTCCCTTGTCGTACCCGAGGAGCTTCACCTTGACCGAAACCGTTTGCCCGGGCTGCACCTCGTTGGGAACCGACTGGTTTTCCACGATCTCGAAACGGTTGTTCCCTTCCGCCTGGTCGCCGACGCTCAGGTAGATGTCGTACAGCTCGAGGCGTGCCTGCCCGGCGTTTGTGATGGGAATGGACTTGATCAAGTACGTCTGGACGTTCAGTTGGCCGAAATCCTCGTTTTCCGGGACCGAGATGTCAGGATAAAGGTCCGCCAACACGACGTCCCCTGAGCCTCCGTCGTTGCAGGATGGGAAAATGCTTCCGAGCACAAGGAGAACCATGGCAATGAAAGAATATCTGCAACCGATTCGCATGCCGCCTCCGCTTATGACCTACCAATAGGATACTGTGCCGAGTCCTTCATGGAACCTCCTCGAAAGGGAGGTGGGCGTATCGCCGTCACAGACAGGCGACTTTCGTGCCGGGCATGGCGCACGCATGGATGGCTTCGCCCCGCCCATGGCACGGATGTCGCATTCCACATCGTGAACGACGTTCCTCCAGTCTATTTTAGCAACATACGTGCCACTTTCAAGCCGGAAAAGGCTGCAAACAGGTTGCACGACATCTGCCCAGACGCTAAGGTTGTGGCCATGAACGACCGTATTCACCTGCGAGGGGGGAGACAGTGGCCCCCTTCGAAGAAAATCCATGGTCATTCGTCCGTGATGGTGTGGGCACTGCTCGTCGTGGCCCTTGCTTGCGCTATCGCCGGTTGTACACGTCACCCCGCTCCGCCTCAAGCGTCCCGGCCGAACATCATCATCCTCGTGGTCGAGACGTTGCGTGCCGACCATCTGGCCGCCTACGGCTACCCCCGAAACACCATGCCGAACCTCGAGGACCTGGCGGATGACGGGGTGCTGTTCGAGCACGCCATCTCGGTCGCCCCCTGGACCCTTCCATCGGTGGTGTCGATCCTGACAGGCCTTCCCCCCAGCGGTCATGGCGTCACGACCTACGCGAACCGGCTTTCCGACGCCGTGGACACCCTGGCCGAGAAACTACGAGCAGCAGGATACTACACGTCTTTCCTGGGTGTCAACTCGCTGTTCGAATCGGACAGGAATCTCGAGCAGGGCTTCGAGTACTACTTCGGGACCGACGAGATATCGGCGGAGGAATTGAACCGCCGCTTGCTCGCGTGGCTGCACGATTTGAAGCACGACAAACCTGTCTTCCTCTATGTCCACTACTTCGACCCCCACTGCCGTTACGACCCTCCAGAAGACTACCAGGAGATGTACTGGCCGGTTCCGAAAAACATGGCCACGGGAAGGACCATGACCCTTCAGCAGTTCAACAGCATGCACGAGTGCTTCCAGCTTCATCATGGACCCGATGAGCCCATTCTGGACGTCGACTACTACCTCGCCCAGTACGACGCTGAACTTCGCCACGTGGACGCCATGATCGGCGTGTTCCTCGAGCGGCTCAAAACGGCGGGATTGTTCGACTCGAGCCTCCTGTTCGCCCTTGGCGACCATGGAGAGGAATTCTATGAACATGGTGGCTTTGGACACGGGCGGGTGCTGTACGAGCACACGATACATGTGCCATTCATCGTGAAGCCTCCCGGGACCGGGCACCTGGGCCGCAAGATCAGCGGGTACGTCTCGACGCTCGACATCGCCCCGACAGCGCTGGCTGCCGCCGGTGTTCCCAAGCCCGCCACGTGGCCCGGAATCGATCTCCGTGCCATCCTTCGGGGTCAATCCGTGTTTCGAGACCGGGCAGTGTTTTCCGAGACGGACTATGAAGGTGTGCAGCGTGCCGTCCTGAAGGGCAAATGGAAGCTGATGGTGAGTGTCGACGGCAAGCGTCCGGGCGGCCTGTTCGACCTGTCCGCCGACCCGGGTGAATACAGCGACCTGTCGCGAGACCGGGTTCGGACCTACAAGGCGCTGTACAGCCTGTTGTTGGAGGAAGAGACAAGGGCAGAAGCGTTACGGCGCACGCACCCCTCAGAGGAGCGGGCCGTGCCGGCAAGCGTGTTGGAACGCCTTCGCGCATTGGGATACGCCCAGTAGCACGCCAGGAAATCGGTACGTATTTCGGGAGGTTGCCTGAGCATCGCAATTCCAGGACCCTGCATCCGGTCTTTACAATCCGTGCGAAATGTGTTAGGCTGGCATCGTTTTTCCGTGTGCCGTCCGACCATACCGGGAGTCGAAGTTCCTGATGGTGCATATCGCCACGAACCGCCGGACTGGGAAGCTGGACGTGTCGGCGGTGCAGTGGTTGGTTCGTGACTCCCGTGGGGCTCGTCTGGCTCGACCCCGGCTCTCCCGGCCGTGTTCCTGTTCTCCTCTCGATGGCATGATCTGTCCGGCGCAACCGCAGTGCCGGTTGCCTTGGAAACCCGCATGGCCGCTCCGCGTGTTCCGCGCCACCGGCTCGAGGCGAGCTGCACCCGCGCCGGCCGGTGGACGTCGACGATCGGAAGGGGGGGCGGGTGGGTGGTGTCTGTGCCGGGCCATGTCTTGAGGCAATACGGGCGGGACATGAGGGCGAGGGGGTGCTGCACCCGGACGCTGCTGCCTGGGAAGAACTGCTGCCCGGGGTGTCTGGCGGGGAGGAAGGCCACGTGCGACTTGACGTGACCATCGTGGTGCTATCAGTATGCCATTGAGGGCGATGTCGAACCGATGACCAATGTCAACGAGAAAGCGCCGGAATCACCGGAACGGAACGACGCGAAGCCGGTCTCGGGATCCCGTTTGACCAAAGAGGAACTGACCAGGTCCGGGGACTGGATATCCATCTGGGACCTGGCCAGGAAGAATCATCCGCAGAAGCCCAGGTACTATGCGAGCCGGCTTCTCAACTACTCGATCCTACATGACCTGCCTCGAGTCGTGGGCGATATCATGGAGGCCATCGGGGGAGACACGGAGCGCTTGTACAACATCTCCGTCAATTCGCCCAATGTCGACAAGATATCCCGGGAAGTCTTCCTGAGCGAGTCCTTCATTCGGAGCCACATCGAAAGCGGCCGTTTCAGCCCCGATGAGAGGTACTTGCCGAGGAGGCCGCGGCAGGAAGAATACCTGATCAGCAAGCCGGCTTCACCCTACATGTTCTTTCCGCCGGGCGAGGGCTTGCCTCTTGCAGAAGCAGACCGGTTGAACTACTTCGCGCGGATGGGAATCCCCTATGGCGTGACCAAGAAGCGCAAGATCCCCGTCGCGCTCGACTACCGGCAGAACCTGTTGGTGGACCGCGACGCCCCCCAGGTCAAGGAGATTGCCGACAAGTACTATTCGCCCGAATCGATCGAAGTCCCGGAAGGGGCTTCCCCCCCCAGCCTGCTCGGCTGTATCAACAGTGAAGAGGCCCTCATGTGGAACGTGTTCCGAATACTCATGAGGGAGGATGGCATGCACTATTTCCTCGAGTCGCGCACGATATTCCCCGGCGGCGGCGAGGTGGCGAGGGACGAACGCATTTCCGCTGCATGGTTCTGGGGGATGAATGACCGCGGCTCAAGTTTCCTGCCCATGGAAACCGCTTCGGAAGCCATGGAGGAGCCCCCACACTTCCGTACCGTCCCCGCCTTGTTGCTCCTCGGTATCAACCAGTTCATCATGGTCGAAGGACGATACGCCTCGCTCTTCTCAGCTTGCCCGCTCCTGCGTCGAAATGCCTGTCCGGGCAAGGACTCCTGCCACTTCTGGAAGCAGGAGCATGGTATTCCGAGCGCATTCCCGGCCTTCGTGGCCAAGAACGACATCCCCAGAACCTGTGGCCGCCACTTCCAGTTGATGCGCCTGTTCCTGCTGCTCCAGGCCATGGCCGCCACACCCAGCATGGGGGAGGGGTTGCTCGTATGTATCCTGGATGAGAATCAACAGGCAGGGAAGATCAATAGAAAACTGTTTGCCGACTTCCTCCGGTCTCTTCCGCCGGAAGCGCACCGCCACCTGGCGCTTACCAGTTGGCAGAGCATCAAGAGCCTCGTCCCGTTTGAGCCGAAATATGAAGAACTCCACAGGGAGTTCAGGGAAAAGTGGGGTATCTGAGAAACCAGACCACGCGGGAACGTGGCCACGCCGGGGTGCACATGGAGGCCGCCGGTGACCCCCGGGACCCCAGGCCGGCTGCCCTCCACGGCCGCGCCGACGGTCGTGCACCGCTCCCGATCATCGCGGAGGTGGATGTTGGTGGGAAACGCCGCTCTCGGTGAACCCGAAGAGACGACCGCGGGTATCGTCATCATCGGCGACGAAGTCCTGAGTGGGAAGGTCAGGGACGTCAATTCACCATTCCTGCTCAAGGAACTCTACCGCCAGGGCGTCCGCGCGCAGCGGGTCGTTACCATCCCGGACGACGTCGATGTCATTGCCGGGGAGGTGCGTTCCGCGTCGGAGCGGTTCGACTTCGTCTTGACATCGGGGGGCGTCGGGCCGACCCACGATGACCTGACGTTCCAGGGGGTCGCCGAGGCGTTCGGCGTACCTCTTCACGAGGACCCGACGCTGAGTGCCCTCCTGCTGCGCCATTTCGAAGACCGGCTGACACAGGCTGCGCGCCGAATGGCCTTGGTACCCGTGGGGACACGGCTCGTCCAGGCGGGGGATACCCGGTTTCCACTGTGCGTGGTGCGGAACGTCTACGTCTTCCCGGGGGTGCCCGAGATCCTGAAGGCGAAATTCGAGGCCGTGCGCCAGGAATTCCGGGGCCGCCCGTTCCACCAGGTTCGCGTCTACACGTGGCAGAACGAGACCACACTCGCTGCCTGTCTCGAGCAGACGCTCGATCGTTTCCCGGGCCTGGCCATCGGCTCCTACCCCACTTTCGACAAGCGCGAGTATCGTGTGATGCTGACCCTGGAATCTCGAGATCGGCAACGTCTCGAGGAGGCCAGGGACGCCTTGCTGGGACTTATCGATCCTGCACAGATCGTTCGCGTCGAGGAGCCGGAGCGGGCTGGTGCCGGGCCCACCGGGTCTTGACCCACGTTGGCGCACAACGTGGCAGTGCCTGGGCGCCCGGGAAACTCGATGGGGACGACCGCCGTGCAGGCATGCCCGAGCAGACTTGCGGTTGGCGAAAGAGGTGGCGCATGAACTGGCGACTCGCAACGGTTGCGGTGGCATGTTGGGTGGCCGCGGGGAATGCGGCTGCCGCTGTATCCTCGTCCAGCGCCCTGCGCGACGGCAAGGAGATCCACGAAGCGAGCCGCGCATTTGACGGTGACCTCGCCACGAGTTGGGTGGAAAACGCGGCCGGAAGCGGCATCGGCGAGTGGATCGAGGTCGTGTTTCGGCGTCCACAGCATGTCGAATCGGCCACCGTGTTCGGGGGGGTCTTCACGGACCCGACGACTTTCTTCGCGTACAACCATCTCAAGGCAGCTCACCTGGTGGTGCGTACGCCGGAGGGAACCAGCCGAATCGACATGACATTCCCGGATGCGTACCGTCCGGTCACGGTGCGGGTGGGCCTCGAAGTCAAGGCGATTAGACTCGTCATCGACCAGATACACGCCGGGTCGCTCTACTCGGATACGGCTGTGTCAGAGATTGCGTTCAACCTCGGGCACCCCATGCCAGAAGTCGTGTCGGCCCTGGAGCGGTGGAAACAAGGGCCTCGAGGCCGGGCGGCCATCGCAGGGGCCGAATCGGCGCTGGAGACGGCTCGCACACAGGTGGAACAGGGGGAAATCGCTGCGGCAAGAATCCTTCAGGACGCGGCACGGCGCGGACTGGCGCCGGTCCGGGCGCGCCTGGCGCAACTGGTGGAGCCAGGGTTCCTGCTCGCCCATATCGAACCGTGCGCCCAGGCGGTCGAGGCGTTGAAGTCTCTCCGGCTCGCGGGGAGCGCCGGGGCGCTGGAGCAGGCTGCCTTGATTGTCCCGGACCCCGCCTCCGCGGACTACCTGCGCCGTGTCGCGAGCTACATTCGTGCCTGGAACGCATTCATGGCCCCGAGACGGTCGCGGCTGCCGTCCTGGGGCGTCACCGGGATAGAACCCGGCGCATTGTCTGGGAAGGGGGAACCCCTGGCCATCGCCGTGTCGCGGGCGGGAAAGGTCTTCGTGTGCGATATGGGAAACAACCGCGTTCAGCGATTCAGTGATATGGGCAGGGCCGAAAGCGTTACCGGGGGCGCTCCGGGGCTCGCCGAGACATTCCTGGGCCGGACACAGGCCTATTACGTCGTGGGGGCCCAACCCGGGATCGGTCCGGGGCTGTTCACACAGCCCCTGGCCATCACCCTGGTCGAAACACGGGATGACGTCCTGGTCGTCGTGGTGGACGCAGAGCGGCGCCTGCAAGTCCTCGACAGCAACCTGAAGCCTCTCGAGACATGGACCGTGGACAGCGACACCCCCATCCTGGGGGGCGTGGGCATCGCTGGTCCCGCGCTGGTCGCGAAAAGGAACCGCATCATGTGCCTCTGGGGCCACGACGCCTTCGTATATGACCTGCGGGGCAACACGCTGAGCACCTTCTCCCTGGAGGTGGCCGTACGGACCGCCGTGCTCTGGCACGGTCGCATCATCGTTCACGGCGGTGGAAGGGAACTGAGAAAGTACGGCATGGATGGTTTCGACTACGGCCCGTTCGCCCGGATCGACGACAGCCAATTCCTGGAGGACCTGGATCTCGCTGTCGGCCCGGATGGCTCCCTGTATGTCCACACCGACCTCGGGAAGCTGCTCAAGTTCAATCGAAGGGGGAGGCTCCGCGGCACATTCACGACGTTTGGCAAGCCTGTTCCGAATGCTCGCGTCGCGGTGGGCGCCGACATGGTGTACGTGACCTGGGAGGATCACATCCACCGGTTTCCCCTGCCCTGAAGCTGCCTGCCGCTGCCTGCCGGCGCGATCGCTGGAGGGGCACCGACGGCGTCGATCCGCAACCCAGCGACGCTATTTCGTTCCGGAGGGCTCGAGAACCAGGGGTATGGTCACCACGTGGTCCGGGGCCCCATCCCTGGGACGCACGGCGAAGACCTCCAACTCCGCGGCGGTGCCGGCTGGGACACCGTGCCAGGCGAGTTCTCCCCGGAATGGCCCGAATGCACCGCTGTCGGGCGCGTCCACCATCGCCGTCCCGGTCGCGAGAATGGTATTCTTCCCCGTTCGGAGGCGGAAGCTGACGCGATTCTCGAAGATCTGGGCCCTGCCGGCTATGGAGAACGTCTCCCGGACCCGTTGGCCTCGAGTCGGTTGCGTCACTTCGATACGGCCGGAAGCACTTCTGCTGGGCCGGGCGGTCCCGGTTTCCGCCGCCGGCACGCCGGGAGGTCCCGGTGCGTCGTCCTGGGACGTGCAGCCGAACAGCAGGGACAGGCAGATGAGAGAGACAAATCGTTTCATGCGCTTTTTCGATACGTCCCGCGGCCGGTCCGCGCAAGGCGCGCGACCAGGCGAGGGAGAATGCCGGGAGGGGGCTAGGGTCCGAATCGCGTGGCCAGGCTCATGTAGAACTCGTACATGTAGTCATGGATTTCCCGGAAGTACGCCACGCGGTCGGTGCTCTTGATGAGCGCCATTCTACCTCTTTGCAGTGCTTTCTCGATCTCGCTCACATCGGATTTCTGCAGCTCGTCCCTGTGCTGGTGGAGCAGTTTCTCGAGGTCGAAGATCTGGCGCTCGAGTGCGTTTCTCAGACGCCTGACCTCACGATTGGTGCTTGCCTCTTCTTCACGCTGCCGCTGTTCTTCCCTGAGTGCGGAGACCTCTTTCTGGGTAAGGCCGGCGAACGAACGGATGACGATTCCTTGCGACTGGCCGGTATTCCGGTCGCGAGCCCGGACGTTGACAACGCCGTCGACGTCGATGGAGAAAGTGATCTCGATTCTCGGCACGCCTCTTGGTGCAGGTGCGATGCCTGTCAACTCGAACTCGCCAAGGCTGATGTTGTCCTGGGCGATCTCGGCCTCCCCCTGGAGCACGTTGATCTTGACCGAGCGTTGCTGGTCGGTGATGGTGGAGACGACCTTTTTCCGCCGGCAGGGAATGACGGTGTTCTTGGGAATGACTCGAGCGAACTGGCCGCCTTCGATTTCGAGCCCGAGCGAGAGGCTGGTGACGTCGAGCAACTGGATGTCGGGCAGGTTGCCCTCGAGCATGCCGGCCTGAACGGCGGCGCCGATGGCGACCACTTCGTCGGGATTGAAGCTCTTGTTGATGGGACGGCTGAACAGTTCCTTGACCATCTCCTGGACTCGAGGAATGCGTGCCGAGCCACCGACCAGGACCACTTCGTCGATGTCGGACGGAGAAAGCCGGGCCTCTGACAGGACTTTGCGGCACTCCACGATGGTCTTGAAGAGAAGATCCTCGATCATGGCCTCGAAATGGGGGCGGTGCAGCGTTTTGTGGATGTGCTTGGGTCCCGACTCGTCGGCCGTGAGGAACGGAAGGTGGATCTCGGTCTGCAGCGCCGATGACAACTCCATCTTCGCGCGCTCCGCCGCATCCTTGAGGCGTTGCATGACCATCTTGTCATGGGTAAGGTCGATACCGTACTCGGCCTGGAATTCGGCCAGAAGCCAGTCGATGATCCTCTGGTCGATGTCGTCCCCGCCGAGCCTGGTGTTGCCGGACGTGGCCTTGACCTCGGCGACGTTGTCGGCGACTTCCACGATGGAGATATCAAAGGTCCCCCCGCCGAAGTCGTAGACACCGATGGTTGCGCTTCGGCGTTTTGCCAACAGGTAGGCCAGGGCGGCCGCAGTCGGCTCGTTGATGATGCGCACGACGTTCAGCCCGGCAATGCTCCCGGCGTCCTTGGTCGCCTGCCTCTGGTTGTCGGAGAAGTAGGCGGGAACGGTGATCACCGCGTCGGTCACCTTCTCCCCGAGCATCTCCTCGGTGGACTTCCGGAGCCGGCTCAGTATCATGGCCGCGATTTCCTGGGGACTGTACACGCCCCCGTTGACCTTCACGCCAACGCCCCCGCGCTCCGTCGGCACGACAGTGTAGTTCACCATCCTGGTGGCTTCCGTCGCCTCGTCGAACCGCTTGCCCATGAAACGCTTGATCGAGTGCACCGTGTTTTCGGGATTGATCACCATCTGTCGCTTGGCGATTTCGCCGACGAATCGTTCGTTCTTCTTGGAAAACCCGACCACGGAGGGCGTCAGCCTCGAGCCCTCCTCGTTCACGATTACCTTGGGCTCGTTGTTCTCCAGGCAAGAGACGACAGAGTTGGAAGTCCCGAGGTCTATGCCGATGATACGTCCCATGCAGCGCGTCCTTCAATCAGGGTCCTTGGCGAGGGCGATACGATCTCGAGAAGGTCCGGTAGGGAACTGGCAGCACAGGAGGGCGAACAGGCCCACCACCTACCCACCAAGGAATAGATAGTTGGTACCCGCGGCCATGTCAACAGTGTTTGCCGGGATGGGAAGCCGGCAGCGCGCGGTTGACCTTCGCAGAGAAATGGGACTGTGCCTGTGCAGCCAGAATGGACGGCCCGGATGCGCGCAAGAGAAGCCCGCAGGTGCGGCACGACACCCGGACACAGGGGCTATTCCGTCCGTTCCGACTCCGCTTCCACCGGGTCCTTCGCCGAGCCGTCTTCGTCCGTGCCTGCGTAGAGTCCGCCCGCGATCCGGGGACCCGAAGGACGCGCCCGGCTTCCCCCGGGACCGTAGGACAGGACGATATCGCTCATGTGCCGGACAGGTTTCTCCGGCGGCACCGCTCGAGGCGCTCCAGGTTCTGCCAGAGATTCGACATGCAACGTCTGCGTGGGGAACGCGAAGGTGACATCGAGATCCTTGGCCAGACGGACGATTTCCAGGAAAACGTTGTGACGCTCGCGGAGTTCGTCGGTCCAGGTGGGGAGTTCGAAGAAGAAGTAGACCATCACTTCGAGCGCATGTTCACCAAAACCGGACATGTGGATTTCGTAGTAGTCTTTCCGGGTGTACGGATTGGCCTTGATGATGGCCCGGATTCCCTCGACAAACGCCTGCATCTGTTCTGGCGTGGTGTCGTACGATACGCCGAGCGTGGTGAAGATTCGCCGGTACCGGCGTGCCCCGTAGTTGTCGATGGGGCGGTCGGTAAATCGTGAGTTCGGAATACAGATCAACGAGTTATAGAACGTCCGGATGCGGGTAGAGCGGAATCCGACTTCTTCCACGACGCCTTCGACGCCGTCAACGACTATCCAGTCTCCAATCTGGAAGGGCCGGTCGAGGAAGATCATGATGCTGCCGAAGAAGTTGGCCAGCGTGTCCTTGGCCGCAAAGGCGATAGCCAGCCCGCCGATACCCAGGCCTGCCAGCAGCGAGGCAACGTTGATGTTCAGGTTCTGGAGCATCAGCAAGACGCCCGCGACGACGATCAGGAGCTTGAGCGACTTGCGAAGCAGCGGGACGAGCTGATCGTCCAGTTTCGTGTCCGTTTCGATCGCCTTGGCCTTGAGGATATCGGTGACGACATCGGTGAGACGATAGGCGGCCCAGACGATCGAGAAGATGATGAGCGTCCGAATCAAGGCGTTGAGGACGACCGTGGCCTGGACCGGCAGCCGCAGGGCGGGATAGGACAGCCAGAGCACGGCTCCCATGATGGTGATCGCCACTGGCGACGAGAGGACGGAAATGAAGTTGGATGCCCATTGCTTTCCGAATCGGTCGGCGAACGTCTGGACGCGCCGAGCCACCACGAAGGTGATGGCCTTGTAGACCACGACACCGAGGAGGAGGAACAGCATCAGTGCCAGGTATTGCCAGAACTGGAGTCCGAGCACCCGCCCGCGCAACCAGTCCGGGAGCCGGCTGATGGCCTCGTCATCCAGTACCGAGAAGGTCCTTTCGTAGATCCTGTCGATGTGGTCGAGCGAGTTCGCGGTCCACCGCCATTGACCGTCCTTCTGTCTTTCGACGACGACCTCCGGGAGTCCCTCGTGCGGTGCGAACCTCGCCAGGCCCGTTTCCGGATCCGTCCAATCCGGATCCTTGCTCAGCTTGTCCACCTCCACGTACAACGCCTTGGCATCGTAGACCGACTTGACGCGCCTGGCCAGGACCAGGAGTTCTTCCGGCGTCCGGCCCTTGGGATCGAGGCACTTCGCGGCTTTCTCCGGTTGGTTCGTCTCCGGTTGCAGCCAGCCGAACAGTGACTCCGCCGCATCGTATGGGCTGTCACACGAGATCGGCGGCAAAGTCTGCGCCCTTGCCGGCGTCAGCGACAGGGCCAAGAAGAATGGAACCGCTATCACAAGCCGAATGGTCATCACAACTCCATTTCTCGGGGGGGCTGTTCTCCGAACTCGTATCGAAAACCCGCGCGGTTGTCAAGGCCCAAATCCTGATCGATAAACATGCGGAAGGCATTGAGTCAGCGGCTGCCTCCGGGTAGAATGGAGGCTCCCTTGCGTTACACGGCCCGTGATACGAGGTACTCATGCGTTGTCTGTCCAGGTTCCTTGTCGTGGTGCTGGGACCGATCGTGATGGTCGCCCCCGGTGTCTCGAGTGCCCAGATCGTCAACGTGCTCGACGCGGTGGAATCCTCTGAGGACGGGGTGAGCGGTGCGGCTGACTTCACCATCGAGTGGAGGACGGGCAATACCAACTTGCGGCGCATCGGGTGGAACCTGGGGACCTCGTATCGCGACGGAAAGCACCTGCTGTTCTTCCAGTGGCAACTGACCAACGCGGTCAAGAAGTCCGCACTGGATGGTTCGTACGACGACCCCTACATCAGCAACTCGTTCGAGCACCTGCGATACCGCTTTCATGTCAAGGGCCCTCTTTCGACCGAAACGTTCCTCCAGCATGCGATGGACGGCAAGAAACGGTTGCGCGTTCGTGCCCTCGCCGGCACGGGACTGCGACTCGAGACATCGAAAAAGAAGTGGGGCTTCGTCGCGCTCGGCACGGACTACATGTTCAGCTATGAAGAGTACTACGACGACTGTTCGTGTACGAATGATCCGGGTGGCTGCACGGAGGACGACGCCGGCGTCGAACCGCCGGCCACCTACGTGTACGAGCCTTTCCAGCACCGGTGGTCTTCCTACCTCCAACTGGTTTGGCGCATGGGAGACAACGTCAGCTTCCAACAGACCACCTTCTACCAGCCAAGGCTCGACGATTTTGGAGACTTCCGGCTCATGACGGAAGCCGGGCTCGTCCTGAAAGCCGGCCTGTTCTATGCAAAGACCAGTTTCACCGTCTCCTACCACAGCCGGCTGTCGGTCTGGTGCCCCGGTGTCGAGAACTTCGATACGGTCCTCAAGAACGCCATCGGGTTCAGTTTCTGACTGCGCCTGGGTATTCCCGATACCCAGGACGCGATTCGGACGTGTGCGATCGGACGTTCCTCGCGTGGGAAGGTGCTCTTGGCCACGGACACCGCGGCGTCACCGAGCGAGCAGGACGGACTCCAGGGGCATTTCATGCGCTCCCGGCGGGGGCTGGAGTTCGAAAACGCCTTCGTCGAAAGGCCCGCTCGGCGCGAGTTTCGAGAAACGAATGTCCGCTGCGAAGGTCTTGCCGGCGCGCAGGGTGATCTGGAAAGCCAGGCGGCTCTCTCCAACCGCCCGGTAGTCGTCCAGCTCGCAGGCGAAGCGCTCCGGCGACTGCCCGTGCACGGGCGATACGCGCGCGACGAGCAGCGTATCGGGAACGAGTCGAAGCTCGTAGTGCCTGCCTTCGCCTGCCACGCAGTCGACCAGGAAACGGTCGTCTCCGGGCAGGTATCGCACCTCCTTGCCGAGGCGGCAATCCGGGAGACGCCCGAGAAAGAGACCGATGAGTTCGCTCGTGGTCAGCAGGTCCCCGGTCAACGCGGCCAGCACCTCGTCCGGCGATTCGGTGCCGAGGAACGTGCGGTCCGACAGGGGCAGAAAAATGCTGGCATGAGAAGGGGTAAGGGTGACATAGCCGACCGGGGGGCCGATCATGGAGAACAGTTCCACGCGAAGCCCGGTCTCCTCCTGTGCCAGCAGGACGCCGTTGAGCCGCCGGCGTCCGCCGGAAGTCTGGAGATCGATCTTGAACAGGCCTTCGATGGCGGTTTCGCCGGTCCGGGCCGATAGGCGTGACGCGATGGTCTCGAGGGGAGGGGGAGACGGGGGCAAGCTCGGCGGGGGGGGGCGGTGAGACGCGCAAGCCGGCGCCAACGCCAGCAGGACCGCCAACGCTGGCATTTTCCCCGGTGCCCAGGTCATGGCGTGCCGTCTTCCTGGGGCGCTAGGCCGGCAAGCTCGCGCTCGAGCCTGTCCCGCTTGTGCGTGATACGCTCCACGTCGGCAGGGTCGGGCCGTTCCTCCTCCAGGATTTCCCGGCTTGCTCGGCGATAGGCGTCGAGCGCCTTCTCGCGTTCCCCGATTTCGAGGTAGGCGTCGCCCAGGTGCTCCACGATGATCGGTTCGCTGGTGATGAGCTGGACCGCGCGTTCCAGGGTGGTGACGGCACGTTCGTAGTCGTGCTTCTTGTAGTAGACCCAGCCGAGGCTGTCGGTGATGTAGCCATTATCGGGATCGAGTTCGAGCGCTCGCTTGATGAGAACCTCCGCGTCGTCCAGCCGGACACCCAACTCAGCCCAGGTGTACCCGATGAAGTTCAGCGCTTCCGAATTGTTCTCGTCCTGCTCCAGGATCTTCTGCATCTGCGCGATGGCCTCATCGTGCTTCTCGAGGCGACCGTAGTAGGTACCCAGACTGAAGCGCAACGAGATGTTGTCGGGGTCCACCTTGAGAGCTTCGTGGAGCACATCGATGGCTTCGTCGAGCCGGTCGCCGTCGGCCAGGATCAGGGCCAGCGCCTCGTAGTACCGCGTGTAGTCCGACCGCTTGCCTATCTTCTCCCGCAGGAGCGCTATCGCCTCCTCGACACGCCCGGTCTCTTCCAGGACGAACGCCTTCTGCACGATGGCTCGAGGCTCGTCCGGCCGCTGCTCGAGGACATGCGCGATGGCACCCAGGGCCTTGTCATACTGTTTCGTCTGGGTGTAGATGCCGATCAGGGCGTACTTGACATCATCGGCATCCGGTTCCTCCTCGAGGTAGGCTTCAAGTAGCGCAATGGCCTCGTCGGTCCTTCCCATGTCGTTCAAGACGAGCGCACGATTCTCGAGGGCGTTCGGGTAGAGTTCCGAGGTGACCGGGATCCTGGCGTACATCTCCAGAGCCTCGTCCATGTCCCCTCGGCTTGCATCGAGGTACCCGGCATAGAAAAGTGCCCAGTAGTTCTCGGTGGATTCGGTCAACATGGGCTCGAGAACGGCCATGGCCTTGTCGAACGCCCGCTTGGTAGCCAGTTGATCGACGGCGTCGAGACGCAGCTTGTCGGTCTCTTCCGGGTGCGTTTCCTATCGCGCGCGCAGGTGCCGGTTGATGGCCTCGACGTCACCCAGCCTGGCATACAGTTCGATGAGCGCTCTGGGGATCCAGTCCATCCAGGGACGCTCGGCGTACACGGCTTCCAGCCTCCTGGCCGCGGCCTCGAGGTCCCCGTCGAGCAGGTAGAGATCGAACAGGGCCTTCTGAGCCACGCGCAGCTCCGGGTATTCATCGAGCACGAACAGGAACGCGGCCTCCGCCTCCACACGCTTGTCGAGGTCCTTGTACAACGCTGCCTCCAGGAGCGTGGGGCGGACCGACAGGGTGCCGTTCAACTCCCTGAGTTTCTCGAGGACCTGGAGCCCCTGTTCCGGATCGTCCTCGACGCGATACAGGTAGGCCAGGTCCAGGTAGGCTTCCTCGCGTTCGGGCGCCAGCGCTATCGCGTCCCGGTATGCCTTTTCCGCCGCGTCGAACTGGGAGTCGATCTGAAGCAGGTCGCCGAGCTGCAGTCGGGCTTCGTAGTCGGCGGGGTCCATGGCTATCGCCGTGCGGGTCGCCTCAAGTGCCTTGTCGAGCTTCTGCTGCTCTGCCAGGATAGAGCCGTAGCGGAGTTGGAGGGTCGGAGAGCCCGGGTCGTAGTCGATGGCCTTCTTGAGCCACTTCTCGGCCTGCTTCGTCTCACCTACCCGGTCCAGGTCCGTGGCCCTGAGAAAGGCCACGTAGGCGCGGTAGTCCGACGGCGTGGAGGATACCGGTCGGGTCGCCTCCACGGCACTCTTGGTCAGGCTCTCGTCCTTGATGCGCGCAATTCGACCGGCACAACCGCTCCACAACGTTGCGCCGGCGCCGAACATGAGCAAGAGGACGAAATGCCTCGAGCGCAACGGAACCATGGGGGAATTCACACTGTTTCTCCCTTGCTGCGAACAGCGCCTCGAGGCAACACGAAAGAGGCGTGTGCAAGCACCTCCGGGGGGCACATCAGGTTCCTTTCGTGAGCAGAGCCTTCATCCGGCGTGTGGCTTCCTCAAGACCGACGAAAACGGCCTCGCACACGATGGCGTGACCGATGTTGTACTCCCGAATGCCCTCGATCGTCGCGAGCCTGGGTGCTATCTCGTAGTCGATACCGTGCCCGGCGTGGATGGAGAGTCCCAGGTCGCGGCCCACCCGCACGGCCTGCACGACTCGAGCCCACTCGGCCTCCAACCCGTCCGAATCCCCTGCTTGGTGGGCCAGGCACAGGGCACCGGTGTGCAATTCCACGCCTCGAGCGCCCAGCCGGGCAGACATCTCGAGGTGTTCCGGGTCCGGCTCGACGAAGAAGACGGGTAGAATGCCATACTCCGAAGCGTCTCGAGCGATGGTTTCGTAGAGCCGGTTGCGGGCCGCCGAGGAGAAATCGAGCCCGCCTTCCGTGGTGCGTTCTTCCCGTTTCTCCGGGACGATACAGATACTGTGCGGATGGAGCGCCACGGCGATGTCGTGCATCTCCTCGGTGGCAGCCATCTCGAGATTCACGTCGGCGTCCAGTTCACGCTTGAGTCGTGCCACGTCGCTGTCAACGATATGACGCCGGTCCTCGCGCAGGTGCACGGTAATCTGGTCGGCACCGCCGGCAAGGACGGCTCGAGCGGCCTCGACGATGTCAGGATAGGGGGTGTCTCTCAGCCGGCGCAGGGTGGCCACGTGGTCGATATTGACACCGAGCCGGATGGGGGCCTGGTCCATGATGTGCCTCCCTTGACGATGATGGGAACCGGTCGTGGAACGGCGGCCGCGCGGGGCTCGCCGTCTTGCCCTTCTTGTGGATGACTGCGCGCTTTCGAATGTAGTCCCTGAAGCGCTTGGAGACAAGGCAATTCGTCGCCCGGCCCGCCCCTGTTCGGCTGGTGCGCGAAGCGAACCCGGGAGTCCCCCTGGCGGCTGTCCGTCGCGTTTTGTGTTTACGCTCGCCCGTAGATTTGATAAGGTACGCCGGTGGCGGGGGGATTGCGAACGAGCACGCGGAGACTCGAGGATGCCGCACGGTGCGTGCCCGCCGGTTGCACGTATCCCGGTGTTCCAGGAAATCAGGAGAATGCCATGGGACTTTTCGACTTCATCAAGGGACAATTGATCGAGGTGATCGAGTGGCAAGATCCCACGCGGGACACGTTGGTGTACCGTTTCCCGGTACGAGACAACGAGATCAAGATGGGTGCCCAGTTGATCGTCCGGGAAGGACAAGCGGCGGTCTTTGTGAACGAAGGGGAACTGGCGGATGTCTTCGAACCGGGCCGCCACGCCCTGACCACCCAGAACATGCCGGTTCTCACCAAGTTGAAGAGCTGGAAATACGGGTTCAACAGCCCCTTCAAGGCCGAAATCTACTTCGTCAGCACCCGCATGTTCACGGATCTCAAGTGGGGCACGTCGAACCCCATCATCATGCGCGACGCCGAGTTCGGCGTGGTCCGCCTCCGCGCGTTCGGCATCTATTCCATTCGGGTCACCGACCCGGAGAAGTTCCTTCGCGATGTCGTGGGGACCGATGGCTACTTCACCACCGACGAAATCACCGGGCAGTTGAAGCGGATGATCGTGTCCACCTTCTCGGACATGGTTGGTGGCGCCGATATCCCGGTCCTGGACCTGGCAGGCAACTACGACAAGATTTCGACCATGCTGATGGGCAAGGTTCAGGACGACTTCCACGACCACGGGCTCGAGCTGGTAAAGCTCTTCGTCGAGAACATCTCCCTGCCGCCGGAAGTCGAGAAGGCCATTGACAAGCGGACGAGCATGGGGGTCGTGGGGGCGGGGAACTACATGCAGTACCAGATGGCCGAGTCGTTGGGCAAGGGCCAGGGTGGGGGGATGGCCGGTACGGCCGCGGAACTGGCAGCGGGCCTGTCCATGGGGCAGCAGATGATGCAGTCGTTCAGCCACCCCGGTCAGCCCCCGGATTTGCGCAAGCCTCCGGCTCAGCCCAAGACAGCGGCGGACCCCGCGGCCGAGAACCGGTTCCTGATCCTGGCTCGTACCGCGTTGAAGAACACCAGTGGCAACCTGACTCCCCCGATTCAGGCCATGCTCGAGTCGAATCGCAAGCGCAGCCACATCAGCGAGGAACGGGCCGCCGAGTTGATCGACAAGGCCCGGAGCGAACTCGGCATGTCCACCGCGGCGATGGAAGAGTACAAGGAGATCATGTCGGTCTTCCTCTCCGACGGCCATCTCTCCGACGACGAACGCGCCATCCTGATCGAGCGCCAGGTGGAGCTGGGGCTGACCGACGAACAGGTGGCCCAGATCGAGCGGGAGTTGAAAGGCGGCTGACCCCCCCGCCCGCTTCCCGCGCCCGCTCCCCGCACCCTCGCAGTCCCAAACGCACTCCTATCGCGAGACGCTCTCGAGATATCGTTCCGCTCTCTTGAGGAAATACCTCACAAAACCAACCTCCAAGGGCGGCGATGCGCGTTGGGCACAAACCAGCAAGGCCTTTTTTGGCCAGGTGCCACCCCGATCGCGACGGCGTCGGGCGTGACGTTGTTGGTCACTCAGTGTCAGGCGCGCGCTGCCTACCCTCACGCCCTCCTTGAACCTCGGTCTCGAGTCCCATCGTGACCCCGTCGCATTCCCCATCGGCCCGGAGCCGTTGACGGCGGGATGACCGGTGGCATCCCGGCGAAAGGTTTGCGGACATTCTTGTTGACACCTGATTGGTGCGCGCCTAGAATGGCACCGTTGATACTTTGCGACAACCGATCGTTGTGACGGTGAGGACAGTCACGCGTTCCGCGCGGCCTTGGGGCCCAGGAGGGTTGGCCGGGCACGTCGGGCGTTGCTCGCCAAGGAGGAGGGATTGTGGCGGGGAAGCGCTGATGAGAGGTGTTGGCTGGGAACGATTCGCACCTGGGGCGGGGCGGCGACGTCCTCGGCACGAGCCCAGGGCCCTGAACTGCGAGAAGTGCGGCGCCGGGTTCCAGATCAAGGACGAGCGCGCCGAGTTTCTGGTGTGCACCTATTGCGGATCGCGCTACCAGGTGCTGCGGGAAGGGCTGTCGCGTCTCGAGGAAGAGCGTCGGCGCAGGAGCTGGTTCTTCCATTGCCACCTCGGAGATTCCTTTCAACTGGGCGCGATTCGGTACGAGGTCATCGCCCGGCTGGTCTTTATCGAGGATGAGGATCCGGAGGACCGCACCTACCAATATCTTCTTTACAACCCGCGTCGAGGTAGCTTCTGGATCGACGTGTACCAGGAAAAGGTCGCGATTTCGTGGACAACCCACGTGATGCCCGCATGCGACGATCCGTTCGCCCAGGAGAAGGACTGGCCCGTGAAGACCCACGACGGCAGGTGCTGGCGTGTCGCCGAGTCGGGGGAGTACGAACTCGTCTACGTGGACGGCACCCTTCCCTGGGTGGCGCGCCTGGGCGACCGGGTCTCCTACGTCGAGTTCGCCGCCCTGGACGGGACCAAGGACACCTACGAGGTCCAGGAGGTGGACGGGGAGCGCGAGTTTGCGATGGGCCGGAGCTTGAGCCGGGAGGAAGTCGCGTGGGCCACGGGCGGCAAGTGGCGCGCGTATCGGGCATTCGTGCCCTCGGATACCCTGGGGTGGTTCCTGGAGGGGGTGCGCCCGGGTGCCTACCGCGACCTTGCGCTCTGGGCAATAGGCTGTGTGCTCGTCTGCCTGGCGGTATTTGCTGCATCTCGGATGATGGGCACACAAGTCTTCGACCAGACGGTGCACTTCCAGGAGTTGACGGGAGAGACCAACACCGACGACTTCCGGACCATGCGGGATGGGAGCGTCCTCGAGGTGGATCTGAGCAGCATGGCGCTACGAGAGGCGTGGCTCGAGCTGGACGCGGCCCTGGTGAACGGGGAGGGAATGACGAGGCATGTCTTCGGTGCCGATCTCTGGCACGAGGGGGGTACCCCCGAGGAGACGGGGGGGGAGGTACTGGAGCAGCGCGTCTACCTCGAGGTCCCGCGTGCCGGGCAGTATCGTTTCCTGGTGCACTGGAACGCGGCGTCGCACCTGTACGAGGGCGGGCGGTCCTTTCGCATTGTGGCCCGGGAAGGTCGCCGGTCGCCCATCGCGAGCGAGGTCGCCGGGGCGCTGGCGTTTTTGACAGCCGTTGCAGGCTGCTGCTTCCACGTGCTCCAGCGCGCGTTTCTGCGCAAGGAGTCTGGTTGAGCGGCGGAAGTCTGGGCGGTCGCACCGCGTGGAGGGTGGGAAGGGGCACCGAGCCAGGTCGTGGCACCCCAGGTTGGAGCGAGGAGGTAACCGGGAATGCGGATGCTCGTGGCATGGAAGCTCCTTCTGGCCTTGACGACCATCGTGGCCGTCTGGGGGACCTTTTGGGGCAACATCGGAGTGATAAAGGCTGGGCCGGCGTTGTCCGTCAGTGTTCGCCAGGGCAGCGTGGCGGGCGGCGTACCCGCGAGCTTTTTCGCCTGGTACCATGCGACCTACCCGAGGCGTTCGTTCCTGGGCGGCGGGCTCCAGGGCGGCAAGTAGTCTGGTGGACGGAGGAGAGGAGATCAATGCCGCAAGACGTTCACTGTCCCACCTGTGGGGCCGTGTTGCCGGTGTCCAACCCCGGGGTGCTGATGGTGGTGTGCGAATACTGCCGGAACGCGATCTACTGGGAAGGCGGGGGCATCACGCACGCAGGGAAGCAGTCGGTTCTGTCGGAGGGGTTCACGAGGCTATACCGGGGTGCTGCGGGGGCGTTGCGGGGAAAACGCTTTGTCGTGCTGGGGCGTATCCGGTACAGCTTCGGGCAGGGTTTCTGGGACGAGTGGTTCATCGAGTTCGAGGATGGGTCCACGGCATGGGTCACCGAGGACAACCACGAGCTGGCCCTCGAGGCAGTGATTCAGAGCACGGGCATTCCTTCCTGGGAGTCCCTCGCGGTAGGCGGCCGGGTCTCGGTGGATGGGCAGACCTTCGTCATCGAGGAGAAGGGGGAGGCGGAGTGCCTTGGCATGGAGGGTGAACTCCTGGAGCGGGTCGAAACCGGGGAGCGCTACCCCTACGCGGATGGATCCAGCCTGGACGGCCGGTACACGTTGGGTCTCGAGTACGATGGAGAGTGGCCGACCGTTTTCAAGGGGGAGTGGATCGCCCACGAGGAGCTGGTTCTGGACGACGAGGGAGAAGACTGGTGAGTGGCATTGGCTCTGGACGATTCGCCCCCGGGGAGGGACGGCCGCGGCCGCGGTTCCGTCCGAAGTCGTTGAGTTGCAAGCAGTGTGGGGCGGGCCTGGAGATCAAGGATGAGCGAGCGGAATTGGTGGTATGCGCCTACTGTGGCACCCACCTCCAACTCGATCGGGAGGAGTTGGTCGTCCTTGGCAAAGGCCCAGCGAACCAGTGGAACCTCCTCCTCGAGATCGGGGACTCCTACCGCAAGGACGGTATCCGGTACGAGGTAGTGGCCCGGATGGTGTTCATCGAGGATGGGGATCCGGAGGAGTGTACGACCCAGTACCTCCTCTACAATCCGTCCCGCGGCACGTTCTGGCTGGATGAGTACCGGGGCGAGTACTCTGTCTCCTGGCCCGCACACGTCATGCTGAAGTGCGACGACCCGTTCCGGCTCCTCTTCGGAGAGGAAGCGAGGACCTACGACGGGAAGTGGTGGCGTTTCGTGGAGTCGGGCGAGTACGAGTTGGTCTACGTGGACGGGGCGCTGCCTTGGGTGGCGCGGGTGGGGGACCGGAGTCGATACGCGGAGTTCATCGGCCTGGACGACCCTGCGGAGCAGTACGAGGTTCAGGACACCGGGGAGGAATTGGAGGTTGCGATCGGGCGCGAGGTCAGCCCCTCCGATGTGGCCGCGGCCACGGGCAAGCAGGTCGAGGAGGTGGGCGAGGAGGAGTTCTTTCTGGCCCGCCCGCCCGTTCCCAGGAGCCAGTACCGATTCGTTGTCGCGGTGAGCCTGGTGTGCGCGCTGATCAACATCGCGCTGATCCTCCACGCGCTGTTCTCGGGCAAGGTGCTGTTGGAGCAGTCCTTCGAGACGGAGCAGCTCAGTGCGGACGTGTCGTCGAGGCCGTTTCATGTTGCTGGCGATGAGACCGCCGTGGAAGTGGGGTTTGAGTCGAGCGCCAGTCCGGACAGGTTGCGCTACGTGCTGGCGGCTCTGGTCTCTCCCGAGGATGTTGCCGTCGACATTTTCCACGCCGACCTGCTTATGGGTCTTGGCGGCCCGGGCAAAGCAGTGGTCGAGATCGGGGTGAAGAGGGCCGGTCGGTATCGGCTGCTCCTACATGGGCTGTCGGGCCGCAGGATGGAGCTGAATACGGACAAGTTGCGTGGAACGGAATTGCGCATCCGGGTAC